>CAMJHP010000006.1 GCA_946405575.1 uncultured Bacteroidales bacterium | reverse complement strand
TACTCCTACATAAAAAAACTTTCAAAAAGCCATTGCTAATTCATAAGAATAGATAAGGATTTTTGCGGTTGCAAATGGATGAAATGGATGGATATGGACTAATTATGCCGCATTATCTTTGCGCCATTATGAACGAAAAGGAAGATATCCACATCGGGCACCTCATCCAAGCACAATTAAAGGCCGATAAGCGCAGCGTGGGCTGGCTCTCGCGTGAAATTGGCTGCACGCGCAATTATGTCTACAAAATCTTCAGCAAATCCTCTCTCGATAGTGACTTGATTTTCCGTATTTCCCAAGCTATGAATTTCAACTTCTTCCAATACTATACGGCGGCTTTCCTCGAAAACTTGAAATCGCGTATTGGAGAAGGATAACTCTTACTTAAATGGCTCCATCACCCGCTCAAAAATCCCATTCATATAAGCCAAGGCCATACCGTAATTACTAATCGGGATGCCTGCATTGACAAAAAGATTGGTGCGGTTGAGCAGTTGCTTGCGTGTGCTCATACAGCCACCGCATTGGATGGCTATGGCGTATTTTTCGGGATGCTCGATGGGCGACAAACCCGCCACATACTCAAAATGAATGTCTTTTCCAGTGTATTTCAGTATCATGCGGGGCAGTTTCACGCGGCCGATGTCCTCACAGGTGCTGTGATGGGTACACGATTCTAATAACAAAACCGTGTCACCGTCCTTCAATTGTGAGAGATGCGGCGTGCCTTTCACGTAGTTGTCGAAGTCGCCGCGCAAACGCGCCATGACGATGCTGAAACTGGTCAAGGGGATGTCGGCAGATACGATTTTGCTTACATAGCCAAACACCTGGCTGTCGGTGACAATCAAGGCGGGCTTGGGCATGGTGTCGAGGTATTGCTGCAAGTGGGTTTCTTTCAGCACCACACAGATACATTCGTTGTCCAACACGTCGCGGATGGCCATCACTTGAGGCAAAATCAACCGGCCTTCGGGGGCTTCCGAATCGACGGGGCAGACCAAAACCACCACTTCGTTAGGCTGGATGATGCCACCCAACAACGACACTTTCTGATAGGCACTCTCAGGGATAGTCTTTTTCAATGCTTCGACCAACGGAGCAATGTCGTCATTTCTCGAAACACTGAAATCCAATACTGTAGCACCTGTATTCTGCTCCATCACCGCCTTCACGACAGCTAGAAGCGGCTCTTCGTCGGCCTTGTTGTGGATGATGAAAAACGGCACCGCCAATTCTTTCATTCGGGCAATCAGTAGTTTCTCAGGCTCGGCGAAGTTGTTTCCCGTGACGACGAGGATGGCACAGTCGATTTCCTCCAGCACTTTCATTGTTTTCTCCACGCGCTGTTGACCCAACTCGCCCACATCATCAATACCCGCAGTGTCGATGAGCACACAAGGCCCGATGCCGAAGATTTCAATGCTTTTCTTGACGGGGTCGGTGGTGGTGCCAGCTGTATCGCTCACGATGGCGATGTTTTGTCCCGTCAGGAGGTTGATGAGGCTGCTTTTGCCGCAATTCCTGCGACCGAAAATGCCGATATGAGGCTTCAAATCTTTTGCCATTTGCAGTGTTTTTTACTTATTATCTGCAAAAATATAAAAAAATTGCTTTTGTAGGGCTAAAAATTAAATTATTGATTACAAACAATATATCCGACAACAAACGACAACAAACGACTACAGTCGACTACAAACGTTTAATCAACGGCTTAGTCTTGACAAGTGTTGTTACTTTGCATCGTCAAACCGATTGGTAGGGCAACTTGCCAAGAGGGGCGACACGATAAATCAAACTTATACATTAATTACTAAACACACACAACTATGAGTACAATGAGAAATTCGGTTATGCTGATTGGCCGCCCGGGTGCAGAACCTGAAACGAGAACCTTTAACGACAAACGCATCGTTACGAGATTTAACCTTGCTGTGAACGAAACACGTCGCAACGCAAGAAATGAACAAGTGAAAGACACACAGTGGTTTACTGTGGTTGCCTGGGACAAGACCGCCGAACGCGTTGCGCAGGTGGTGAAAAAGGGCAAGCAGATTGCCATTGACGGTGCCTTGCGCAACAACGAATGGGTCGACAAGAACGGCCAACGCCATATGTCGACAGAAATCCATCTGAACAACTTCATCCTCCTCGACTGGGGAAAAGAACAAAACAGTTAAACATCTGACACGAGCCTGCGGGACTACGGGACTGCGGGATGAAGAATCCTCGAAGTCACGGAGTCTCGAAGTCAATAAAACAACTATTATTCACCAATAAACAAATAAAACTATGAGTACAATGAGAAATTCGGTCATGTTGATTGGCCGCCCAGGTGCAGAACCTGAAGTGAAAAGCTTTAGCAACAACAAAGTCGCGCGTTTTCGCCTTGCTGTTGACGAACGTCGTATGAATGCCAACCGAGAGTGGGTGAACGATACGCAATGGTTCACACTTGTGGCTTGGGGAAAAACCGCTGACCGTGTCGAACGCTACGTAAAAAAAGGCCTGCAAGTGGCCATTGATGGCAGCTTGCGCAACAATGAATGGACCGATGACAAAGGCCAACGCCATTCCAACATTGAAGTCTGGATCAACGACTTGTTTCTGATAGATAAAGTCAAAGATTAAGAATACACATCCTTGTTCAGTAGCGTGGTTAGTCCGCGGAATTATGAGAATTCGATATCGTTTATTGATTTTCATAGTTCTGCGGATTTTTTGTGAAAAATAACGGAAATTGTGAGCAATTCCAGCATATTTTAGGTTTTTCATTATTTTTGCAGCCGATTTATATATGTAGTCCAATGTTTCATAGGCAATCATCGTTACGTCACAGTTCCATCATAATGGTATTCTTTGCCTTATTGTTTTTGTCTTCACAGCCTAAAGCAATAAGTCAAGATAGTTCTCCTGGATTGGATTTCTTTTCAGGTGTGAATTTCAGTTTCAGAGACATGAATTTCTACACCCAATATGAGTATTTGCTTCAAGTTACTCCGGGTTTCAAGTGGAATATGGGCCACCACTGGCAATTGACTGGGCAAGCCATTATTCCTGTTATCAACCGTTATGGTGATGACTACAAGTATGTTCAAGTGAACGCGCTCAATATCAGCAAGGAGTTGCGTATCAAAAGCCTGTATCTCAAAGCTACTGCAGGTGTCTTTAGTGAAAAACGATATGGTTTGGATTTGAAAGCGTTTTTGCCCTTATGTGATTGGTTTGCTCTCGAAGGGCGGGCTGGATATGTTGGAGTAGTGGTAATTAATCCGGTGTGGTGGTATGGCTCAATGAACACATTTGTATGGACTGCTGGTGGTGACATTTATTTGCAGCAATGGAACACACAGTTCCGTGGTATAATAGGAAAGTATTTGTTCCGAGATTTTGGTTTTGAGGTAGAGGCAATGCGCCACTTCAACCATACTACTGTTTCAATTTATGGTCAATGGAATGACATTCAAGGATTTGATGCGGGATTTCGGTTTGTTGTTGCGCTGCCTCCATATCATCGCACTCACCGCAAGGTGAATTTCCGTCCCGCTTCCAACTACAGAATGTCGTATGCTATTATGTACCATCACGTTACGAATGACTTTTATCGTACCGATCCCGAGGAGAACGAACGCGATGGATGGTTTAGCCGTGACTTGCTGCATTGGGGCAGCCATACTATGCAACCCGATTTCATCATCACAGAAAAGACAAAAAAGAATGAAACACCTGAGTAATATCGTTGCATTATTTTTGCTTTGGCTGTTGCCCCAAGTGGGCAAAGCCCAACAATATACGGGCATATCGGGACTGGTTCATATCCCCTCAGCCGAGATGAACCATGAGGGTGATGCCTTCATTGGTGCGCATTTCCTCAACAAGGCTATGATGCCTGACACCGGCTTCATCTATGAAGGCAAGAAATACAACACTTTTGACTACTATGTCGCGCTAACACCCTTCAGTTGGTTGGAAATGAGTTACGTGTGCACCGAGCGCATCTATCGTAAAGATGCCCAGGGCAACATAGTCAATTGGAGCAAAGACCGCTATGCATCGGTGAAAATACGGCCTTTGAAAGAAGGCAAATATTGTCCGGCAGTTGCCATTGGAGGCAACGATATTTTGACTACATCTTTCTATACTGACCAGGCTGATGTGCAACTCTATTTCCAGAATTGGTACATTGCGGCGACCAAGCACTTCGAATTCTCGGGCAACGAGTTGGGTTTGACACTCGTATACCGCCATTATTTTAGGCATTACAATGCCAAATGGAACGGTTTGGTGGGTGGCGTGTCTTTCAGGCCAGCATTTTTCCCTCAGGCTAGGTTGATGGCGGAATACACTGGCAACGATTTCCTGCTGGGTCTGGATATGTTGCTGTGGCAGCACTTGCGCCTACAGGCCAGCGTGAAGGATTTCAAGTATGTCAATGCGGGTGTTTGCTTACAATTCAATCTCCTCGGAAAGAGATATAGCTATTAATTAAGGTATGGGTGTTTATGCTGAAATAAGAAAAAATGAAAAAAAATAAGAAAAAAGGTTGCAAGCATAAAAAATATACTTATCTTTGCTGCGTGTATAGTGATAAAAACAAAGCCCTAAAAAGATAGAGAGAATTCACTTTCAACAAGATAAATTCAAACAATGAGTATTAATCAATAAAACATAGAACTATGATGAAAAGAAGTTTTTTAGTGCCCTTGGTGGTGGCTGGCCTGATGATGACAATGGCTTTAAGCCTTAATTCTTGCAAAAAGACTGAAAAGGACTCTGACCTCAATTCTATACCCACCGCAGAAACTCCTGTTTATGGTGAGCCAACCAGAGGTTTTATTTGCCCTTATTGTGGTGCCGATCTTCCTTATGGTACTGTGGATCATACCCATTATTTTGATCCTAACGGTACTCTTCCCCCTCCAGGACCAGTTCCGGATGGTTGGATTTTCCCTGTTGACCACTGCCTCGAAGCTTATGAACCTGACGAGCATGGTGATGTTGAGGTTTGCCCTTATTCTGGCCAATTACACGATAATCCATTAGCGATTGAAGCTACAAAGGCAGAATACTTAGGGGCTTTTGGAATAGTATTAAACGATGAGGAAGCCAACATCTTGTTATTGCCTCGTTACCATAGACATGTAATAACGTATAGATTGTTTGGTAACCCCCACGGAACGGTAAATCAATGGCATGTTGGTGGTGGTACCTCACATTAGTATTAATTGAGAATCATAATGTAAAGGATTGACTTAGGAAGTCACTATTAAGCCCTGGAAGTTGAAAAACTTTCAGGGTTTTTTCTTACAATTCACTTTTTTTCTACTTTTGCAATTATAAAACGACACAAAACCTCAATAAATTTATTCACTAAATTCATTCACTATGAAAAAGACTGTATTAATGTTGGCCGCCCTCGTATTGGGTTCAATGGCCTTCGCACAGAACGCCGACAAGAAAGAAGCTGTCGACCAGTATGGCAACACAGTGAACGTCAAGGCACTGGAGACTTCAAGTCGCGACGGTATCTTGGTGTTCGAATCGAAAGACAAAGACTACAAGTTCTGGTTTGACTCCAGAGTGCAGGTTGACTTCGGTCACTATTTCGGTGCCCAAGAGTGGGCCGACCCGATTGGCTCGGGTGCCAGCATCCGCCGCGCCCGCTTCGCTGTCAAGACGCAAATCACCCCCGATTGGTACGGTGAAGTGGATATGGAACTGGCCAACGGTTCCTTCGAACTGAAAGACGCTGTGGTTCGCTACAACGGTTTGAAGAACTGGCAGTTCACTGTCGGTAGCATGAAGCCCGACTTCACCATGTCGCGCAACACTTCTTCGCGTTACCTCATGTTCATGGAGCGTCCTATGGTGATTAACGCCTTTGCTCCCAGCCGTCACCTCGGTGTCTTCGCCAAGTACACCAACAAGTATTTCTTCGGTAGCGCCAGCGTGCTCTTCCAGGAGATCGAAGGCCAGGAAACTCGCGATTATGTGGAAGCCAACAACAAGGACTATGGTATGGATGAAGGTCTTTCCTATGTCGGTAAGATTGTGGTACGTCCCGTCAATGAAGCCGACTATGGTCTGCACCTCGGTGGCGCTGTGATGTACGATACCCCCAAGACTTCCGATGAGATGGGCGTGTATAGTGGTACCCGTTTCAGCACCCGTAATACCACCAACATCAGCCGCAAGAAATACATCGATACCGATGATATCAAGAATACTAAGTATAACCTCATTACTACTGCCGAACTTGCTGGCCACTACAATGGTCTGCGCCTTGAAGGTGCCTGGGTGTCGGATTGGACCTACATGAAGCCTGAAGTCAATATCACCAAGCCTTATCATTTCCAAGGCTGGTATGTGGAAGGTGCCTGCCTCCTCCTCGGTGGCAAGCAGAGCTACGACTCCGACGGTGCCAAGTTCAACCGCGTGCGTCCTGGCCGCAGCTGGGGCGACATCGAACTCGTTGCCAAATATGAGTTCCTCGATATGAACGACTACCAAGGCCGTGGCGACCAAGCCATCTATGGCGGTTCCGCCGAACTCTACGGCGCAGGTCTCAACTTCTACTTCTCCAAGAACGTGAAGATCGCCCTCAACTATCAATATGTCAACAACGACCGTTACGCCAACGGTAAGGGCAAGCTCTATGTCGGCCTCGATGCCGCTGGCAAGCCCACCAAGGACTTCACCCAAGTCACTGCCGCCGATGGCAAGGCTGGTGTGAACTACCACATGCTGCTGGCTCGTTTCCAAGTCGCTTTCTAAACCAATCTATTGTCTAACTTTTTAAAATTGAGAATAATATGAAAAAGATAATGTTTGTGGCTCTGGCTCTTTTGATGGGTCTTGCCTCTTGTGTCAAGGATAAGCAATATCCGGGCATCACCATTTCTAATGTTACTTACAATCCTACCGCTGTCCAAGAAAATGATGAAGTCACGGTGACGGCTACGATTACCAGTTTCCAAAAAATCCTCGAAGCAAAAGTGGTTTATACCATCGACGGTGAAAGCTTGGCATTGGCGATGACTGAAGGTACCGATAACCTCTATAAAGCTGTTATCCCCGCCTTTGCCGACGGAACGACGGTCAGTTTCTATGTCGAAGCCGATAATAATGAGGTTACGGCTGCTTCTCCCGTTATGGAATATACCGTGGGTGCAGTCGCTGTCGACTACAGCAAGCTCCGCCTCAACGAACTCAACGGCAATGATAAGTTCATCGAAATCTACAACGCTGGTTCTGAGGCTATTAATATGAAAGGCGTTTATATTGAGAAAGACGGTGAACAGAATTGGGTCGGTAGCAATGTCGTTACGATTGATGCTGGTGGTTATCTGTTGCTCTGGGGCGAGGACAAAGTGCTCGACCATTTGGATATCGACACGGCTAATTATATCTTCCACAGCGGTCTCTCCGCCAAGAAGAACGTCCGCATCCAGCTCTTCACGCCTGCTGGTGTTTCCATCGACGACTTCAATCTGACCAATATCGACGCCAACGACCCGGCCTACATCCCGGCTCCTGCTTCCTACAGCCGCAATGCCGATGGCAAATGGTACTATGCCGATGCCACTCCGGGTGCTGTCAATGTTGACGGTACGGTTGCTCTTCTCGGTCTCGAAGGTGGTGACACTCCCGAGCCTCCGACACCAGAAGAGCCTGATTACAACAACCTTGTGCTCAATGAGCTAAACGGCCAAGATCATAAAAAGTTTATCGAGATATACAATGCTGGTGCTGTTGCCATTAACATGGAAGGAGTGACGATCTATAAAGACACTGAAAAGCTAGTTTGGACTGGTAAGAGCGGAGTGAACATTGAAGCTGGTGCTTACCTACTTCTATTTAGCGAGGATGTTTATCTTGATTATGACATGGACACTACGTTTTATATGTTCCATAGCGGTCTTTCCGCCAAGAAAAACGTCCGTATTGAACTTAAAAGTCCTACAGGTGAATGCGTTGGCGACTTCAATTTGACTAACATTGACCTAAATGGAGAAGCCTATGGTTATGTGAGCAATCAGGCTCCTGATTCCTATAGCCGCAATGCTGATGGGAAATGGTACTACTCTGAAGCTACTCCAAGTGCGGTCAACATTGATGGAGAGAACCTTGTTCTCGGTCTTGAAGGACGATGACATTCTACAGGAATAGTAAATGGCTATCAGCTGTCAGCAGTCAGCTATCAGCTCGGTTTATGCTAGCTGAAAGCTGATTGCTGAATGCTGAAAGCCAATTTTAAATCTTTGAATTTTGAATTTTGAATCATAAATAACTCTATGGCAAAAGAAGAAATGAAAATCGGCGAAGTGTCGAAGCCGAGATTTGAGTTCCGCTCCTTCGGACAGTGCTTCTGCGAGGCCCACAAACGCATGGCCCGCCTGTCGATGCCCGTACCCGAGAAGGTTTGGGAGCGCCTCAGCGACGAGATCTATATCATCTCCCGCAAAAACGACATCAACAACACCAAGATACGCGACGGCAAGATGGACATCAAGACCTTCGTGCAGAGCGTCGATGGACTTGAGCAATGGAATCCTCTGATGAAGGGTGAGTTCCCCATCAGCCGCGAGGTGCTCGAGAAGGAAGTGTTCCCCGCTTTCATGGTCGAGATGCCCAAGCTGACCAAGGATACTTATACCTATGACGAGTTCATCGCCATGGTGAAGGCCAACCTCGACTTGGCTGCCGTTCGCGTCCACAAGCGCCGCTTCGGCTATATGGTCAACGACACCATCTGCGAGTTTGGTGAGGTACTCATCAACGGCGCCAAGGTGGTGACCATCAACTCCGAGTCAACCGAGATCGAGGACATCAAGAAGACCATCAAGGACTGTGGTTTGGAAGGTGTCGAAAACATCAACTATTTACAGGCGATCAAGCGCGTCATCGGCATGTCCGACAAACCGCTTGCAAACGAATAAACGACTATGGCACAAGAGATTGAAAAAAAGTTTTTGGTAAAGGGTGACTTCAAGGCCGAGGCTTTCAAGGCCACGCGTATCACCCAAGGCTACCTCTCCAGTGTACCTGAGCGCACCGTCCGCGTGCGTGTGAAGGGCGACAAAGGCTTCATCACCATCAAGGGTATCGGCAACGCCTCTGGCGCCGCCCGCTTCGAGTGGGAGAAGGAAATTCCTGTCGAGGAGGTGCAACAACTCCTTGAGATCTGCGAACCTGGTGTCATCGACAAGACCCGCTATCTTGTCAAGAACACTGACGGCAAGCACACCTGGGAAGTCGACGAGTTTTATGGTGACAACGACGGCCTCATCGTCGCTGAAGTCGAGCTCACCGACGAGAACGAGCCCTTCGACAAGCCCGCATGGCTCGGCGAAGAGGTCACCGGCGACCCCAAATACTTCAACTCCATGTTGATGAAGAATCCTTATAAGAACTGGTAATAATATATGACGCTTGTCGTCATTGCGAGGAACGAAGCAATCCAGTGTTTAAGCTTTCTGTCTGGATTGCTTCGTCGTTCCTCCTCGCAAATCGAAGATTCGACGGAGTCAATGACGCAAAGCGGCAGAAGACATTAACTCTAAACACTAAACTCTAAACTACCATGGCATTCGACCCGTTAGATATGAACAACTACAAAGTGGAAAAACTGCCCAAGATGCAGAAATCCAACTTTGAGAAATGGATGGCACGCCTCGGCGGCCCCTTGGCCATCATCGCCTTCGTCGTGATTTATTGGTGCTGCCACATCGGCTTCATCGACAACCTGAACACCGAGATGCTGACCGAGAAGGCCTTGAAGCGTTGCAACGACATCGGCTTCGAGGAGTTCCTCCGCACCAACTACGCCATGCTCGCCATCTTCGTCGCGGGTCTCATCCTCTGGATGACGGAAGCCATCCCCAACTACCTGACCTCGCTGTTCATCATCCTGGGTATCGTGCTCTGTAATGTCACCACACAGAAGGAGGCCTTGGCCCAACTCGGTCACCCTGTGATGTGGCTGAACATCCTTTCCTTTGTTTTGGCGAGTATGCTTGTCAAGACGCAGTTTGCCAAGCGACTGGCCTTGGCCTTTGTCATCAAGTTCGGCAAGAGTGCCAAAGGTGTGCTTTGGAGTTTCTTGATCATTAATTTAGTGTTGTCGGCCTTTATCTCGGCCACCACGGTGAAGGCCACCATCATGTTGCCCATCTTCATGACGGTGTGTGCCATCTATGGTGCCTCCAACGGTAACCGCAACAACTTCGGCCGTAACCTCGTCATCCAGAACCTCTTCCAGGTGAACATCGGTGCCAATGCGTTCTATACGGGTAGCGGTGCCCACCTGCTTGCCATCTCGCTTATTGCCGGTTTCGTTGGTAGTTGCGACTTCGGCTATGCTGACTGGCTCGTCTCTTGCGGCCCGATGAGTGCCTTGATTCTCGTAATAGGCTTGTTGCTGGGCACATACGTCTTCTTCCCGATGAAGAAAGAGGAGCAGGTGCCACAAATCGAAGGCGGCTTGGAACGTTTGAAGGAAGAGCTGAAGGCCATGGGCAAGATGAAGGCTGAAGAATATAAAGCCGTGGGCATCTTTGTCTTGGTGCTTGTCCTTTGGATCACAAAGGGCACCTTCCACAACATCGACGAAACCATCGTCGCCCTGTTGGGTGCCGTCCTTGCCCTTTTGCCGGGCATCGGCGTGGTGAAATGGAACGACGTCGACATCCCATGGCACCTGATGCTCTTCTCGGCAGGTGCGTATACATTAGGCTCTGGCCTCAATGCTACTGATTTGCCCAACACCATGGTCAATGCCGCTTTCGACAGCCTCGGCATCACCGCCAATACGCCTTTCTGGGTGCTGTATGTCATCCTCACCTTCTTGATGATGTATTCGGGCTTGGTCTTCCAAAGCAAGACCATCCGCACCATGGTCTTCGTGCCCATCGCCTTGGGTGTGGAGGCGCGTTTCGGCTTCCCCGTCATGAGCCTCAGCCTGCCCGTGGCCATGCTTATCGAGCACTGCTATGTGCTGCCCTTCAACAGCAAGCCTGCCGCTTTGTTGTACAATACCAACCAATATAGCCAGACCGACGCCTTCAAGTTTGGCATCACCATGATGACCATCTCGTGGGTGCTCATCCTCGTCTGGGGCGAGACGGTGCTGCATTGGCTGGACATCACGCCGGGGTTGTTCTTGGTGAAGTAGGATGTGATCTTCTTTTCGCATTGCAAATGCTGATGTTCACGGCTTCCGAATGGCGCATTCGGAAGGGCGGATGATGAGTGGGGTCACCTATCCAACTCCACCCCCGCACCAACCTACTCTATCAGTTCCATCTCCCTCCTCGTGCTATCCGCCGCCGCCGTCCTACTGCTTTCGGCAGGCGCATCCTTCGCCTGTGTCGCCTTCTCCCGTCGGCATCCCGCCAGCAGCATCCCGGCCGCCAACAAAACCAAAGCCCAAATCCTCATCGCTCTCATAGTGTCTTATTATTATTAGTCTTATCAGTCCTCTAAGTCCTATCCGTCCCCGTCGTTAGCACGTTAGCACGAAAGCACGCATAACGAAATAACGAAATGCTCCGCATTCAACGAAGTTAAAGCACTGGAAAGCCCACTCAATACTTCTCCCTCAAATACTCTCTAATAACCCCATTCACTTCCTCCCGCTTCACTCCCAGCAGCATCTCGATCATTTCATATTCATCTTCATTCCTCTTTGTTTCAAACAGCATCCGCTTCACCAAATCCATTCCGCCCTTCTTGTATATCATCTCGCAAATCACCACTTGGATGTTATAAAGATGGTTCGAATAAGAGTCGCCATAGCCATACAACAAGCCATCCACAGAAGCTGTCGAATCGTTAGTAAAGTGCCCGTCCACATCCTTATAGCCTTGGGCCAGATTAACAGAGAGATTAATTTGTGGATTGTCGTTCAGAAACTCTTTCAGTCGCCCAAGTTGATATTCATTGGTCGTAAAATTTACATTGTCGCCGAAGTAACAGCAAACACCTTCGTCAAACCGATGGCCATTGTTATTTTTTCGCAAATCATAGATAAATACATGCAATAGCTCATGAATAATGCCTTCGCCTCCCTGCGTAAAATCGACCTTTCGGTTTTGCCAAAGTGAATGGCCGTAATGGATGATGTTGTTCGATAAATTGAAGTCGATGATACTGCCGTCAACACCCATACCGTGCAGTAACTCAGTTTGGTTCTCATATAAGAAATATTTTATCGGGGTAACTTCTACAATACCCAATTCTTTAGCCACTTTGTTTGCCCTGTTAAATGATTCTTTCGCTTTTTCCTCGTCAAATGGGTAGGTATAAGGATAATAAAAAGTCAGCCAGCCAATTTGATAGGTTTTATACTTGCGCATGTTAAGGGTCAACTTGTTGATAAGCTTATATCCGTCCTGGGTCTTGACAACTGGCACCGTAAACACGCCTTCAAAAGTGTTTTCAACAGGATAATGGCTATAGAATATGGTTTGCAGTTCATACAATGTGTCATTGCGCATCGACACACCAAGGAACTCCTCATTCATAAATGCGAAAGGAGGATAAATGCTCTGCAAAATCATGTCGGGATTCGGGTTCTCGGTCAGTTCTTCTTTCGCCCAAAAATCAGCTGTTTTCAAAGTATGCGGCCTGTTTCGCATGACGAACTCCTCCATCTGCGCCTGTTTGTAGTCGCACCAAAACCGATACACCTCTTTGAACACAGTCGATGTCGTGTCCACAAGCATCGGATGCCTAATGGTGTTGTTTCTCTCTCCGTTCTCCTCTTGTGCAACCAAAGGCTCATTCACAACAGCAAAGCATAAGGCCATCAGAACCGCTGAAACAATTACTTTTTTCGTCATTTTAGTATTCATTTTATCATTGACTTTATCGTTGACTTTATCGTTGACTTTATCATAAGTCCCTTCTGTCCTAAAAGTCCCATCCCCTCTTCCCCCTCTGAGAGGGGGTGGCCGTAGGCCGGGGGAGTTCCCACTTCGTTAGCACGTAAGCACGCATAACGTAAGCACGAAAAAAACAACTACCTCACCATCACCTTCTCCATAAAGATTCTTCCTTCTCCATCCCTAATCCTCACCAAATAAACCCCTTCCGCCAAACCTTCCACACAAATTTCGTTAGAGTTCCACACCCTCATCACAACCTGCCCCAAATCATTATAAATCCCAACCTCCTCGGCCTCAACGCCCTCAATGCGCACAACCCCTCTGGCAGGATTGGGATAAACCACAACATCAGTTCCGCCTCCGTTTTCATCCACACCATCCGTCTGCTCACAATAAACAATGTTGTAAGATTTGGAAGTCTCGCCGTCGTTGTAAACCGCCAATACATGGTATTTCAACCGTCCGTTGCCTGAATAAAGGTCGGTATATTCCGTTTCGGTAATCAAATCTCCACTAATCAAATCATCGCCTCTATAAACCTGATAACCGACCAACACCTCATCAGGCTTCAGTTCAGGCTCGTTCCAACGCAAGGTAACGCTATTCTGGTCGCAACCAGTTATTTCGCAATCCATCACTGGGGAATGATGGTCAAACCAATCTGGCATGGCTGTAAAATGATGGAAATAAGTGGTCACCAAAGTCTCGCCATAATCGCGGTAATAGTCAATCCAAAGTTTGCTATCGGCACCTGTCGCTGGGGAGTAGAACGCCGCATCCCTTATGATGGAATAGAAGACACCCGGCTCATCATCAGCCACAAATTCCCAGTACATATTGGTAATCCAGCCATCATCAAGAGAATCGATGGTCATCAGCATTTGGTTATGCTGCCCATAATCAGGACTGAAATACAGTGTGTATTTTGACATCCATCCTGCTTCGTAGTATGACCGATAATAGGTGTACAATTCCCCTTCATTTGCACCAGCTGTCATTTCAAAGTAACCCGAATCCGAGTAAAAGACAGTGTCAGCCGTTTGGTTGAAATCCGAGGAATAAGTAAGATAATACGACCAAAACTCTTCAGAAAGGTCCTCCTTGAAAAACTCGCCCACATTCCATCCGGCTATATTGTTCATATAAAAGGCAGGGACCTCCAAGGTTTCAAAATGGCTCCCATAGTCATAACTGATTCTCATCTCCACCGGATTCATATTCCTTTTGAGTAATACACCTGGAGCGTTTTTGAATGTCCAATACTCATCAGAGGCACTAGTCACGTCATCAATGGGTTCCCATGTAAAGCCATAGTCAGTGCTTCGATAGAGTTTGTTGGTTTCCCCCCAGTCATTGTTGTAAATCACCCCAGGAGTGGCATCGTCGATAAGCGTTCCAATACTCATGTCCCCTGGCGTTTCATCATAAACATAGGGCAGTTCAACCTTCTTTCCGTGTTCTGTGAAGTGTGCCAAGCACTTTCTGCCTCCACCATAGGCAGGGTACGTCCAACCCGTAAATGAATAGAACTCACCAAAGGTTTGTGCTTGCATCACCCCGCCCGCCATCACCAGCAGCGCAAGCAGGGCTGTAATTCTTGTTGCTTTCATTATTCTATTGATTTTACTAGTCTCGTCCGTCCCATAAGTCCCATCTCCCTCTTCCCCCTCTGAGAGGGGGTGCCCAACGGGCGGGGGAATCCTTTTCCCCCTCTGAGAGGGGGCTAGGGGGAGTCCCTCGTTAGCACGTAAGCACGTATAACGTTAGCACGAACAATCCTATCTCTTCACCGCCACCCGTACCACATGCTTTTTCCCTTCAACATCGGTAATCCTCACCAAATAAACCCCTTCCGTAAATCCCTCCAAACTCACCTCGTTAGAGTTCCGCACCCTCTTCACCATCTGCCCCAAAGCATTATAAACCCAAACCTCCTCAGCCTCAACACCCTCTATCGTAACTTTGCCATTCGCTGGATTGGGATAAACAAATATCGCTCTTTCCTCTGGCAGTAGCCGTTCCGGCACCTGCAAAGTGGTGTAATCCACCGTGTCAGTAACATGAAGCACCCAATAGTTACTATAGGAGTTCATTAAATAGGCTGTGTCGTTTGTACAATCGTAGTCGCCGCAAGGCATTTCACCACCCGAACTGTCAGCCTGTCCGAGGATAGTGTATTCTCTATCACTGTGCTTGATCACATCTTCTAAATACTCATGAGATTCTGTTTGTGTGCCTATGGCTCTTTCCCAAAGCAGGTTGCCGTTGCTGTCAGTGCGGAAAACCCACAACTTGTTTCCAATTTCAAGATTCCAAGCAGGCTTCAAATTGTTGGCGCTTTGCGAATCACCGTCTAATGACATGGTGGTTCCAAAAACAGTAAAGCCTCCATCCTCATTCAAAAAGACTTTGACAATCTGTTCGTCTTTCGTACCGCCATAGCACTTGCTCCAAAGTACATTGCCATCCAAATCTGTACGCAGCAGCCAAATATCAGAAGTTAAAGGCATGTGAGGTTGTCCATACCAATGCCCAGGATGATACCCTGCGCCTTGAAGGTCATCGTTCGATGATGACGATATTCCTCCCAACAGATAGCCATCTGGAAGTTCTATGACATTAGAAAAATCATCATTCTTGTTTCCTCCATAGCAACGGTTCCATTCCACTTCGCCATCTGCGCTCATCTTGACTAATATTCCATCAGCATATCCGTCAGAATGAACACAACTTTCTATGCTACCGCTTACAAATTGGTTATACGAATCGCAAACAAGATATATACCGCCATCTTCAGCGATAAAAACATCACCCTCGCCTTCGCTTCCATCGGTTCCTATGGTTGTTTCCCACTCCAGATTACCGTTTTTGTCCAATTTTACAACCCAAATATCCGAACTGCCATAATACTGGCTAACATCACCACAAGCCCATTCTCCATGCATTGCAGTGCAAACAACACCGCCGTCTTTGGTGGCGACCCCACTCAATGAATAAGGGAAAAAGTGGTCTTCACAGCCTAGAAGACGTTCCCAAATGACATTCAGTTCGCCATCTCCCCGCATAATTGCCAGTCCTGCATTTCCTGTCGCTGGAAAACCTTTTTTCCCAAAATAATAGTATTCATTACCATTGTCCTTTGCATTAAAGATGCCATGATACCGGCAATCTTGGTTGCATTCTTGGTTAACGATATTCAGATTTTCGTCAATCCTAATTGTCCATGTCCCATTAATGCCTTGCGTACCGCATGAAATCATGCCACTCCCCAAATCAGACCATCCCTCAATAATGAAACCATCGTTTGTTGAGGCAAATCCTGCTGGTTCATCAAACTCTAATCCCCCATAGCATTGCTGCCAATCAATGCGAAGTTGGGCTTTCATTGTGCCTCCCGCCATCATCAGGAGCGCAAGCAGAGTGTAAATTCTCGTTGTTTTCATTGTTCTGTTGGTTTTTATTAGTCTTATCTGTCCTATAAGTCCCCTTCGTAAGCACGTTAGCACGTTAGCACGCATAACGTCAGCACAAAAATTCTCCCTCAATACTTCTCCCTCAAATACTCTCTAATAACTCCATTCACTTCCTCCCGCTTCACCCCCAGCAGTATCTCGATCATCTCATACTCATCCTCATTTCTCTTTGTTTCAAACAGCATCCGCTTCACCAAATCCATTCCGCCCTTCTTGTACAGCATCTCGCAAATCACCATCTGGATGTCATAACTATAATTCGAGTTTACATCACTATAAGGCCTTTTGTACTTTATGACGCTTTGGGTTGAATCATGCGTGTATTTCCCATCGGCATCCATATAAGCCTGAATCAAATCCACGGAAAGGTCGATTTGTGGATTGTCATTCAAAAACGCCTTCAACTTGTCAAAATGCCACTCTTTGGTCTGTAGAACATGCTCGCCAAAATAGCAGCATACTCCTTCCTCAAACCAGGAAAAGCGTTGGCCATTCGACACGCTTTTAAGCATCAAATGTATGAATTCATGGATTTTGCCTTCACCGCCTTTTGTGTAGCAAATCTTGTTCTTGCCTATTTTACTGTTTCCGTATGGAACAACTGTCTCTGCCGAATAGAAGTCATAGCAACTGCCATCTATTCCAAAATAATGGAACATCTCTGTCTTGTTGTCAAACAAATAATACTCCACGGGCTCCATACCCTCAACACCAAACTCTTCAGCGAAGGTGGTAAGCCTAGATACAGCTGTGTTGGCTGCCGCTTCGTCAAAAGCATAGGTCGATGGATAATAGTAGGTAATCCACCCGATTTGTTTCTTACAGAAATAGCTTTTATTGATGGTCAGCTTATTGACCAACTTGAATCCATCGCTTGTTCTTATCAGTGGAATGGTAAAAATCCCCAACAACTGTTTTGGGCTTGGGAAGTCATCAAAAAACGCAGTTTGGAGTTCATATAAGGTGTCATTGCGTTTTGCAACCCCCATAAAATACTCTTCGTATGTATAAAACGGCAGCAAATTGCACTGGATGATGGAATTGGGGTTCCCATAGTCCTCTTTTTCGAAATCAGTCCAAAAGTCGTAATTCGTTGGCTTATAGTTAGGGTCGCTTATCTTCCCATAATCCAAAAAATACGCATATTCATATCGTTGCCAGAAATCATAAATCTCATGAAAAACCACAGAAGTGGTATCCAAAAACAAAGGATCTCTCAACGAAACTATCCGCTGAAACTCTTGTGCCTGCATCGTCACCCCTCCCGCCATAAGCAGGAGCACAAGCAGGGTGTAAAATCTCATTGTTCTCATTATTCTATTGGTTTTTTATTAGTCTTATCTGTCCTATAAGTCCCCTTCGTTAGCACGATAACACGCATAACGAAATAACAATTGCTCCTCATCCAACGATTTTAATTACAAAGCAAACTACAAAGCACTCCAATTCATTCCTGTATCGCAGTCTCCAATAGCTTCACGAAGTAGTTTCCCTCGTTATTATACAGCTTGATTTTCATCCAACCGTAACGGAATCTATCGGCATCCGTAAATCTGAATCCAATGTATTTTTCCTCGTCTAAAGGGAAACGGTCATAGTCATTCTTATAAACTGTGTGATAATGAGTTTGTTTATAGGGGTCTGCCGTATAAGCGGTATAATTACTCTCTGTAGCATGCATATACAATGTGACAGATTCCGGAAAAGAGTTCTTGTTTAGTATGAACAAATCACCGTCATTGTACGCTTGCGGAATAGATATCGTCTCTAAATGTTCCACAATGTCGGCCTCATCAATCTTATGGAAAGTATAAATCTCTGTAATGGTAACATGTGTTGTATCCCCTGTTTGCCTGTATGTTGTATCGCTATGAAGATACCTTTGTTTCTCTACCTTCTTGCAAACGATTTGCGTCAGATCATCGTCGATGCAATGGATGGCAGACACAGACAACCCATGATCAGACACGCTAGTATAAAGCCGAATGTTGTTTTCTCCATCTCCGTTCAAATCTACAAGATATCCCCATTGGTCAGTGAAATCTGTTGTATGTTGCATGCTTACTGTGTCGTATGGTGTGACAATCATACCCGTGTAATCACCAAAAGTGATCCCAGTGCGTTCCTTGTTGCACGACGGCATAACGCAAACCGCCGCCAGTGCCATTGCAAATAATACTAATCTTTTCATAGTTCATTTATTTAATGGTTAATACTTCCTTTTATCAACTTCCCTCGTAATCCCGTTAGCACGTAAGCACGATACCACAAATAACAATGCAATTTATTCATCTCTTCATTCTTTGAATTATGCTCTCCAGCTTCGCCAGCAACTTCTTCCGTGATTTGGTTTGCCACAACTCATACATATCCAATTCATAGTCAGGCGAAAAACCGCTTGAAGCATCCTTGTTGTCAAAATCATAACACTTCCCAATGTTGATCATCGCTTTAATGCCCGATGGCAATGTGAAATAATAAGGCTGCGCGTTGGCTCCTGCCGTTTTCTCTCCCATAAACACCACTTGCTTGTTTTGCGACAACATGATGGCAAAGTACTCCGCTGCCGACACCGTTTCGCGCCCCATCAACACATAGATGTTGCCATGATAGCGTTGCGATGCAGGAACAGGATTCACGAACTTGGCCCAACTTGGCTCTTGAAAACTCACGTTTTCAAAGGTGTGGTTCAAGTAGTATTCCTGATTCTTGGTAATGTCAATCTCCGTTTCTTTCCTTTCTTCTGGAATGAAATAAGAAGAAGCCATTGCGCTTGCATTGCTCACACGGTTCAGTGTCGGGTATCTGAAAATGGTGTCGTTATCCACCAAATAGCCAAGGACAGTGTCACAAAAAGAGCTGTAACCGCCCATATTATAAGATATGTTAATGATGAGGTTGTCGGCCTTTTGTATCTCTTCATAATGATTGAGAAACTCTTGGGAGAAACTCTCGTTGCAACTAGTCAAGGCGAGGTAAGCGAAATTGCTGGTCGTATCAGCAATAAAGCTGTTCACTGTTCTCCAATAGTTGCCCCCAGTATAAAACATGTCGTTAAGCGCTCGTTTTTCTGGATCGAGATAATAATCGGCATACACATTCACATCACGCACTTTGTCTTGGTCTTTGATACCCAAGCGGATTCTCTCGCCACTTTTCATCAGGCAGCAGTTGAGGTTGCCGAAATAAAACATGGCTTCGTGAATCTTGTATTCTTCGTTAGAACAGGTTACGTATGGAATATGATACTCTCGGAAATAATCCAAGGCATCCATTCCGTTGATGGTCGCTATTGTATCTCCCACATGTAGCGAGTCGGCCATTCGGGTGCCAAAATTCTCGATGACGACATGGCCGTCATGATAAGCGGTAGCCAACATGGGATAGGCGAGATGTCTCACAAGATGGTCAGGCGCGCCAAAAATCTTGGTGTGGCCATTGTTGAAGTGGGCCATGAACCACTGAAGCGTTTTCCAATACTCAAAATCATCCTTGGTTTCAGTAACCTTGGGAAGAAACGCACGGTAAAGGCTGTCGATGTCCAGTCCGGGGCAGTTGTCCAAGTTCCCGAAGTTATACGACATCTCTTTCCACAGCACCGAAAGTTCGAATGCTTTTTGCTCCGCCGGAATGGTGGAAAGCTCTTGTGCTTGCATCCTCATCCCTCCCACCATCATCACCACAAGCATAATGTAGAATCTTATCGTTTTCATTGTTCTATAGGTTTTTATTAGTCTTATCAGTCCCTTCCCCCTCTTCCCCCTTTTAAGGGGGTGCCGCGCAGCGGCGGGGGAGTCCACTCCCTCTCCTGGAGGAGAGGGTCGGGGTGAGGTCGATGGAGTCCGTCGTAATCCCGATAGCACGTTAGCCCGCATAACGAAAAAGCATCATTCTCGTTGCTGCACCGCGTTCTGGTAGTCCTCTTCCGTAAAAGTATATCGCAGGCAGCCGTCCCAACTGTTCTCGGCGGCAAGCACTTCGTAGTTTTCCATCAAGATGGGATTGAACCTGCTCCTGTCTTCTTTTGAAAACTCAATTTGAACCGAATCATTGAAAACAATCCTCATCGAATCACATTGGTTGTCATTAAAGTATTGCGGATAATTGATCTGATAACGATAATCCCAAACCACCGAAACCTCTCCTTGGGCAGGAATTGTGATAGTCTGCGATGGGTTATAGGATGAATCCTGCGAGGTCACCAAACTACAATCCTTCGTTTCGATGGTCAGTTCCATTGGCAAGGTGTTTTTCATCACAACTTCCAAATGGCAAAGACGATCAACGGAGCACGACACCGAAATGAATGTCACCCCCATGAACACTGCTGCCAAAACCACCAGCAGCCTACCTGTTTTGATTTTTCTGTTTTGCATATCCGTTTGTTTTTATAACTCTGCTGCAAAACTATAACAAAAATCAAGAAAAAATCAACCAAAAGGCCAATTATAGATTTTCCTTTTGAATGCCTATTGAAAATCAAGCAATTATAATCGGTATATATAGATTTTTACGCCTCCAAAAAAGACGAAATCGAGGCATTTCCCGTCTTTTTTCGCAGGTTGGAGCGGTACTGCAGCACCGTGTTTTGGCTCAAACCCAACAAATCCGCCTCCTCCTTCGCACGGAATTGCAGAAACGAAAGCACGAAAAGTTGGGTCTCCGTCTTGGTCAGATTGGGGTAGGCAGCCGCCACCCGTTCCATGGCTCCAGGATAAGCCGCCTCAAACTCGTCCATGATGCGCTCCAAGCGGTTCGGCACCTTCGCGCGGTAAAGGTCGGCCACCCGCTGCGGCAGCATCGCCCGTGCCTGTTGCAAGGCATCATCCGCTTGCGTCTGTAGTTGCTGCAATGCGTCATCCACCGTTTGAAGCTGCTGCAAGGCATCGTCCACCCGCGTCTGAAGCTGTTGCTTCTCCTCGTGCCAGGTCTGCGTCTCGGCCTCATGTTCCTTTCTCCGCTTAGCCATCCTCCACCACAGCCCAAGCCCCAAAACCAACAGCACCGCCACGGCCGTCACCACACTCCGCACCAAGCGTCGCCGTGCCGCCTCCTGTTCGGCCAACCTTCTTTCGGCCTCAGCCTTCTCCTGTTCCCACTGCAAATGCCGCTGAAACAACTCGTTAAGCTGCGAGATTTGTGCGTTACTTTTCCCTTGCGAAACGGTATTCTCGGCGAGGTAAACCGCAAATTGTGCAGCCTTCACCGTATCGCCTTTGCTTTGGTAAATCTCGTGCAAATAAGAAGCGGCAACCCTTTGCCTTACAGCATTATCCTTGTTCTCAAACATAGGTACCAGATAAACCAACGCCGAATCATATTGTCCGTCATCACTATATATACTTCCTATGGTTGAAATACGAGCCATTTTTTCGTTTTCATCGGAAGTTTGCGCCAACATGCGTTTCAACTGGATGATGGACGCTTCTGCATCTTTGCTTGAGTCATAATTGATTAATGCCAATTGCGAAACCAAATCCCTGTAAACTGCATTGTTTGTATCGGGTAGCCTTTGCAAAGCTTCGTTGCAATAATAAGATGCGCTATCATTTTGGTTCAGCTTGGCATACTGTTTCCCTAAAAGAATCAACAAACTGGATTGGTTCAACGGAGAACTAATTTCAATCCTGTCGTAGGCGAGTGCTTTCTTGCAGCAAACGATGGCAGGTTCCTGCATAAACTGGCCAGAGAACAATTCCGCAAGGCGACCATAGGTCAACCCCATAAACCGAGGCAGATGCCCAACCTGTAGAGACGCAACATCTTGCGTCTCCAAATTCGGGAAATGCGTCTCCACAATCTCCAACGCCTTCAGATACTCCCCGCAAGCCGCCACCACGCTATCCCGTTCATACAGTCCCACACCATTCATATAATGCGCCCGCGCCGCCAAAAACGCATCCCGCCTCTGTACGGACGCACCGCGTGCGTCCGATTTACCGCGTGTGTCCGCTCCATCCATCCCCACAATCGAATCAAAATAATGAACCGCCTTCATCACCTCCGCCCGGTTGCTTTGCCCATAATCATTCTTAAACAGCAGCTCCGCCACCATCACCTGGCAATAATGCCCGTTAAAGGCATCGAGGCTGTCGGCCTCGGGACTTCCCGCAAACTCCATCATCACCGCCAAGGCACTGTCAGGCTGGTGCCACATAAGGGTGTCAATGGCTGCCAACTCTTGGGTCGGCCCTGCGACGCTTCGACAAGGTTCAGGGGCCTCAACTTTAGTTGGTTGGGAGCAAGCCACCATTATCGTCAGAACCGCAAAATAGTTCAGTATGTGCATAACTCGTTTCATGCCACGCAGTTTTCTATTTTTTATTCAGCCAATAATAAAGGAAATAATCATAGATAAAATATCTCCCTTCGCTGTTTGTAACGATGTCTTTTTCCTGCAAGGCATTCAGGCTTCTTTGGACTGAACTAGCTGACGTGAGATGATACTTTTTAATGAACTCTCCACTAGTGGGTTGGACGTTCTTTCCCGAATGCGCCAATGCTATAAGCAGGGCCTTTTGCCTTGCTGAAAGTCGTGCCAGCAAATCCTGATAGGTGTCGTCTTTCTCGTCAATGGCTTGGTTGATAGCCATCTCAACTTCCTTGATGGTACAAGGCTTGTTAGGTTCAGCCATCGCATAAAGCTCATTACATATTTTCTGGATATACCATGTGGTGCCCTCGAATTTCTCGTAGATATACTGGATGGCCTCGGGGACAATTTGCAATCCACCCTGCTCGAAATGATTGGTGATAAACTTGGAATAGGAGTCAAGTGGTATTGCCTTGAGCGACATGGTGGAAGCGCTTTGGTAGAAAGGTCTGGCAGGTGACGAAAACATCTCGCCCATCATATGGCGCTTGGAGCCAGAGAAGACGAACCATACATTATTGCAGCCTTGGATATAGGTTCGCAAAAGAGCCTCTACGTTTTGTTCTGGATAATCCATAATTGTCTGGAACTCATCAATAGCCACTATGCAAGGTTTGTCTGCCGAATTTAGATATTGAAATATCTCGTCAAGCGAAGTTTTCGGTGTTTGGATATCACCCAATTCCAGATTCCAACTCGGTTGCCCAAAAGCATCAAGTGAAATACCCGTTCGTAAAGAGCCTGCTATACGCACAAAACGCTCCCATGCTTTCCGCTCTTTCGATTTTAGTACCGTAAGAATGGAACGGCCCAATTCATAAATCAATTCGGCAAGAGATTTTGTGGCATAGATGTCGACTACAAATAGATAATAATCCTTGAGCTCTTGTTGGGCAAAGCAATGACGTATCAGTCCGGTCTTTCCCATTCTTCTTGGTGACATCAAGGCAACATGGTTGCCATTCACCAACAATGATGTCAAACGCTTGGTCTCTTCCTCTCTGTCACAAAAATACTCAGGCCCATTATAGCCGTATGTCAGGAACGGATTTCTCATTTTTGCACAATTTAGGCTGCAAAAATAACAAGAATTATTAAATTATACAAATTTGCGTAACGCTTTTTTGTATAACAGCGAACATTTCGATTGTTTTTTTGTCACAATCCATAAAAACCCCTATCTTTGTCCTCTCCAAAACCGCTAATGCCATGAAAAAGATACTCTTACTCCTGCTTTTGCTGCCTATTTATCTCCTCGCTCAAGTCACCGACGATTTCTCTGACGGCGACTTCACCCAAAACCCCACTTGGTCGGGAACGACGGAACAATATACGGTGAACAACAGCAAACAGCTGCAACTCAACGCGGAAGGCGAGGGTACGGCCTACCTTTCCTTGCCCATCAGCGAGTATGAGTCTATGGAATGGCAGTTTTGGATTCGCGAGGCTTTTGCCCCTTCGGGAAACAACTATTCCGATGTCTGGCTTAGTGCCGATAACGCAGACTTGCAAAATGTTACTCATGGTTATTTCCTCCGCTTCGGCGAAGGCGGCAGCAACGATGCCATCACCTTGTTCCGCAAGGATGCCGACGGACAACAACAAATCTGTCGCGGCACGGAAGGCGCTATAGCGGCATCGTTTGCAGTTTCAATAAAAGTGACTTGCGATCGCGAAGGCAACTGGATGATACAGACATGTTACGACAATTCGGGAATCTATCTCATTGAGGTCCAGGGCGCGGATGATACATACGGTCGCGGAGGCTTTTTTGGCTTCTGGTCCAAGTT
Source organism: uncultured Bacteroidales bacterium (assembly GCA_946405575.1). Classification (GTDB taxonomy): domain Bacteria; phylum Bacteroidota; class Bacteroidia; order Bacteroidales; family F082; genus Limimorpha. The sequence goes on along the minus strand of CAMJHP010000006.1, from coordinate 58,355 downwards.
CACATCAAGCAACGCCACGAAGATCAGTTTCGACAATGTCTATGTCGGTCCTCGCATTGCCGACCACGAACCACCCCAACTGCTGACCTGCGAAGTGCTCGACTTGTCGCATCTCCAACTGGCCTTCAACGAGGCGCTGAATGAAACCACAGCACTCAATCCCGACAATTACTCCATCGACAACGGCTTGGGCCATCCGACTTCGGTCAGTTTCGGTGGCAATTCTGCCTTTGTTGTGCTCGAGATGGAACACGAAATTGGCAACGGCATTAATTACACGCTTACCGTCAGTGGTGTCAAAGACCTGTGGAATAACATGATAGAGCCGACAACGATGGCCTTTTCCATCTACGAAGCTTCGGAATATGACATCGTCATCAACGAGATTATGGCGGATCCCAACCCCGTGGTGGATTTGCCCGAATGGGAGTATGTGGAGCTTTACAACACCACCGAGTTTGGCATCGACTTGAAAGACTGGCAGATACAAATCGGTTCAAACGATAACACCTTTGGTAACTTTGTCCTTGCCCCGCATAGCTATGTCATCCTTTGCCACAACGATGCCATCTCAGAGCTGCGCGATTATGGCGACTGCATAGGCTTCAGCTCTTTTTCGGTGGGCAACAGCTCTTCGGCGATGTACCTCTATAGTAAGGAAGGCATTTTGATTTCTCGCGTCAACTTCAGCAACACTTGGTACCATAATTCTGACAAGGCCAACGGCGGCTGGTCGGTGGAGCAAATCGACCCGCTGAACCCCTGTGCCGGCGCCTCCAACTGGACCGCCTCAATGGATGCCTCGGGTGGCACGCCAGGCCGCATTAATTCGGTGAACGGTGAGAATAATGTGGCACCGAAAGTGGAGCGCGTGAGCATGTTCGGCAATCAAATCGTCCAACTGTGGTTCGACCAACAAATGAATGCTGCCGAACTTCTTGAAACGCAACACTTCTTAGTGGAAAAGACGGGCGAGCATCCCCAACAAACGGTCATTAATCCCATGGATGGCACTTATGTGGAGCTCCAATTCGACCGCGGATTCGAGCAAGGTCTTGTCTATACTTTAATAATTAATGGCGTGACCAACTGCGTGGGCACAACGATTGAAGCCGACACCCGTGTACAGTTCGGCATCCCCAACGACATCGCTGAAAGCGAAATCCTCATTAATGAAATCCTCTTCGATCCCATCGCGCCTGGCGTGGATTATGTGGAACTTTACAATAATACTGACAAGACCTTCGACCTCAGTGCTCTGATGCTCGGTGTCATTAAGGAGAGCTTCCCCAATCCTGCCGATACGACTTTGAAGGAAATCACGCCTGACAGTCGTTTGTTCCTGCCCAAGACTTACGTTTTGCTCTCCACCAACAGCGAAATCGTGGGCCAACAATACGGCTGCCCGACTGATAACTTCGTGCAGATGGCGTCCTTCCCCAGCTATGCCAACGCAGGCGGTACGGCCATCCTAATGGGCAAGGATGGCACGGTGGTCGACCAGATGGCCTTCTCCGAGAAGATGCATTATCCTTTGCTTAAGGTTACGAAAGGCGTGGCTTTGGAGCGCGTCGCTTTCGACCAGCCTTCCATGGATGCCAACAACTGGCATTCTGCCGCCGAAAGTGTGCATTTTGGTACGCCAGGCTATGAAAACTCGATGATGCAGAGCACCGAGCCTTCCAATGACGCAATCTCCATCAGCCCTGACATCTTCTCGCCCGACGGCGACGGCTTCGACGATGCCTGTTTCATTAACTACCATTTCGATAAGGCGGGCTACACGATGAACATCTACATCTTCAATGTGGCCGGACAATTAATCCGTCACTTGGCCAAAGGCGAGCTAGTAGGGCAGGAGGGTAGCGTCCTCTGGAATGGTTTAGATAATAACGGCAACAAGGTCCCCGTCGGCGTCTACGTCGCTGTGACCGAGGTCTTCAATTTCGAAGGCAAGGTCAAACAATTCAAGAACGCTATCGTTGTCGGAACACGCTAAATGGTAGAGACGTGCCATGGCGCGTCTCTACAACATATATCCGTGAAAATCCGGGTAATCCGTGTTCGAAAAAATCCCCATGTTCAAAAATCCATATTCGACTGTGCCACAATCTGTTTTGTGTCAGGATTAAAGGCGGTAAGATTACCTAAACTAGGTTTGTCAGTAACATAAACACCGTTATCCAAAGCGATGAAATCGTAGTTGTTGTTATTTTCTATGACTAAGTTCATGAAGCTGTAGTCAACAGGAATGTGTCCATGAATAATCTTTTTACCGTGGCTCTTGCTGAAGTCGACCTTGAATTTGCGGGTCCACATCATGCTTTTCGTGTCCTCAAACGGGTCAGCGATGTTGAAATTCATTCCGGCATGGACGAGAATGTATTCTTCCAGTTCAACATAAGGCAAGCATGCATTCATCCAATCGATGTATAGTTGCGGAATTTCACGTGGATGCTTCACCCCAAAACTTTCCAAAGTGGCTTTGGCACCCACGGCTTCCCAATCTTTTTGTTCTTGGTGTTTGCCACCAAGGAACTTCTTCTTTTGGTCGGCCAAAAAAGCTTTTACGCACATATCCTCGTGGTTGCCTTTCAACAAATACACGTTGTATTCTTCCTTTTGAAGGTGCATCAAATAGTCAATGACCCCTTTCCCGTCTGGACCGCGGTCAATATAATCGCCTAAAAAGTAGAGGTGATCGTGCTTTGTAACTTTAAGCATATTTTCAAGCAGCACCTTCAAAGTTTGGGCGCATCCATGAATGTCGGGAATAATCCAGCGTTGTGACATTAGAATAAGTTGTTGAGATTCAGTGATTCGTATTGTTTGCGCAGTTTCTTTTTGAAAGTCCATCGCACATCTGAAATCCAGCGGCGACATAGTTCGCAATAGTCCACAAAAACCCTATAAGAGTAGAAGAGCAGTATGGTGCCAAATAATGCCCACTGCCATGGCAAGTTGCAGAATAGTAGGATAGTACCCACAACAAAAATGATGGGGAAAAGCACAAATTCCACGCCGAAACTGACGGTGTTACTAAAAGCTTTGTCAACAAGTTTTCCTCTGATGATTAATGTAGTAAGCCAGACGGGTAGATTGACTACTGCTGAAGCGGCAAAGTAGGGTAATCCTACAAGTAGGATAGCGAGTTTCCACATAGAGATAAAAAATGGATACTTCTTTGCACTTGACATCACTGAGATTTTTTGACGCTTGCGTTCTTTAGCAAAGTCGAGTACCTGCTCAAATAGTTTTTTTGCTTCCTCTGGTTTTTCTTCCTTGAATTTCAACACCTTGTCAACAATAGCACGGTTACGGAGCATCTTTTTGTAAAGTCCTCCAGCACGCTTTTCGTTTCTCATCTTCACAATTTCCCAAATGGCATCGTAGTCATCATCGTCGGGGATATAGGTGAAGAGTTTGGAGATTTCATCGTGGAGCTGGTCTTTCAACAAATTGATGTTGGCAGCTTCGTTTTCTTCAGTGGTATGCCTAAAAAACTCGGTCACATTAATGGGTGTGCCGAAGTTGATCAATGCAGTACTGCGGTATCGGAAGTAGTCGCCATATTCAATGGCAGTTGGGATGATGTAAACAGGTTTTTTGTTTCCAAATAGCTTGTTGGCGTCAACCGCAATATGGAACAAACCTTTGCCCATACGCATCAGCGAATGCTTGGTGCGGTGCGTACCCTCGGGGAAAAGGTAGAGATCCACTTGATCGTGGACGACATCCACTGCCTTGTTGAGCGAGTCGTCATTTTGGCGTACGGCAGCCACCCCATTGCGTATGCGAAAGATGGGAAGGATGCGGAAGAAGTTCAGGATTTTGGCGATGGTGGGATTCTTGAAGATGTCGCCTCTCGCAATGAAGACTTTGCGAATGTTGTTTGACGATAATAGCACTAAGGCATCCATCAGCGTGTTGCTGTGGTTGACACCGAAAATCAGACCTCCATCTTTGGGAAGGTCTTTTTTCCCGTGTACTTCAAACCTACGGTACGCTCTGCGCGTATGCCAGTTGACATAGGGGAGTAGGAACGAATACCAAAAGTCGGGATCTTGAATTTTTTTGGCCATTTTCCGTCGTAAAAGAACATGCGAAATTACAAAATTAACCCAAACGAAAAGTTTTTTTTCGGTCAAAAGGATTATTTTCATACTTTTACCGCTTCTAATCTGAACCAAATGATGGAAATACTACGTTTTTTTCTAACCATATTGTTATTTTCTTGGGTGTTGACCTCCTGTCAACAACAAGCTCAATCACAACTTCAAGACCATGCAGATGCCTTCGAAAAGGAAAAAGACACTTTGACTGTTTTGCAGCATTTGCAGGAAAAGGGGAAATTGGTGGCTGTAACTAATTGTGAAATAATTAATTATAATACTGAGAAGCCAACGCCTTCTGGATTCGAATATGAGCTTTTGAGTGACTTTTGTAAGAGTAATCATCTTGAGCTGGAGATGATTGTCAATGAAAACCTCGACTCTTGTTTTTGTCTCCTAGATTCCTGCAAGGTGGATGTGGTGGCTGTGGGTATCGGTTCAAATAAAGAAATGAAACGCCGCTATCTTCTGACTGGTCCTATCCTTATGCAAAAGAGTGTGCTTGTGCAACGTCTCCCAAAAGATTGGAATAAAATGTCGACAGCTAATGAAGTTGAAAATCAGCTGCTTCGCTCATCGGTCGATTTAGCTGGAAAGACCATCCACCTGCCACAAGGTAGTCATGAAGTGAAATTGTTGGAGCATCTCTCTGACCAGATTGGCGATACCATTTACATTGTTGAATGTGACAGTCTCAACAGCGTTGATTTGGTGAAAGCGGTAGCGTCGGGCGAAATCGACTACACCGTGGTTGAGGAATATGTTGCCCGTATGGCATCTATCGGATTGAAAGGACTTGATACCAAGTTGAACGTCAGTGTTGAACAACCTTTATGCTGGGCCATCCATAATCACGATGGCGACTCGTCGCTCCTCAATGCTCTCAATGAATGGATTGATGGTTTCGAACAGCGCAACCTCAATCGCATTTTGGCAAAATATGTCAATAAAGGCAATGTGTTTGCCCCCCAGAAACCTTCAAGTGGCCATCTTTCTCCATTTGATGGTATGATTAAGGCAGCAGCCAAGAAAATCGGTTGGGACTGGCGACTTCTTGCCTCCCTTATTTATCAGGAGTCACGGTTCAAACTGGATTTGGAAAGTGAAAAGGGAGCTTTTGGCTTGATGCAACTTATGCCCGTGGTGATGGAACGTTATAATATTGGATATGACGCCACACCCGAGGAACAACTTAATGCTGGAGGACAATTACTTCAGTATCTTGAGAAATGTTTGCAGAATAAGGTGACCGATAGCGTTCAGCGGGTGAAGTTTGTGTTGGCTGCCTACAATTCGGGTCTTGGCCATGTGTATGATGCCCAGCGTCTTGCTTTGAAATATGGCAAAGATCCCGAAGTATGGGACGATAATGTAGATTATTTCATTTTAAACAAGTCGAAGAAACAATACTATAACGACACTTGTAGCCATGCCGGATACTTGCGCGGCACTGAAACATATCGTTTTGTGGAAGAGGTCTTGGATCGGTTCTATCAATATCAAGCAACTTATAATTAATTAAAAGTCCCTGAGTATGTCAAAGGACTGACTTATTTGGTTTTATATTATGAAAAGAGTATTTATTATTTTGGTTGTCGGAACTTTAATGGTTTTTTGTTCAACTCGTTCTTTTGCCCAATCTTTCAACGCAGGTCTTATTGTTGGTCCTGCTTTTTGTCAAGTGGATGGCGATGATTATGCAGGATACCATCAATTGGGCTTCACGGCAGGTGCCTATGTCAATCTGCCGTTGGATGACTTTTTTTCGGCTCAAATGGAATTGAAGTATTCCCTCTACGGCGCCCATTCTTCCGACAAAGAGGTGAATGAGTATTATTATAATCCTTATAGTTTGCGATTGCATTATGCTGAAATTCCGTTGATGTTGCGTTATAATTTAGGTGTTTTCCGAGTTGGAGGCAACCCTTTGGATTTCATTACTTTAGAAGTAGGCGCGAGTCTGGACTTCCGATTGAAGGCCAGTGAGGATGTAGATGCTGATTTTCAGGTCACCACGAATCGTTGGAACTTCTTTTCCGCCACTGCTAATGCAGGGATACATTTTGCTATTAATCAGCATTTTGGCTTTGGAACGCGTTTTATGTATTCTGTGGTGCCATGCCGTTTTACGGGTAATCCAGGTTGGTTCTACAACCAATATTACAATAAGGTCATTCTGTTCACCTTGACTTACAACATCAACTCTCCTTTGAGATAGAGTTACTTTCAGTGTCGTGAACTGCATCCCGCAGTTCACCTCTCGAAATAAAATCAATGTTCCTTTTCAGCCCTTCAAATCCTGCGCGTTGCACGGCAGAGTGCTTGAATATTGTTTCAAACTTGGTTTCGGTCAGTTTTTTCCAATCGTCTTTTTGCATAGCCAATAGTTGTTCCGAGGGTTGGAACTCAGGTTCCATATTGGGCAACGAGAATCGGTTGTAAGGACATACATCCTGACAGATGTCGCAGCCATACATCCAGCCATCGAAGGTTGCTGGGTCAATGTCGGCAAGGCTGCCTTTGTATTCGATAGTCAAATAGGAAATGCACTTGCGGGCGTCGATGTGGAACGGAGCCTCCAAGGCACCCGTGGGACAGGCATCTATGCATCGAGTGCAGCGGCCACAGCGATTGGTTAAGACTTGACCGGTTTCAGTTAAGTCTATGGGTAGAAACAAGTGCCCAATGAAGAAAAATGAACCCTTTTTGGGATGAATTAATGTGGTGTTTTTCCCGATGAACCCCAAGCCGCAGCGCACTGCCCAAGCACGGTCCAACACGGGAGCCGAGTCGACGAAGATACGGGTACCTTCCAACTTGCCCGTCTGACTCTCAATGCGTTCCAACAATTGTCGCATCTTGTGCTTCAACACCTCGTGGTAATCTGCGCCATAAGCGTATTTGGCGATTTTGTATCGGCTGTTGTCGCCGATTTGTTGCTTTGGGTAGTAGTTATAAAGTACGGTGACGATGCTTTTTGTGCCTTCCACTAAAAGGCGAGGGTCGTAGCGTTTCTCCTTGTTGCGGGTCAGATAACCCATTTCGCCCTCATATCCTTCATTGAGCCATTGCTCAACATGTTCTGACTCTTCCTTCAAGACCGTTGCATTGGCAATGCCGCAAGCACCAAAGCGCATTTGCTCGGCTTCTTCAATGATCCATTTTGACAACTCCATTTTTTTATGCTATGGGATTGCCCGACGGCAAGAAATGCTTTGCATTCGGCGAAGCCAAATCTGTCAAAAAACACTTTTGATAAACATCCATTCAAAATCCATTTTTATAGATTTTGATGACGATTTTTGAAAGATTTAACTACGTTGAATATTGCGTATTTCTTTGCGAAGCAAATCCCAAATAATTAGAACGGTGCAAACGTCACACCCACCGACAGCGGATGGAATACGGGTGCCTCATGACCCACAGCAAAAACAGGGCTGAGTTGGTAGGCAGCAAAAGCACTCACCCACCTCCAACCTACACGTAAAGTGGCTGAATAAGCCATACGTTCTATATTGTTGATATAAAGATATTTTTGGTTGACCGTGGCACCACTTTCGTCTGTTAGCGTGCCGTCTTCGTCGGGACCGACATAACGCGTTTTTGTGGCAATCATCACCCCAACCTTGAAGCCTACGCCAATCTTCACGGCATCTTTAATGCGGAAACGCAACTCCAACGGCACCTCGCCATAGGTTGGGCTGACTTTGAAGCGTTTGAATCCTTCCACATCACGGTAATTCTTGTATTCCAAGTTGCCGTTTGTGTAAGGATTTAGGATGCGTGAGTATGAGAAATAGTTGTGCGATGACATACCTAAACCAATTGAGACGGTATGTTTTGTGCTTTCTCCTAAGGGGAAATTATAGGTAAGGGCAAAGCTCGTGCCTTGGTTGAAGCCACGCGGGTCCCAGTTGTCGCTAGGGGTGAGTTGGAAGTCGCTGAACAGGTCTAAACCGAAAGTGATTTTTTTGTCAGTCTTATTGGCGATGAGTTGGGCAAAGGAACTCATTGAAATGACCATCACGATAAAGGTGAACAGTATTTTTTTCATTTATTTAATGCTTTTGATTATTCTTCTAACTCTTTCAAAATGGAAGTGCGCTCATCCAAAAGTCGGTTGATATCTTCGTCAGAGAGGTTGGGCTGGCGCAGTTGGTCGTCGATGGCAGCCAAATGGGCTTCCAGATTTTCGGTGGTGCCAGGAATGTCGGTCAGCTGTTTTTCTTTATTGACGGTAGGCTTTTGCTGCATCGGTGAAGAGCTATCATTTTGTTGTAGGTTGCCTGTGAAGTTCTTCAACTGTCCCATCACCATACCTACCATCTGTTTCGTGAACGGATCGAGTTTATAAATCTCTATCTTCATGTCGTCTTTCAGTTCGTCAAAATCCTCTAGAAACATCTTCAGTTGTTCTTTTTGTTCTTCGTTGATGCCTGGAATAGCGTCAAGGTCTTGCCCTTCCATCATTTTCTTGAACATATTCAAGAGGTCTTCGAGTCCGTTATTGAGGTTGTTATCGTCCATTATTCTCAGTTGTCAGTTATCAGTTGTACAGTTGCCATTTCTTTATGAATGTTGTCGTCACAAGAAGGCATTGCTATTATCGCTTGCAAAGTAACGAATTTTTTGCGGAATGATTGTAATAGATTGGTATTTTTTCACGAATATTGCAGTTTCAATGTCACCTTAAACAATGAAGATTACCGAATAATTTCAACTGAATAACTGACAATTTCCAACTGAACAAATGAAAACTATGGATTTTAAAGCAATAAAAATACAACTTGGAGAAAGCATTGCCTGGGTTAACCTTGACCGTCCTGAGGTGCGAAACGCATTGAATGCCGAGCTGATAGGCGAGTTGACAGAAGCTTTCGATTGGCTTAACAGTCGCGACGACATCCGTGTAATCGTCCTGAAAGGTAATGGCAAAGCTTTCTGTGCAGGTGCCGATTTGGAATATATGAAAGCGATGGCAAAGTTTAGCTATCCACAAAATCTTGACGATGCCCAAAAGCTTTCCAAATTGTTCCAGACCATATATTTCTGTGACAAGGCCGTCATCGTGGAGGTACATGGTGCTTGTATTGGTGGTGCCAACGGTATTATTGCAGCCGCCGATATTGTGATTGCCGAAAAAGAAACGAAGTTTGCTTTCTCCGAAGTGCGTTTGGGTATCACTCCCGCAACCATATCACCCTTTGTAGTGAGCAAAATCGGCAATACCGTCGCCAAGGAATTGATGCTGACAGGAAGGCGATTCACTGCCGAGGAGGCCAAGGAATTCCACTTGGTGAATGTGGTCGTCGACGAAGCTCAAATGATTGACACCGAGCGTCAATACATTGATTATTTTCTGAAGGGTTCACCCGATGCTATCGCCGAGTGCAAGAAATTGCTCCGTATGGTGAGTGGTTCCGACGACCGTTATAACCCCGTTTTTATGCAAACCTCGGTGGCCATTGCCAACCAACGCATCTCAAAGGCTGGCCAAGAAGGTATGACGGCGTTTTTTGAGAAACGGAACCCCAATTGGGTGTGATGGATTTATCAGAATGTTATGAAAAAGTCACTTGTTCTTATTGTTCTATTTGTTGCAGTTTGTGGATGTAAAAAATATGAAAACGAAACTTCCAAGATAACCTATTCGATAGAGGCAGGTCAAGTGTTCGATAAGGGTGTGAAGACTGATATGGCCCATGCCTCTTCTGTTTCGTTGCTTCCAAATGGTAAGCTTATGTGTGTGTGGTATGGTGGCTCGAAAGAAGGCCATTCAGATACAAGGATTTGGTATTCGTTTTATTATCAAGATATTTGGGAAGTGCCTATGCAGGTGGCTACTGTTGACAATATAGCGCATTGGAATCCCGTTCTTCAGGATTTTGGGTCTTTTGCACGTGTGTTTTTCAAAGTGGGGACAGATACCAAAAGTTGGGTGACAAAATATTGTGATTTTGATTATAGCTCTGAAATTTGGGGTGAAATAAAAATACTTGTTGAAGGTGATGACACTGGGGGGCGAGGGCCTGTAAAAAACAAATGCCTTGTCACCTCAGAGGGTTTGGTTATTGCAGGGGCATCAACGGAACAAGGACGGTGGAAAGCTTTTTTTGACTTGTCATCAGATGGAGGAAACACTTGGGAAAAAACGGAATATGTGGTTGCTAAAACTGAGAATGGAAAAGATGTGGAAATGATACAACCCACTTTGTGGCAAGACAAAGCTGGATCGATTCATGCTATGTTCCGAACCAAGAACAAGTTTATTTACAGAAGTGATTCTGATGACGGTGGACATAGCTGGAGTGAAGCCTATCCTACAAGCCTTCCCAACAACAACAGCGGCATAGATTGCGTGACAACTGACAACGGTTGGCTGTGGTTGGCCTATAATCCCATTGCTGACGGAAGAAGAAACCGACTTATCCTTTCTTTATCCAAAGACAATGGAGTTCATTGGGAAGATGTCGTGATTTTGGAAGAGTCACTTAACCCTTTTGCCGAGTTTTCCTATCCAGCTATTATTGCCGACGGGAATGACATTATTGTGACTTATACTTACAAAAGAGAGGTGATCAAGTATGCGGTTATGCATATTGGCGAAGACAATGATTGAAAACAATCAGCAAAGCAAGATGAGAATCCCGCATCGACAAATGTTGTTCTGTTCTGTGTAACCCTTTTTATAAATAATTGTTCAAAATCAAACTGCAATATCTTTTGACTTCGGGACACGGGACTTCGAGACTTATAAAACCATAACCATTGACTATGACCACTTTGGGTAGGTTGTTAGCTTTTAGCCGTTAGCTTTGTAGCTCGATAGCTAAAGGGTAATTGCTAATAGCTAACAGCCATGCCAGGTCATAGTCATAGACACAAATCATAGTCTCGCAGTCTCGCATCCAATATGTAAACTATTTTTGCTCACCTACTCATCGAAATAATGTTGACATTGTATAAAAGTACATAGTTTTTATGGTGTTATTGAGTTATAGAGAGCTTATTGAGCATTGCGTACTAGACGAACACTTGCACCATCACAACGGATAAACATACTATTGGCTCCTAAAGTTTCCTGATCAAAATGAAAACCTTTTGCTCCATGAGTTCCTCCATGTGTTGATGACCAATAATATCCACGTACTCCAATATATTTAATTGAATTTCCCGTCCTTTGACCAGCAGCACAAATGAAGACGGCTCCTTGTTGCTCCATCCAATCCCATTGCACAGAAGAGTAACTATTCCAACTAAAATCCACTTCATAATGGTTTGCATAGCTTGGGGTATAATTATTCCATTCATCAGGAAATATTACAATTCCTCGAATTCCATTTACCGTAGCTTTAGCATATCTAATTCCACTTCTAGAATTAAGGATATAGTACCATTCATCGTTGGTCAAAGTTCGCCATTGCCCTATCGAGCTACCACCGTTATTGATGACATTGTAAACGCCCCAGTCGGAATTGGCATAATTATCAGTCAAATTGTAGCTTCCAGGAGGACCGAATAACAATCCATTGGTATTATTTGCATCCCAATCCCAGGGTTGGTAATAAGTGTTATTACAATTCCAACCGCTTGTTCCCCAGCCGAATAAGTCTATCCAACCATTATAATACGATGAAATGTTATTGTTGCCTATTCCTACAAAGTCCCACTGATTTTCAGCGAAGCGCCAAGTATTAGTTGAAGCCTGATACTGCAGGTTACCTTGTGAGAAATAAACCTTTTTAGTAGGACTTACTGAAAACAAACCGTTTATTGCGCCTGTCGGTCCTGGCGGCATTGTAGTTGTGAAAGATATTTGTTCGCCATAGCCTGTCCCAATGCTGTTTGTGGCAAACGCTCTAACATAATAGGTTGTGCTTTGTGTCAATCCTGTAATACTGCTGGTAAAGTTGCCTGTTCCCGTGCCGTTGTAGGTATGGTTGTCATTTATTGTGGGATTGGGGTTGGCACTCCAACATATGCCGCGTGCAGTCACAGGACTTCCTCCGTCAGAGGTCACATTGCCTCCACAGATAGCTGCATCTTGGGTGATATTTGTCACGTTGTTGGTCACTATGGAAGGTGCGGTGGACAATGCGGTTGTGCTGAAAGTTTTCTGCGCTCCATAAACCGTACCAGCATTATTAGTAGCATATGCCCTTACATAATAAGTTGTATTTGGGGTTAATCCAGTAATGTTGCTGGTAAAGTTGCCTGTACCCGTGCCATTGCTGGTGTGGTTGTCGTTTACTGTGGGATTGGAGTTTGTGCTCCAGCATACACCACGTGCAGTTACCGTGCCGTTGCCTGTAATGGTTACATTGCCACCGCACACAGCTGTGGTTTGGGTAATGTCCGTCACGTTATTGGTTGTCACCTCTATGTGATTGTCGTTATTGTTTTGGGTAGAATGGACGAGGCGGACTGATAGACCGAAGTAACGGCTACCAGCGTCTCCGGGATACAGATTGTTGTTCGCGAAATTCACCATATGTGCACCATGACTACTATCAACTGAAGAGGACCAATAGTAACCAGTACCACCAATATGGTAAACTGAAGTCCCATTTCGATTACCAGCGGCAGGCAAGAAAACAGCACCAGCTGGTTCAAAAGTATTTCTCCAAACTAAATCATTAATAATATTGCTATTATAGTTTGCGTCTGTTTTATTTGTTTTGTTCAAGCTGAAAGTTGACACAATCCAATCATCAGGCACAAGAATAACGCCATCTGTTCCATTCACTTGTGCTTTAGCGTAACGGATACCAGAAGTTGTTGTTCTTGTATTAAACACATAAATCCATTCAGCATTGGTCAAAGTGCGCCAATAGTGTGAAGTATTGCCACCGTTTATGATAGGATTATTAATGCCCCAATCGGAATTAGCGAACTCATTCGTTAAGTTAAAATAATGATTAGTGCCATTTGTAGGACCATATCCGTGACCATTATTCAAATCAGTCAGATATTCATAATCATAAGGCTGATAATAAACATTTCCATTGTTCCATCCACTGGTACCCCATCCAAAAAGGTCAATCCAGTCGTTATAAGATTGAGAAATGTTTGAGTTTGTCTCACCTATAATATCCCACTGGTTTTCGGCAAATCTCCAAGTGTTGGTTGAAGCCCGATATTGTAAGTTTCCTTGCGAAAACTGTACTTGTTGGTCTTGGCTTACGGAAAACAATCCTGGAAGTCTGCCGTCGATAATTGTGGGGTTCCAGATGCCTCCGCCTCCGCCATTGCCACCGTCATCGTCGTCATCATCGTGTTTGTTGCAACTAAAGGTGACGGTGGCCAAAGCGAGCATAATGATCCATAGGAATTTTGGCGCTTTCTTGAACATAACAGTTTGATTTATTGGATTCTCGTCACTTCAATCTCCACACGACGGTTGCGGGCGCGTCCTGCCTCGGTTGCGTTGGTGTCGATAGGATAGCGCAAACCATAGCCGTAACACGTCATGCGATGTGCTTCGATTCCGTGCCTGATCAAATAGTCGGCAACAGACTGGGCGCGTTTTTCGGAAAGCGTTTGGTTGGTTTCCTCCGTGCCGATGTTGTCGGTGTGCCCGTTGATGGTGATTCTCATTCTTGGGTAGGCCTTCATCATGCCGACTACATTGTCAAGATATCGCTCTGACGAGCGCAACAGCTTGGCAGAACCGAATTGGAACTTCATGTCGAACACACAGATGCGCTTGTCGCTGACATCGAACCCTTGCTTAACGAAGGAATACATTTCCTCAAAAGAGTAGCAGTCCTTGATTTCATACTCAAATGTTTCGGGCTCAGGTTCAGGCTCAGAAAAGATTTCCACAACGGCAGGTTTCGGAGCGGGTTTGGGAATCAGGCGGAAGTTGCTCAATGGCAGGCTGATGGTCACGGCACCTTCGATGCCACGGTTGAAACGTGAACTCTCTGGTGTGTAGGTGTAGGGCAACATATAATCCAGCACATTGGCGTCTCCATCAAGTTCGTCATCGGAAAACGTGTCAAGCAGGCCAAGACTATAGCCTGCTTCGGCGGCAATCGAAAAACGGAAATTGTCGATTCTAATAGGGATTTCAAATCCTATGCCGCCCATCACGCTGAAATCGTATGGCCTGATGTTGCCTTCGGCAAGGTCGGTGGTGATTTTCCCTGATGGAAACATATCTATTGGGAGTCTGTCTGACTTAAAAGTGATTTCTCCTTCACGGACAATGCACAATTCGGGAGCCACAAACAGATAGGGGTTCACGGCAGAATGGGGAGCCAACGAAATAATCAACGGAAGGCGCAAGTCCACATATTTGGCGTCTAATTTGTAACTGATGTCCTCATATTTCAAAAAGGTGCCGCGCCCGATGAAATCCACTTCAGGACGGATGGCGAAATGGCTGCTAACACGACTAGTTATGAAAAAGCCGAAGCCGTTCTGCCAGAAATCCTTGTGGTTATATATGTTATACATCTTGTGCGTATAGTTCATATCGGCATAGTTCATACAGTAGCGAAAGCCGATTTCGTTCTTGTCGATGAAACGCTGAGCTTCTACTTTCAAGGAAAGCAAAAGGCACAGCAAGGCAAGTGCTATGGGTAGTTTTGTCCTGTTCATGGTCATTCAAATCTGATTGAGAAATTACGTTCGGCCCTGACGGCTTGGTCTTGCGAAAGCACGGTCACTTTCAGGCTGTGGTATTGTCCGTCCTTCAGCGATTCGGGAACGGTGAAATAAATGGAGTAGGAGTGCTGCATGGCACCCGTCACAGGAAGGTCGTTGAGTGATACGCCTGTGAAACTGGAGCTTGCATAGAGAATGGTTCCGCCGGTGTATTCCGACATCAGCCAAGGTTTTTCATTGTAACCTGTCGAGTTGGAGAAACTCGTGGAGCCGCTGTAAACGGTGTGAACCGTGCCTTGCTGGGGTGTCCAGTTTCCATTGGTAGGATTCAGATATTCAACCGACCAAGCAGTTGCATAATTGGGCTGGTTCGGCTCGTCAGTGAAATTGACGTAGATTCTGTTGGCTCCTGTGCGGAAGGTGAAATAGTCATTGGCGAAGCGCAGAGCCATTACCCCACATTCACCGCCAACCTGGCCATAATTATTTGCATAATTTTGTAAACTTGATGCATTCGCTCCTCCGAAATGTTGGGTTCTTTGCGTTCCAGTGCCATAATTCAAGAAATTGCTTAAACCGGATTGACTGGTAAAGTCAATGCCACCGTTTATGTTGCCATATACGGAGTATCCCACGCATCCAAATTGGATGTCTATACCTGAATTGGTCAGACTATTGGCCCAATTCACAATATCCCGTGCCACAGCATCTGACTCCTCGTCCATACTTCCCGAATTGTCCACCAGGAAAACAAGGTCGAATTTCCTTGAAACGGTGCCATCTTCAGAGTGGTTCTTGACCAAGATTCCTTTGGGAATGCCGTCGAGCGAGAGCCAAGTGTTTTGTTCTGAGAGGCCAGTCCCGTATAGTTCCAGCCATTCGTGTGTATTGGGGTTCATAATGCCCGTCATGTCGAGGCGATAGACAAACAGCCCATCTTCTTCCTCTTCTTCCTCAAACTGGTAGTTGGGGATGATGGCGTTAGGGTTGTAAATCAAAGGATTTTCTGTGGCCGAATAGTCGTTTGGTATGTCCTTTAGCGTCTTAGGAGTGGGGAGGAGTATGGTGTCCTCATCGTCTTTCAGGCAGCTGCTCATGCACGAAAGAAGCAGTGCGGCGGCAAGTGCCATAATGGAGTGTTTGTATTGGTGTTTCATTTTTCTTTGATTGATTTGTTATTAATGGAAAGGCCGCAAAGAATGGTATGCGGCCTTTCTTTTTTAATTTTGTAAAGATGGGGCTGTTAGAGTTTGAAACCGACGCGCAGCATAACCATAGTAGGAGTGATACGTTTAAAAGTGTCATTATTGTGGTCTGTGCTTCCGTCCGGTTTTACTTTTCTTGTGTATTCGTATTTTACTTTTGCAGAGCCAAGGTTATAATAGTCAATTCCTATGGTAATGCGTTTGCTGAGTTCGATGCCGGCACCAACTTGGTAGGCCAAAGATATTTTTGGATCGTATTCTATTGTGGTGGTTGTCTTGCGGCTTGTACTTTCCTCATATCTTTCGTACTTTGTGATGATACGCAAGTTGGGACCCAAGCCTGCTTCGGCAAATAATCCGAACTTGTTGTTGAAATTGTAAGTGTAGTTTACTCCAGCCATTGCGGGAATGTTGAGGTATTTTTGGGTGGTGAGTTCGAACTCCTTGTAATCGTCTTCAACATCATCGATTAAATCTGAGAAATACTCGCGCAGTTCGGAATTGAGGCCGTTGTATATTCCATCTAGTGTAATCATAGCTCTCAAACCATTAATTCCAGTTGCAATATTGAATTTGAGACCGACATTGAAGCCCAAGCCAGCTCCACCATCCTTGTCATCGTCAAATAACCCCCAATCTATACCTGATTTACTGATCTCACCCTCTGCAAAATCACCATTGGGGATGGCTCCGCTCAGATTGAGGTAAATGTTTGTTTGTGCAAACAATTGGCTGCCGGCAAACATCAAAATGGCAGCAATGATTAAAGTACTTAATTTCTTCATTTTTCTAAGGTTTAATTATAAATTCTGTAATAATCTTCATTCATAATATGTCGTCGGTTCCGCAAAGCCTTGAAGAGGCTTCAGAAGAACGATGCTGCAAATTTACAATAATTTTGGACTTCTAAGACAATTCTTATGAAAAAACGGCTCTTTCCTATTTAATACTACGAATAATGTGTTTAAACGTTATGAAATCTTCGTAAAATGACACGTCTTTTCCTTACGTTTTCGAAGATTGGTTTTGCAAAATTCTTTCCACGTTTTTCACGGTTTCGCCAAAATTTTGTTACCTTTGCGCAAATTATCAAAATGGAATGGACAATGAAGAAATTTGCAGTAGTTTTAGCAGGCTGCGGTCGCAAGGACGGCAGCGAAATCAACGAAGCCATCACGCTTTTGCTTTCCCTTGAGCAACATCATTGTGAATACCAATGCTTTGCTCCCAACCGTCCTCAGACTGAGGTCATTGACCACTTGACGGAGAAGAAGGTTAAAGAGGAGCGCAACATTTTGTCCGAGGCTGCTCGATTGGCACGTAGCCAAGTCAAACCTATAGAAGATTATAAAGCAGAGGATTATGACGGACTGCTTTTTAGCGGTGGCTATGGCGTAGCCAAAAACCTGTGCAACTATGCCTATAAAGGTGCCAATATGGAGGTGCAGCCTGATGTGGCTCGTGCCATATTAGAGACACATAAGGCTGGCAAGCCTCTTGGTGGTATGTGCATCGCCCCCGTGATGTTTGCTAAACTATTGCCTGGCGTTTGTGTCACATTGGGCAATGAAGGCACCCCTGATGCCGACAATATCCGGGAAATGGGTGCTTTCCATGTGCAAACAGAGCATGGAGATGTTTGTGCCGACAACGAGTTGTTGGTCTTCACCACCCCTGCCTATATGCTTGACGCGACGTTGAAAGATGTCTATGATGGTGCCTACAATCTGGTAGAATCGATTGTCGACACTCTCAACGGAAAGCGTGATTGATTAGATTTTGCCTCCGTATGCCAAATCTCCTGCATCGCCGAGACCAGGAACGATGTATTTGTGCTCGTTCAAGATGGGGTCGATGGCGGCACACCACAGCGTTACATTGTCCAAAGGACGGAAAAGTTTCATCAGATTGTCGATCCCGTCTTGAGCAGCGATTACGCAGCATAGATGCAATTGCTTTGGTATGCCTTTGGTGCAGAGGGCTTGGTAGGCTAATTCAAGGCTGCCGCCTGTAGCCAACATTGGGTCGGCAATGATTAGCGTCTTGTCTGTCAGGTCGGGGGCGGCTAAATATTCCACCTTGATACCTACGTTTTCGCGTTTTTCATCTAAATAATAGCGATAAGCCGAAACGAATGCGTTCCCCGCATTGTCGTAGATGTCTAAGAAACCTTGATGGAAGGGCAAACCTGCGCGAAACACAGTGGCTAGCACTATGCTGTCGTCAGGAGTGTTGGCTTTGGCCACGGCCAAGGGCGTCTGTAAGGTCTTCTCAGAATAGTGTAACGTTTTGCTCACTTCGTAAGCCATCATTTGGCCGATGCGTTGCAGGTTGTGGCGGAAAGTGTTGCGGTCGCTCTGGATTTTAATGTCCCTCAACTCAGCTACATATTGATTGATGATGCTGTTGCTTTCTGCAAAATTGATGATTTTCATGGCTTGAAAGATTTGGGCAAAGGTAGAAAAAAAATGAGGACGGTTTTTTGACCGTCCTCGTTTTTATTGTTTTTTGTCTTATCTGCGTCCGCTACTTGAACCATTGCGGCTGCTGTTTGAGCTACTTGAACTTCTTGTTGAGCCATTGCTGCTTCTGTTGCTTGAAGAGCTAGTGCCGTTGCTGCGGGTGCTGCTGTTTGAACTATTCACACGGCTGTTAGAGTTTCCGCTGCTGCGACTGTTGCTACTGGAGTTGTTCACTCTGCCACTGGAGCTTCCGTTGGTACCACTGGGGCGGCTATTGCTGTTTGTGCCGCTCACCCGACCGCTGCTGCTGTTCGGTCGTGTGCTGGTGCTGCTTCCGGTGCGTCCACTTGTGCTACCGCTATTGGTGCGACCATTGTCGCTGTTGATTCTCGGGCGTTCGTTGCTGCTGCCGTTGTTCGGGGCGACGGAGCTACCGTTATTGTTGCTGCCCGAGCCCGAGCTCATACTACCTCCGTTGGGTTTGGGTCTGACTGTGGCGCTGGGTGCTGGCTCATTGCCGTTGGGTTTTGGCTCAGGCTTGTCGTTCCAGTTGTTGTGTGTGGCCGGATAGCCTCCGTTACTGTGGTGGTAACCGTAAGTGTGGTGCATCGGGTCCATCGGGGGCGGCATTCCAGGACCATAGCCGGGAGGTGGCATCGGCGGGCGGAAGCCGTCATAGTAGTAGCGGTAGGTGCCGGGACGGTGATAGTAGCGTACACGCGGTCCGATGGTGATAACTACCCAAGGTTCGGTGCGGGGACCATGCCAGCAGAAGCGGATAGGCTCAAAGTACTCGAAGGTGGTGAAGCTGTAAAGCTCTCGACCTATCGTGTAGTAAGGCATGATCGTGTAGGTGAAGTGACGGTCGATGCGATAGGAAGGAATCTCGACGGCAATTCTCTTAATGCGGCCGGGACGTACCTTAACGTACTCTTCAGCATAGCTGTAACCGTCGTCAGGATCGAGGTAGATACAGATGTCCCCTCTGTAGGTGTAGTCGCCTATATTCTCCACGTCGTAGTAGACCGTGATAGAGTTGTAGTTGTACACCATCACGGGCTGTGAGACCAAGGCGAGTTCGGGAGGGAATCCGTTTGCTTTTGCTGCGATGGCTCCTGTCACTAACAGGAGGGTCATCAGAATGTTCTTGGCTTTCATAGTTGTGATTTTTATGAGGGTTTGACTTCTGTTTTGTGTTCAATCAACTATGCTACCAAAACCGTGCCAAAATTCTTGTAGGGCTGTCACACCGTGGCAGCCGCTGTATCATTTTGCAACAGCGGCTGCAGTAATACGACAGCCCTACGAGGTGGAATTTTTTATTCTTCAACTTCAAACACCCTATGGGTATTCCCATAATCAATTTCGGGATGGCTGGCCAGATATTCCAGCATCAGTTCATTGGAACTTCGGAAGGTAGTGCGTCCCTCGTCTACGTGTTCATAGTCAAACACGCTCGACATATAGCTGTTCATCACAATATTGTATTTGGCATCTAGATCCATAGGCTTGCCGTTTTCTAATGTTACCTCGATGTCTTTCATCTCGCCTTCGTCGCTCACCTTATATTTATATGAGCAGCCTGAACAGTAAATAGGGCCTCCGTCAGTAGTGAAGCACGATTTCATCAGGTTGATGATTTCCTGTCCACTGAGCGTGAAACTGATGATTTCGTTATCGAAGGGGTCGAGGGCGAAGATGTCTTTCAAGGTCACGGGGCGAGCTGAAAGGGTGTCAAAACGCACACCTCCAGGGTTTTGGAAACCCATATCGGCACCAGTGGTGTAACGGCAAGCATCCGTCATTAGGCAGCCCAAAGACTCAGTGTTTTCAATGGGTGTCATATTGGTGGTGACCACGGTGCGGAAATAGTCGTTCCTGTTGTATCGGTCGACTATGGCTTGTACTTTTGTATTGCGTTTAGGGAAGTCTTTGATGGAGAGAAGCTGCATATCCTTATCAACCAATACGCCATTTTGGAATGTGAAAGTGCTAAGGGTTATGAACTTGACTTTGGCCTCAGCTTGGGTAATCATCACATTGTTGACCAGTTGTTTCTCGGCAACACGGGTATGGCTGTGTCCACCGAAAATGGCATCGAGTTCGGGAAACTGGGCGGCGATTTCTCGGTCTTCCTCATAACCGCAGTGGGAGAGGAGGAAGATGGCATTGCAGTCATGGAGTTCGTCAATGTTCTGTTGAAGCACTTCATTGAGGGGAACGAAATGTGAACCGTTGGCATTTTTTGGATGGAAGTCGGGCAGGCCGTTTTCGCCAAGTTGTATACCACCAATGACGCCGATTTTCAAGCCGTTGCGTTCGAAGACCTTAAAGGGATACACATTGGGCATCTTAAGTGTATCATCGAACGTGACATTGGCGCACACGAAAGGAAAATTGGCCCAGCCCAATACGTTGCGTAGGGCGAGAGGACCACCATCCCACTCATGGTTGCCGAAAGTCGACAAATCAAAACCGACGGTGTTCATCAGTTCATACATAGGCTTGGCTGGCTCTGTATAGCGGTCGTTGATGGGATTGCCTGAGCGATTGTCACCAGCACCAAACACCAATAAACCTGGATGAGCAATGCGCAGGCTATCGATGAGTGCGGCCATTTGTGGGAAGTTGTCGATGTTAGCGTGCATATCGTTGGTGGAAACGATGTAGATTTTCTGTTCCTTAGGGCTGCAAGTGGAAAGGAAAAGGATGATAAGGCAGGACATCAACAATAGTTGGCCAATTTTTTTCATAATTATCAGAATTTGACGTAGATTTTTGAATTGGCACGTAGCGAGCCATCAAGTTCGATGACATTCCCATAAGCATCTCTCACATCAATGCCATTGAGGTTAAGAGGCAGGTCGTTTGCACGGCAGTAGGCCAGCACTACGGATTTTACCTTTGCGCCATAATATGTACGCACTTCAGTGTCGTTAACGAAAGCTTTCATAATATGAAGATTAGAATTTTATGATTAATCGAGCAAAATTACATTTTTTTTGAAAAACAGACCTATTTTTCAAATTTTCCGTTACTTTTGCAGCAATTATAACTTTAAATCTTAGAATTATGAAATTAGAAGGACGCAGAGAAAGTACCAATGTGGAAGACCGCAGAGGGAAGAAAACCGTGGCTGCGGCGGGGGGTATCGGAATCGGAGGTATCCTTATTTATTTATTAATTAGCTTCTTGGGCGGTGATCCGAGTCAAGTTATGGAAAATCTGCCTCAAGGCAATACTACTGAAGTGGTCGAACAAGACTACAGCGAAGTCGATGTGGAACTGATGACGTTCTGCAAGCGCATTCTTGCTGGTACGGAAGACGTTTGGGATCGTGAGTTCAAGAAAATGGGCCGCACTTACCAACCGCCTAAGATGGTCATTTTCAGTGATGCCGTCAACTCAGGCTGTGGAAATGCTACCTCAGCCAGTGGGCCGTTCTATTGTTCAGCAGACGAAACCGTCTATCTTGACCTTGAGTTCTTCAAGAGTATGAAGAAACAGATTGGTGCTGACGGCGATTTTGCCTATGCTTATGTTATTGCCCACGAGGTGGGTCATCACGTGCAAAACCAACTGGGCATCTTGGGTCAAGCGCATCAACAAATGGCGCAATATGGCCGCAACACAAAACAGTCGAACGAAGTAAGTGTGCGCCTTGAGTTGCAAGCTGACTTCTTCGCTGGTGTTTGGGCTTACAACGACAACAAGTTGTTCGGCTCTCTTGAAGATGGCGATATTGAGGAAGCCCTTAATGCTGCAGCCAAGATTGGAGACGACTACTTACAGAAACAAGCCTATGGCCGCACTATGCCTGAGACTTTTAACCATGGCACATCGGCCCAACGTTCGCGTTGGCTGAAGAAAGGCCTCACGACAGGTGATGTCAGCCAAGGTGATACCTTCTCGCCAGCATATAGCCAGCTGTAAGATAAAACCAAGGACAATAAAATCGACCGACTATGTCATTCCTGTATGGAATCGGGGTCGGTCGATTTTGTTATTAAGCTTTCTTTTTTCTTTTTTCTTTTTTCAAATCGCCAAATCTGCCAACTATTGAACAAGTTTTGGAAAACGGAATAGAAGGCCAAAAACACCGATGCTAGAGGAAGTAGATAGTGGTTGGCCATCCAAATACCCATAGCTGAGTTTTTCTGTCCGAGCAATTGCCCACCTGCAATGGTGTCGCCGTATTTGTGCCCAATCCATTTGCCCAAACCGAATTGGATGATGCAGAACAACAAAGCCGAGATGCCTAGCCAAAGAATGCTGTTCCAATTCCCCTTGCCGTTGAGGAAAATGAAATGAATAGTTTGGCCCAAGGTCAGGAATAGCGCGACAGCCCAAAGATAAAAGGCCAAGCCTTTGTAGCGGCTCAAAAAACTATTGGCTTTGGGAAGACAGAGTTGTAAGGCTAAGGCAATGAAAAACGGTAGTCCGATAACCATACCAATGCGCCTCAAAATGTGTAGGAAGGATTCAAAAAACGGCATATCTTGATTCACGCCAATGAATGAAAAATAAATCGGTGCCACCAGAGAGATGACCAGGTTGCCGATGATAGAGTAGGAGGTCACTGTGTTGCGGTCGGCACCCAGCATGGTGCTTACTACCGCTACTGAGGCAGCTACGGGACATAGGACCCCTATGAGTACGCCTTCAGCAATAATCTCATTGACATTCAAGAGTTTTAACAAAACATAGCCACCCAGACTAATTACTACTTGAAAAAGGATAATCCAAGTGAACATCGGCTTGAAACGCAGTTTTTTGATGTCAACTGCCGAGAAGGTTAGGAGCAAGATGGTGAAGATGATGTAAGGCACCACCACGCTGAAAGCTGCACAGTAGTCGTGTAGCAACAAACCTAATACAATGGCGATAGGCAGGACATAACTTTTTATTTTTTGCATCTAAATCCAATTTGGGCTGCAAAATTGCGAAAAAACTCCGTACCTTTGTCGCACTAATTCCATTTCATTATGAGGAAACACATTTTGTTCTTTGCAGCACTCGCATTGATGGTTGGAGGTGGGTGCTATCGCGATAAACTTCGGGGGGGAAACATTAATCAAGGAAATACTATGAATACGACTATGGATGATCTGCTGACGCGTCGAAGCATCCGCAGCTACACCGACGAAGTGCCTCCACGTGAAGTCATTGAAGAAATCTGCAACGCGGGTACTTATGCCCCCACAGGTATGAATCGCCAAGCTCCTATCATCGTTGCCGTCACCAACCGTGAGGTGCGCGATGAAATGAGCCGTCTCAATGCAGCTGTGATGGGTTCCGACAGCGACCCGTTCTACGGTGCTCCCGTGGTGCTGGTGGTCTTGGCTGATAGCACTGCTGCTATGACTTGGAAGGAAGATGGTTCGCTCGTCATGGGCAATCTGCTTAACGCGGCTCATGCCAAAGGCTTAGGTTCCTGCTGGATTCACCGCGCAAAGGAGGTCTTTGAAACCGAAGAAGGCAAAGCTATCCTTGCTGGACTAGGCATCGATACGACCAAGTATGTCGGCATTGGCAACTGCATCCTCGGCTATGTGAAGGGTGACTATCCTGAAGCCCGTCCACGCAAGGAGAATTATGTCTACTGGGTTGAATAAGTCCACATTGATTGGACATCTTGCGTGTTTCGCGGCCTATTGTATCTTTGGGTTCAACATTGTCTGCTGTAAGAACATTTCCAACGCTCACGTGTTGACACCTATGGATTTGTTTTGCCTGAGAGCGACAGGGGCTACCATCTTGTTTTGGCTCTTGTCGCTTTTTATGCCTAAGGAAAAAGTGCCAGTAAAAGACTTGTTGCAAATCTTTGTGGCCTCTATGCTTGGCCTTTTCCTCACGCAGATGAGTTTCTTGAAGGCCATTACTATGACCACCTCCATTGATTTGAGCATCACCAACACTTGTACGCCTATCATGACTATGTTTGTTGCTGCTGTTGCTTTGAAAGAGCCTATCACAGGCAAGAAAATCAGTGGCGTTTTGGTGAGTTTAGTAGGTGTCCTCATTTTGATTTTCAACTCAGTTGGCTTAGGTGGCGGAGCCTCTGAGACTAAACCTTTGGGTATCGTTCTTACCATACTCAATGGTTTGACTTTTGCTTTATACCTCGGGATCTTTCGCCCTTTGATTTTGAAATACAACGTGGTCACATTTATGAAATGGATGTTTTTGTTTTCGATGATAGTGGCTTTGCCTTTCAATGCGCGGCATTTTTTTCAACTGCCCTTTGGTCAGATGGATACAAAAGTGTTATGGCAAGTGGCTTATGTGGTGGTCTTTGCCACTTTTGTAGCCTATTTTTTGATTCCTGTCGGGCAAAAGAGATTGCGCCCTACTTTGGTCAGTATGTATAATTATGTGCAACCGATTGTCGCAACAATTATTAGCATTATCATCGGTTTGGACCATATTACCTGGAAGAAACTGGTAGCAATGGTGTTGGTCTTTGCGGGCGTTTGGATCGTCAACCAAAGCCGGGCTGCAACCCAATAATTGGAGTAATGCTGCACCAATACAAAACCGGCCGTCTATGTCATTCTCTTGAGAATCAATAGACGGTCGGTTTCGTGGTTATGAAATCAGGATTATTCCTTCACAAACCTTCTGGTTTCCGACACCATATCATTCATTATGCGGATGAAATAGATGCCGCTTTGCATATCGGCAGTGGTGATTTCCACTTTGTTGGAGCAGCCTTTCTGGCTGTAGACCAATGCACCCATGAGGTTGTAAATTTCCACGGTGCCAATGGCCTCTTCGGCTTCGACAGTCAACTTGTCGTTGACGGGGTTGGGATAGAGGACAAGGGTGTGGTGGCCTTGTTCGCCAAGGCCTTCGGTATACATAAGGTTGGCCACAAAGTTACGACTGGCTGTAGCGATAAAGGTGAAGGTCTTGTCTTCAGCCACAACATTGCCGTTTTCAGTCCAGTTTTGGAAAGCCCAGTCTTCGTTGGTTTCCACGGAGATGGTCACTTCGTCGCCATAATTGTAGATGCCGCTTCCTGTGACGATGCCGCCTTCTGCAGGTTCGACGCTGGTTGTGATTTCAAAGGTCTGAATGGCAAAGTTGGCCGTCAAGTTTCTGCCATTGTTGACAATGAAACTATAACTGGCATCGTTCGAGACTACACTGCCGTTTTCTTTCCAGTTGACAAACTCATATCCTTGTGCAGGTGTGGCGGTCACAGTGCAGGTTTCTCCATAATGATAGATGCCGTTGCCACTGGTGGTGCCACCGATAGACGGATTGGATGTGGTGGCAATATAATAGCTTTGGCCTTCGAACTGAGCCACCAATGTGCGGTTGCCTGTGACGGTGAAGGTATAATTGGCATTGGTAGAGACTTGTGCGCCGTTTTCGGTCCATTTCACAAAATTATAGCCTGTAGCTGGTGTGGCACTAACGGTGCAGCTTTGACCTTGTTGATAGGTGCCACCACCCGAGACAGTGCCTCCATCGGTTGGGTTGGCTGATACGCTTATGTTATAGTTTTGAGGTTGTGCTTGGAACTGGGCTACTAGAGTGCGGTTGCCTGTGACGGTGAAGGTGTAATTGGCATTGGTCGAAACTTGTGTGCCGTTCTCCGTCCATCTCAAGAAAGTGTAGCCTGAAGCAGGCGTAGCACTCACGGTACAGCTTTGTCCTTGCTGGTAGGTTCCTCCGCCAGTGACGGTGCCACCGTTAGCAGGATTGGCCGAAACGGTGATGGTGTAACTTTGTGTCTGGGCTTGGAAATTGGCTACCAAAGTGCGGTTACCAGTCACCGTGAAGGTATAGTTGGCTTGGGTGGAGACCACGCTGCCGTTCTCTGTCCAGTTGGTGAAGGTGAAACCACTGTTGGCCGTAGCACTCACAGTACAGGATTGGCCTTGATTGTATGAGCCGCCACCAGTGACAATACCACCATTGCTCGGATTGGCCGAAACATTAATGGTGTAAGTGGTGCCACCACCGCCAACAGTAATGTCTTGGATGTAAGGTTGACGTTGCGGCTTAGTGACCACAATATGCACTTGTCCCGAACCAATGCCACTCAACGGCACGTTCACCGAACCGGAAGCGGGTACCAAAGCAGCTCCTTTCAGGATATTATTTTGCGAGATGCCGACGTAAGAACCTGCTTGTGCACTCACCATAAATGAGGTAGCTCCGGCAGGGATGGTGGAAGCGTGGCTGACAGTGTTGGGGGTTGGGTTCACGCGGTAAGGCATGATGGAGCCATCACCAAGCACATGGTAAGCTTGCCAGTAATAGGTGGGATTGGAGCTGGTTTGATAGCCACCCGCGCTGGCATAACAAACAGCCAAGTTGCCGAGGAAGGTCATAGAAGAAACGGTATTGTATGTGTCATCCATCCAGATGCCGTCATAAACTCCAGTGGCGGTGTTTTCCAGTGTGGGTGTTTGGTTAAAGACGTTGGTGGCACCTACACCGAAGTAGTAATCCTCGTACCAATAGGTCACAGGGCAGGAACCGATATAGGAATAGGCGGCTTTGTTCTCGCCACGAAGCATAGCTTCACCGAAGCAGGGCTGGCTGTGGCCGAAGTTACCAGTCAGACAGCAGTTGCCCATAGCCAAGAAATATTTGTTTGTGTTGGTCAGTGCGTTGACGTTAGAAACCGAAAAATACGGGTCGGACCAGCTGGTCTCTTCACCGTGAGCCGTATAGTTGACGAAACCAACGCCTGTGTTCAGAGTGTTATAACAACCCGTATATTGACCTTGTTGGAGGTATGCGTTCACCTGATTGAAGCCATGAGCAGTATTATAATAATAGGTGGTGGCATAGTTGATGGTGGGTCGACCAATACGTGCGTTCCAATAGCTGTCCCAACCAGCGATGAGGGTCACGTTGCTCAGGTAGCTCGGGTCGGGCATGGTGTATTGCTCATATTGCAGGATCTTGTTGACGATGGCGGTGACTTGGTTGGTGTTCTCTGCTGACATGCGGCTGTAGAACATATCCGGGAAATAGTCGTTATCAACGGAGCCATAATACAAGTCAGTCACTTTGCCTGTGGCATTACCACTGGTTTTTCCAGGGATTTGTCCCGTATCGCCCACAAGGACAAGGAAGGTAGGCGTGGCACCTTGGCTGACGCCTGTATTGTAAAGGTTCTGCACATAGGACTGAATGGCGTTATAGTTACTACCAGCTTGTGCAGTAGTCACCACATTCACATCAAAGCCTTTTTGGATTTTCCAGTTGATCCAAGGTTGTAAGGCAGAGAGGTAATTTTCTGGTGTGATGACAATCATATGGACGGGATAGGCCATCAGGTCTGGGTGGTCGTCATACACATCCATAATTTGGCGGTGGTTGAACATTTGCTTGTAGACGATGTCGAAGTAAGGGCTGTAGGTGCTCAGCAACATACGTTCAGTCTCGGCGCGGTCGGCACCATCAAAGCTGATTTCCACTTCAATGTTGTTGAACACGCGCAAGGTGTTGGAGGCAGGGTTATAGCTCACGGGATTGATGACCAACGAGCCGATGCGGATACCACGCATGGTGCCTTGCACTTCGATTGTGGCTTCAGGCATCGTGGCGAGACTGCGGGTTTGATAGGCTTCGGCATTGTACACGAACTCGACCTCATCAAGATTCTGGTCCTTGCGGACTGAAGGCTGATGGGGTAACAGGGTTTTGATGCCGTAGTCGGAGAGGCGGTAATCCGTAGTGGTGAAACTGATTACATTGACGCTAGGTGTGGCACCGAAAGGAACGGCCAACAATTGGTGTGAGGCGGGCAGTTCGGGAGTGCCAATTTCGCCAGAGGCGTAGGTGCCTTCAATGGCGATTTCTGAGAAAGTACCCCTTTCGGTGGGCACTTCGATGCTCTCGATGGAGCCATAGTTAAAGGTGGCACGCAACGAGGTAAAGTCACTATGCGTGATTTCGGCCGAAGAAATGCTTCGCAAGTCGATACGGCCATTCTGGGCAAAAGCGAACAAACCGCTTAAGGCCAGAATAAGGAATAAGGATAGTTTTTTCATTTTGAACATTTTAAATGATAATAATTGGGTGCAAAAATAATAAAAACAATCACAAGAAATGTATTTGCGGAAATCCAAGCGTAAATTTTTTTGCGGGAAAAGATACAAGACAAGAAAATTAATCATACTTTTGCAGCAAAATATGAAAAATCATACTAATCATCAAAATCAAATCATTATGGAAGCAGAAAATGGAAAATACATCTTTGGTGTAGTGAAAGTGGGTGATCGGGGACAGATTGTCATCCCAAAGGAAGCCCGCGAGGTATACGATATCAAGGCCGGTGACAGTCTTTTAGTATTGGGCGACCAGAGAGGAATGGCTCTTCTAAAGACAGAAATCTTCCAAGCAGCTATTGATCAGGCGATGGAGGGCCTTCCCAAATGAGAAAGCATTGGATTGATAACTTGCGCTGGGTGACGGTGCTTTTGGTGCTGTTCTACCATGTTTTTTATTTCTACAATAACAAGGGCGTCTTTGGTGGCATTGGAGGTTTCGGCGAATATCCGGAGTATAAGCAGTATCAGGATGTCGTTATGTATATTCTTTATCCTTGGTTTATGCCACTCCTTTTCATACTTGCTGGCATTAGCGCACGCTATGCATTGCAAAAGCAATCCGCCAAAGAGTGGTTCAAGACACGCACACGAAAATTATTGGTGCCTGGGACGATAGGTCTCTTTGTGTTCCATTGGATGGTTGGTTATTTCAATACCGTTGTTGCTTCAAGGCAAGGCGTATTTGATGGGGTGCCCGCAATAGCAAAGTATTTCATGATGGCCATAAGTGGCACAGGGCCGTTGTGGTTTATTCAGGTGCTGTGGCTGCTTTGCCTTGTGTTACTATTGGTGCGTGTGATAGACAGAAAAGACAGAATCTGGAATTGGTGCGGTAAGGCCAACCTTGTTGTCATCATTCTGCTGGGTGTGCTGTTTTGGGTTGGTGAGCAAACGCTCATCAAGAATCCACGTCCCGAATCGTTGGACGGTTTGCTGAACTTGTATAAGCCCCTTTTCTATTTGGTTCCCTTCCTGCTGGGCTATTTCGTGTTCTCGCACGATGAGGTGCAGGAGAAGCTTGAAAAGGCTTGGATTCCGTTAATGGCTTGTGCAGTCGTTTCTGGTATTGTGTTGATTGTCACAACTTTTGGTCAGAACAACACTTCACCGCAATATCTTGGCAGTCCGCTCAACTGCCTCTATGGTTGGTTGATGTGCTTGGCAATGATGGCTTGGTTCAAGGCACGCTTTGACCGTACTAGTGCTTTCGCAGGTTATATGACGCGTTCCAGCTATGGTGTCTATATCCTTCATTATCTGGTGATAGCTGCATTGGGTTATATGATGAAACAATACACCAACTTGGCCCCCTGGATGATGTATGTCATCCTTTTCGTGGCAGTGATGACGATTTCGCCTTTGTTGAATGAGGCCATAAGGAGGATTCCGTTTGTAAGGTGGTGTGTATTGGGTATTAAGGAGAAAAGGTCATGAACTCCAAACTCTATAACGAAATCCTCGCCCAACAAGATGCCGGACAAGCCGTTAACCTATCGCGTTTCTTCAAGACGGGAAAGGGACAGTATGGCGAGGGGGATAAGTTCCTTGGCGTTAAAGTGCCGACTACCCGCGACGTGGTGAAGCAATGCTGGCAAGAGACCTCGTTTGAGGATTTGGAAACCTGCATCTGCTCTGAGTACCACGAAATCCGTTTGGCCGCTTTGTTGACCTTGGTGCAAATCTTCAAGCACGCTAAGAAAGACAGAACCTTGCAGCAGCAAAGCATTGACTTTTATTTGACCCATACCGAGTTCATCAATAATTGGGATTTGGTTGACCTCTCCTGTTATGAATTGCTGGGTACTTGGCTCTTGGACAAGGACCGCACCCTGCTCTACGACCTCGCCCGTGATGGTAAGACCATTTGGGAACAGCGAATCGGTATGGTGAGCACGATGCAGTTCATCCGTCATGACCAACTAGATGACACTTACGCTATTGCAGAAATCTTTTTAACCAAGCCGCAACCTTTGCACGACCTCTTGCAAAAGGCTGTCGGTTGGCTCTTGCGCGAAGCTGGAAAGCGCGATGAGCAAAGGTTGAAAGATTGGCTGTCGACACGGCATGCAACGATGCCCCGCACTATGCTGAGGTATGCCATTGAGAAGTTTAAGGAAGAAGAAAGGAAACGTTATTTGTGAATAGATTCCCTGCGGGAATGGAGCTGGACTATATAGTTGCCAGCGGCGGCTTTTAAAGCGTACGGGTCGTAGATGTTGCTTGCCGTCGCGGTTAACAAAACAAATGCATCTCCATTCCCCGAAGGGGAAACTCAATAAAACGCACAACCTATGGATATCAAACTAAACTTTATTGAACAAGGCCAAGGCCAACCCATGATTCTGCTCCACGGAAACGGTGAGAACTGTAACTATTTTGAACATCAAATCCCTTGTTTTTCAAAGAACTATCACGTCATCGCCATTGATACCCGAGGTCACGGCCAATCGCCGAGAGGGGAGATGCCGTTCACGATAAAGCAATTTGCTGAGGACTTGCACGATTATATGGACGAAAAAGGTATCGAAAAAGCCATCCTTTTAGGTTTCTCCGATGGCGGCAACATCGCCTTGACTTTTGCATTGAAGTATCCAGAGCGGGTCGACAAGATGATTGTGGACGGTGCCAACCTTTTCCCAAGTGGTGTGAAGCCTTTGTATCAATGGCCTATCGAACTCGGCTATCGTATTGCAAAGTTGTTTTCCAAGAAATCTGAACAAGCCAAACGAAACGCTGAGATGCTTGGCCTGATGGTGAACGAGCCGCACATCGAGTCTTCCGAACTGGATCGCCTGACGATGCCTGTTTTGGTTGTAGCTGGTACCAAAGATATGATTAAGGAATCGCATACAAGGCTTATTTACAAGAGTTTACCTAATGCACAATTGGCTATCCTTGAGGGCGACCATTTTGTGGCAGCTAAAAACCCGAATGCATTTAATTTGGTAGTGACGGAATTTTTAAGGAAATAATACTACATTTGCAGGCAAATAGCTTAAGTTTCCTGAAAATGAAAAAAAATGTATTATTAACTTTTATGCTGTTTTTCAGCATAATAATGCTTCAAGCCAAACCCATCGACCGTAGTCTCGCTACGACGGCGGCTCAGAAATTTGCCTCGGCGCAATTTGCCAATGAACGTGCTACGCCACAACTCGTTTATACAGGTCAGGATGAAGCGTTTTTTGTCTTTAACATCGATGAATATAGCTTCGTTATCATCGCAGGTGATGATGCACACCGTCCCGTCATCGGTTATTCTGATGAATCGATGTTTGACGCTTCCAATATCCCGCCTGCGTTGGCGTATTATTTGGATGGGGTGGCAGAGTGTATATTGCAATTGCGTTATGCGGTCGCTACTCCTGATGTGGCTGCGGAATGGAACTCTGTGCTTCAGCATGGACGTCTCGTCTCGCGTCACGGCGGTCGTGGCACAGGCTATTTCTGCCAAACCAAATGGAACCAAGATTATCCCTACAACTATTGCTGCCCAGAAGACCCAGCTGGTTCGGGCGGACATACCTATGTGGGTTGTCTCGCCACGGCCATGTCGCAGTTGATGCGTTTTTGGGCTTATCCTTCCAAAGGCAACGGTAGCCATTGCTACATTCACGAGGACTATGGTGAGATTTGCGCGGACTTCGGCAACACAACCTACGATTGGGACAATATGCCCAATGTTTTGAATAGTAGTTCCTCCGAAACCGAGAAACTGGCTACAGGCACGCTGTGTTTCCATTGTGGTGTGACCATCGACATGGGTTATGGCCCCGACGGTAGTGGTGGCGGTTCGGGCACCATTCCTAGCGTTATGTATACCTATTTCGACTATTGTGATGCCAACGTGCAACTCTCGCGCAATGACTTTGAGACCGAGATTTGGAAGACTATGGTGCGCGAGCAGTTCGACATGGGTTGGCCGATGTACTATGGCGGATGTGAAAACGATGGTTGCCATGCATTCGTTTGCGATGGCTACGACGACAACGATATGTTCCACTTCAATTTGGGTTGGGGCGGTAGCTCCGATGGTTGGTATCTCATCGATGATGCGCCTTACACACATCCCGCCGATGCCATGTTCAACTTTGTTCCCGCTTGGGTCTACAACCAAACGCCTTCCATACCGACTGATTTCACGGCAGTTCCTACTTCCGACACTGATTTGAAAGTGCATCTCAGTTGGACGAATCCAACAACCACCCTTGACGGCACGCCTTTGAATGCCATAGAGCAAATTGTGGTGCTGCGCGACAATGAAATTGTTGCGACTTTGACTGATGTCGTTCCTGGTGCAGCCATGGAAATTGAAGATGCCAATGTGCCGCGCTATGATGTTTACCATTATGCAGTATATGCCGTGGCCAATGACCGCGTCGGAAAACACGCCAATGTGATGAAGGTGTTGGTGGGCCCAACCTGCCCTTGGAGAATCATCATGACGACCAATTCGTTCCAAGGTTGGCTTGGCGGCTTTATTAGCGTCTACAATAATGCTGGCCAAGAGCTGGGCACTTATACGATGACTTCCTCGACCACCATTTCCGTTGAGCCTGATATGCCTTTGGGTAAGCTTAGCTTCGGATGGACGGCTCCTGGGCAAACGGTGAACTCTATGGCTTTTGTCATCAAGGATGCTGATGGCAATACAGTATATTCATTTACAGGCTCTTCCGAAGAGATGCCTTCGGGTGTTTTCTTTGAGATTAACAACACTTGCGGTGGCGACCTTTCATGTGGCACGCCCGACAACTTGATGGCGACAACTCAAGACGATGCCATTTTGCTCACTTGGGATGCTGTTGAAGATCCTGGCTATGGCTATAATATCTACCGTGACGGTTTGCTGTATCGTCTTATCCAAGAAGGCACTGCCTTCCTTGACGAAAATGTTGCTTTGGGTGGCCATTGTTATCGTGTAGCCGTGCTTTGCGAAGGCGGCGAAAACGGTGAAACCTCCAACGAATCGTGTGCTACGGCTGGTCCTTGCTATCCGCCCCGCAACTTGGATTTTGAGTATACCAATAGCTATAAAGTCAAGCTGAAATGGGAGACGCCTGAACCTAACGATGGCCTTTCGGGCTATTATCTCTACCGCAAAGAAGGCGATGGCGAATTTCATCGCATCAAGCTGTTGAATGCCTCTGCGGTGACTTTCACTGATAATGGTTTGAATGAGGAAGGCGATTATTACTATCGTCTCTACGCCTATTACGGAGATTTGGACTGTACTTCGTCACCAGCTAACCGTCTTTATTATCCCAATGTCTTTGAGTTGCATGTCTATTATTCGCCAACTGGGATTGAGGAGAATGGAGGTCAAGTGAAGGTCTATCCCAACCCGACGAAAAACCTTGTTACGATTGAGGCTGAGGGCATGACAGAGGTGTCGGTCTACAACACCATAGGACAGTGTGTGTTGCTGAAGGAAGTTAAAGGGGAACAAACCACCGTTGACCTGCAACATATGTACGAAGGACTCTATCTACTGCGCATCAAGACCGCGAATGGCATCGTTTCCAGACGTGTAATCCTTGAGCGTTAAACAAAAAAACTCTAAACTCTGCACTCTCAACTCTAAACTATTTCTTACCTTTGCAGTGTAATTTAGAATCATTTTAGAAACATTATGCTAAATAAAGAAAATGTACAGGAAGTCCTGAAGGACGTCATTTATTTCCCTAAGGGGGATAATATCATTGCTTTGAATATGGTTGAAAACCTGATGGTTAAGGACAATGCCATTCGTTTCGACCTCGTTATGGAACACGCCAACGATCCAAAGAACGACATCTTGGTGAACGGTGCCAAGCGCACCTTGACCGAAGTTTTCGGTGAAGGTATTGACATTGAAATCAAGGTGGTGGAGGAGAAAACCGCTCTTTCGAAGGTGAAGCATATTATTGCTGTGGCATCTGGTAAGGGTGGCGTCGGCAAATCGACAGTGGCGGCTAATCTTGCCATCGCTTTGGCGCGTGCCAACCAGCGTGTGGGCTTGATTGATGCTGATATCTATGGTCCTTCCGTCCCGATGATGTTTGGTCTCGGCAATGAACAACCTGGTGCTTACGAGAAAGACGGCAAAACCGTGATGCTACCCCTTGAACGCTTTGGCATCAAGCTGATGAGCATCGGATGCTTTGTCGATGTCGACCGACCGCTCATCTGGCGTGGACCTATGGCCACCAGTGCCTTGAACCAGTTGATGAATGACACCCTTTGGGGTGAACTTGACTGGATGGTGGTCGATATGCCTCCTGGAACGGGCGACATCCAACTGACATTGGCACAGCAATACAACGTGTCGGGTGCACTCATCGTGACCACCCCGCAAAAAGTAGCCTTCGCCGATGTACTTCGTGCCGCGATGATGTTTAAGGAAGAGGCCTTACAAATCCCGATTTACGGATTGGTTGAGAACATGGCTTTCTTTACACCTTCTGATATGCCTGAGAAGAAATACTACATCTTCGGCAAGGAAATGGGCAAAGCGTTTGCCGACCAATTGGGTGTGCCGCTCCTCGGTCAAATTCCTATCACAGAGAAGATTGCCGAATGTGGTGATGCTGGTGTCCCGCTTGCTTTGGATGCCGACTCGCCGGTCACGAAGGCCTTCGACAAGATTGCACACGAAATAATAGATATGAAATGATATTTGCACGCAAAGTTCGCTGAATTATGTGAAGCGCAAAGCGATGAAAACTAAGCGTCCGGCAGTTTCAGCGATTTCAGCGGATTCTGCGTGAGAAAAAAGATAAATATGGATAAAGAAACCATCCTCAGAAAAGTCAAAAACGTCCTCGAACAAGTGCGTCCCTACCTCCAGCAGGACGGCGGCGACGTCAACTTCGTGGAACTCACCGACGACAACACCGTCATTGTGGAACTGACAGGTGCCTGTGGCAACTGCCCCCACAGCCGTTCGACCCTCAAAAACGGCATCGAGTCCGTGATGAAGAAAGTCATCCCTGAAATCAAGGCCGTAGAACAAGCCCAAACCCTTGACTTGTAAGAATTTTGAATCTTAAATCTTGAGTTTTGAATCTAACTAATTGTCAAACATAAAATCTAACAAAATGAAAAAAGTTCTATTCTCATTAGTGGCCATGCTGCTCCTTTCGCTCAGTGGCATCGCTCAAACGACCTATACCATGGTCAACTCGGCCTCACAGCTTGAGGCGGGTGCACAGTATGTCTTGGTAGGCTACGATAATGATGGTCAAGCCTTCATTATGGGTTACCAGAAGTCTAACAACCGCCATGCTCTCGCTATCGATGAAAATGGCGGTGTCATTTCGGTCACCGTGGCCACCAACCCCTCACAACAGGAGGCTCCTTTCGAGTTCACTCTTGACGGTGCTCCCGGTGCTTGGACCATTTATGACCCGCTCAATAACGGTTATCTCTATGCTGCTGGCGGTGGCAACTACCTCCGTACACAAACCGACCTGACGGACAACGGTCGCTGGACCATCACCGACGGTGACGAAGGCGGTATGGTGCCCGTAAGCAATGGCGGTGTGGAGCAGTGCTATATGCGTTACAACATCACTTCCACTTTGTTCGGCTGCTATAAGGAGTCGTCGAATGTGGCTGCTCCAGTCTATTTCTTCAAGGCTGGTGGCGCTGCCGAGCCTGATCCGGAACCAAGCAACTATCCCACCAACTTCAATCCTATGGTTGATGCTACAGACGTGACCCTCACTTGGACAGATGCAACTGGTGCACAACTTCCTCACAAGTATCTTGTATTAGCTTCAACGGGCAACATCACCGTTCCCACCGATGGCACTCCCGTTGCCGACGGCGACCTTGCCAAGAACGTGGCTTATGGCGCTCAAACTATTACCTTTAGTGGTTTGCAAAGCGGTACTACCTATCATTTTGCCATCTTCCCCTACACCAACAGCGGCGCCAACATCGACTACAAGACCGATGGAACTTATCCTACGGCTGAGGCCACGACAGAAAACATTGATGTAATTCTCTTTGAAGACTTTGATGTTGAATTGGGTGTGTTCTCGGCTTACGATGCCTATGGTGACCAAGGGTGGCAACATGGAGAACACCAAGGCATAACTTATGCTTATATGAATGGTTATGCTGAAAGTTCTGCTCATAGGAACGAAGACTGGCTCATCAGTCCTGCCATTGAAATTGGTGCTGATGAATGGGAAGAAATCACTTTTGAGTTCCGTTCGGCCATGAAGTATGACGGTAATTCGATACAAGTGTTTGTCTCTTCTGATTATGACGGTCAAAGTGATCCCAGTGATTTCGAATGGGAAGATATTTCCGATGCTTTCGATTATTCGCCAGGCAATTACGAATGGACTGAATCTGGTCAGTATGTCATGATTCAGCCTGAAGCGGGCCATTATTATTTTGCTTTCCTATATACAAGCACCGACGACGCTGCCTCTTCATGGGAAATCGATTATGTGAAAATAATGGGTATGAAGTTTGTTTCAGTAGTGAGTGATAACAACCTTCAATCCATCAGCCTCTATCCCAATCCCGCCCGTGAGCAGGTGTCGTTTACACTCAATAGCGATGCCCAAGTCAGTATCATCGATATGACGGGCCGCAAGGTGAGCGAAACAAATATGACTGCCGGTCAAGCCCAACTTGATGTCAACGAACTGGTGAATGGCGTTTATTTCGTCAATTTCCGCTTTGCTGACGGCACTACGTCAGTTTCCAAGTTTGTGAAGTTTTAATACAGACGCAATCACGTCATTGCGAGGAACGAAGCAATCCAGACAACAAGCTTATCCCCTGGATTGCTTCGTCGTTCCTCTTTGCAAATCGAAGATTCGACGGAGTCAATGACGCAAAGCGACGACAAGATGAAAAAACTCCTCCTCATAGCAATCTTGTTCCTCGTTGGCTGGGTTTCGGCCCAGCAGGTGGAGCCCGTGCGCTATGAGGTGAACCGTTGGCACAAGGAACAGGGCTGCCACTTCCAGTCGTTTGGCGAGCAAGGAGGTCTTATGCTTTACGAGACCGAAAAGACTGATAAGGACAGACATCGTTTGTGGAACTTCGCCTGCCTCGATAGTAGCCTCTACGAGACCCACAGCGACTTGATTCCTCTGCCCGAAAAGTTCAAGTTCGTTGACGCGGGCAACAACGACCGTTTTGCAACTTTCCTATTTATTAACGATGGCAATAAGAAGGCTTCCGACACCTT
The DNA here is from genome assembly GCA_946405575.1 of uncultured Bacteroidales bacterium. GTDB lineage: Bacteria > Bacteroidota > Bacteroidia > Bacteroidales > F082 > Limimorpha. The sequence continues at coordinate 20,690 of CAMJHP010000006.1, read as the reverse complement.
GGACTTTATTGTGGTGAGCTTCAACCGGCAAGAAAAGAGTTACCAGACCTTTTGGAACAAATTGCCTGAGAAGTCGGTGCCGCTTTCGGTGGAAGTCGCTGGCGGCACGATGATGATGGCACTCAACAACAAGAATGGTAATGGAGCTTTGTATTTCTATGACCTGACCAACAATTCTTGCCGCACAGTGTCGCCGTCATCGGGCAGTTTTGTCTTGTTCCAAACCCAATCTTTTGCCAAAGAACAGTGTTTCGTTGTGGCGGCTAAGGAATACGAAAACAAGCATTTTGTCTCGACTTCCTTCTTGGTCTATTCTTCAGTTGGCAACTTGCAAGCTAGTTACCGTTACGACAACATTCCTAATGCTGCATTGGGTCGCATGGTGTTTTGTTTTGATGAAAGCGGAAACCTTGTGGTCATTGGCACTTTAGAACGTGAAACGGGACGTAAGGTCAGTTTGCAAGGCGTGACCGAGGATTTCGACAAGGAAAGTGTTGGGGTAGTGTGGATGCGTTTCGATGTAGGAGCTTCTGATAGTAAAGTTTTCTTATTCAAGGATATGCCTGAAATTGAACATGCCCTGTCTGCTTCTGACCGTGTGCGATTGCGTGAGGAAAAGCTAAAGCTGAGCAACAACCAGAAAGCGACCAAAAGTGAGATTACATTCCAGTTCCTTACGCCACGTCTGACTGATTTCGGTGACTTAACCGTTTTTGCTGTGGAGGCTTTTATGCCTTATTACCATACAGAAACTCGTATGAACTATGGCTATTATGGCGGCTATCCTTATACTTATACTGTGTTTGATGGTTACGACTTCTTTAGTGAAGTCATCCTCGCTTTTGACCGCGAGGGCCACCTGCAATGGCAACAGTCGGTGAAGTTCGACAATGAATTGACGTACGACCTCTTTCCTCATTCTTCAGAAGGCGTTTGTTATGATGAACTTGTCGTTGCCTCGCCAGATCACAATAAGTTGCGTTATACCGCTTTTGATGCTCAAGGCCAGCCGTTGATGAACCAACAAGAAGAGAAACTATCTCCCATATATGGCGCTGACTATGTGGAGGATGAGTATTTTGCCCAGATGACGAAATGGTATGGTAGCCGTTTTTTGATATTCGGCTCACAAATCATCCAAAACGGCAGTCAGCCCAAGCCGAGGCGGACTGTGTTTTATTTGCAAAAGATTCAATATGATTGAATTATGATTGGCAGTTACTTGAAATATCTGTTGAAACGTAAAAATGAGTACTCGATACACTCGCCTTTTGTGTACGACTTTATGCGCAAGGTATTGAATGACAGCGGTTCCAATCGCGACTACGACACTATTTACCGCATCGCACGATTATTGGACAAAAGGAAGCATATCAATTACAACCTTCGTAAGCAAAGCCGTTTGCTTTATCGTATGGTGCGCTATTTCGAGCCTGATTCGGTGGTTTCATTTGGCCATATCACGGCGTTGAATGCCTCTGCAATGGCTTTAGGCCATATGCTGACCAAAGTCTATTTGGAACAGTCGGAGAGTTTTTTGGAAACCTTGAATTCGATGGGAGCCGTCAATGTGAACCGCATCCAGCCTGCAGAGTTCGATTCGGAGCATTTTCGGCGGCTTAACACAGGCTTTGTCTTTTTCAGTCGTGGCTCTTTTGAGGATGACACATGGGATTATCTCGTTGATTGCTTGAATTATAAAACGGCAGATTCGGTGTTTGTCTTCGAAGGTATCCATCATAATAAGGCAATGGAAGATGCTTGGGAGGAAATCAAAGCTGATGAAGATGTTTCAGTCACTTTCGACTTGTATTGCATCGGTATGGTCTTTTTCCGCGAAGGCATTGAGAAGCAGGACTTTGTGTTAAAATATTAGAATTGATTTCACAAAATATGCAAAACTCACAAAACAACAGAAAGAGTGTGGAAAGCACGCCAACCGGCTGCTTTCCGGCGGCGACGCGGTTGCGTAGCCACAACTCACGAAAGGTTTTGATTGTTTTGTCGGTTTTGTGATAAAAAAGAATTACGATGAAAAACATTACCTACACGAAAACGGGTGACGAAGGCAAGACCTCTTTAATAGGTGGCCTGCGCGTTGCAAAATATGATGATAGAGTAGAGGCCTACGGCACTGTCGATGAACTGAGTGCCTTCATCGGTGTGCTTTATGATCAGGAAGGTGTCACTGACAAGATGAAGACCGTGTTGGACACCGTGCAGAACAAGTTGTTCACCATTGAGTCGCATTTTGCCTTGGATGAAAACTCCGAGGTCAAAAAGATGATTCCTGTGTTGACTGCTGATGATATTGCCTTCATTGAGCACGAAATCGACGTGATGAACGAGCAACTGCCAGAGTTAAGGAGCTTTGTCATTCCGGGTGGCAATCTAAAGGCTTCTTATGCCCATGTGTGTCGTACGGTATGCCGGCGTGCCGAGCGTCAAGGCTGGCGTTTGGCGGCCCAACATCCCATCGATGCACTCGATTTGAAGTACCTGAATCGGCTGTCAGATTATTTCTTTGTTTTGGCAAGATATTTTGGCTTTTTAGACAAAGTTGACGAAAATAATTGGGAATCAAATAAATAAAAATTTGTTATTTATACAAAAAAGCCCTTGCTAGTTCCAAAAATACTTGTACTTTTGCGCCCTCAAAAAAGAGTAAAACAAAAAACGAAAATACAATGTATTGGACACTAGAATTAGCCTCAAAATTGGAAGACGCTCCATGGCCAGCCACCCGTGATGAATTGTTGGATTGGGCCTTGCGTACAGGCGCACAAGAAGAAATCATAGAGAACCTTCAGGAAATCGAAGACGAAGGCGAGATATACGAACGCATCGAAGACCTTTGGCCCGATTATCCTTCGAAGGATGACTTTTTTTTCAACGAGGATGAGTATTAATCTGATAATCAACTGATTATCAATAAATTAAAAAGGCTGTTAGGTTAACTAACGGCCTTTTTTGTGTTCAAATAAGTAATTATTTAGACTTATTTGAAGACATAAGTTATCCTATTTTTGTACATAGTTTGATACATTTTACAACGATTAAATACAGTAGAGGTTTTTTGATGTTAAGTTGTTGGTAATAAGTAGATTGATTCAAAAAACCTATGTTAACTTATTTTTCTGGGAAATTTCATGAAATTCCGTGGATTTACACGGGTTCCCGATGATATTCCATCGAAATTATTTTCTATATTCTCCCTTGCTTTTTTTCGGTTATTTTTCCCTCGAAATATACTGTGTGTTCACAAAAAGATAAAATTGGTTGGCCGAGTTTGTGGCTTTCTCCACTGGGGTGCCATGTAGTTAATAAGCAAATTCTGGGAGACTTTCTATTGAAAGACTGTCGAGTTATAGGGTTTGTGGCGAAAGTGTCTTAATGGAGGCGAAAATGCTCAGATTTGTTTTTATTATCTTGTCTATAGTTCCCTGAAAACCACTCGTTTTTCATCTTAGTTCCTGTGTTTGTTTATGGGGTGCATTATAAGAAAAAAAACGTAAACGATACCATAATGCCGAAAAAAACACTAATTTTGCACAAAAAAGGGATGATGGATAGGTTCATAGAATTGAAGGTGAGGGTTTTTGATGCATTCATAGACAAGTTTGCTGAGCGTTATGTTCAGCAGCGTTCGTTTGTGAATGTTGAGGCGATTAACAAGGCTGCAGAAACGGATTGTGGTCTTGATACCACAACTCTAATGAATGTTATCCGAAGCAATTCATGCTTTGTGGATCCAGATCGTGAAGCAGGAAGGACCCCAGCACCACTCCATGACATATTTCGTAGCGACTTAGGAGAAATACTTACAACTTATTATTTCGAGGAGAAACTTCCGGAAGGAGAGCGATATATAATTCCTCTCAAAAATATCTCAACTCGAGAACTATATAACATGCCTGGCCGCGGCTTAGATGCAATGGGATACCGTCAAGAAGATGATGGCACCTATACATTGTTGCTTTCAGAGGCGAAGGTTTCTAGCGAAAAGAAAAACCCTCCGAGGGTGGTGGATGATGCAAAGGATTCTATCTACAATACCCAGAAAATGCATCATGACAATCCTCCAATGGTGTTACAACGGTTGACTGACTATTTGCGCAAATTGCCATCTGGTGAACATTTTACCGCTCTTGCTTGCATTGTATTATTAATGGGAAATGGAGAATCAGACAAACTCAAGGTGACATACGGATGTGGCCTTGTTCGTGACACGAGTTGTGTAAATGCTTCTCTCGATTTTGGTAAGATGCAAACAAATGTAGAAGAGTTTCGTCCTGGTGAGGTGGACTTTGCCATTTTTACATTTACAGAGAAAACTATCAATGAAGCGGTGGAATTGTTTTATCATAAAGTAAGAGAGATAGCAGGATGAGGTCACAGATGTTGGATAATATGCTTGGTAATGCCAAAGTACAAGATATACTTCGGCAAAGCAAGAGGCTCTCTTGGGAGTCTCAGATTGAACCTGCGTCTACTTATGATGAACAAGATTGGCCTTCGGTTTGTAGAGTTGCATTCCTATTATCCAATACGGCTTTAGTCTCTCCGTTGGACGACTTGGACTATGCGGAAGAATCTTATAATCTGCTCTCCTGCTATCCGATAGATGATGAGGATGCCAAAAATGTGTTTGAGGGGATAGTCGGCTATGACATGAAGGATAAAAGTATTTTGTATTATTTTTACCTTGCTAGTCTTGCCTTGAAGCTGGATAAAACTATATCTGCCAGATTGATAATGCATAATTACGATGATACGGTGGAATATGTTGAAGATGAATGGGGCCGGCGAACTCTTTATATGATTATAAAAAGTCTTCTGCTTTTAATCAGGAAACAAAAAGGCATGAGGGATATATGTGAAGCCCTTCGTCTTATCGAAACATTGAGGAGTGAGCAAGAGACTTTCGAGGATAGTTATATTTCAACTGTGCCTCTCCAACAACAGCGACAGAAAGCTTTGGATCTTGTTGCAGTCTATCACGTCTCCAAGGCCGTGTATGATACGGCTGACTACTTGGTTAACGGTCATAGTTTGCAACAAAGACGTATAACTTCTTCTATAAGGCAACATATCGATATTGCACTTCAGCTTATAAGCAAAGAGTCGAGACTGAATGATTTTTTCAGAATTATTTGGAATGACCTTCAGCTACTTGTCAAGAACTCAATTTGGACACAAACCGGATTCCAGAATGACATAAAGAAGCTTTGTAAAATAAAAGCAGAGAGTGGCATACTTGAATTACTTCCATCCCAACAAGATGCTCTATCAAAGAACATGTTGAATGTTGCGGCTAATGCCATTGTGTTACAAATGCCTACTAGTGCAGGCAAAACAATGATGGCTGAATTCAATATTTTGGTAACACGGTCTTTGCGCCCAGATGCTAAGATAGTTTATGTGGTGCCATCACGCGCTTTGATGAATCAGGTTTACTTTGATCTCCGTGATGATCTCCGCAATCTCGGTCTTTCTATTGAGCGTACATCCTCCGCCATAGAAGTTGACCCGACAGAAAGTTGTTTTCTCCAGTCTGAACAAATCGACATTCTTGTTTGCACTCCGGAAAAACTTGATCTTCTAATTCGCCGTAATCATCCGTCAGTAGAAGATGTCTCACTGTTCATTATCGATGAAGCTCATACCATTGAAAATGGCCAGCGTGGAGCAAGGTTAGAACTATTAATAACCATGTTGCGACGTGAGAGACCCGATGCTAAATTTATGTTGCTTTCTCCATTTCTACCAGATGCAGGTGAAACAATAACGGATTGGCTTGGTGGTGGTAATGCCATTCAAATTAATTGGCGTCCTTCTGAGAAGATAGTTTTCGGTCTAAATCTTGAACGTAAGAAAGCGAAATACATTGTACTGCCTACGGCTCTTACAACAAAGGTTACAAGTGAACAACACTTCGAATCGGCACAAACTTTACCATTGGTTTCCAAAGGAGCAAAAGAGAAGATACTAGAATATGCCACCAAGAAATATGGTGAGCAAGGCAGAACACAACTTATATTGTGTGCAGGAAGAAAGAGTGCAAATAATCAAGCCGAAAAAATTGCAGAATGGACGGCAGCACCGACAACAATTAGTGATGACGTCACTTTGGTGAAGAAATACATGGATGAGGAAATCGGTTGCCCTACAATTTATTCTAGACTCCTTTCCAAGGGGATTTCTGTTCACCATGCAGGTTTGTCTGATGAGACTAAGATACTTATTGAATATTTGATCCGCAAAGGCGAAATCCGTTATGTTTGTGCAACGACAACTATTGCCGAAGGTGTCAATTTCCCTGTATCCTCGGTTTATTTTGACACTTATTATCGTGGCCGCGATAATAAGAATCGTCCAATACCTATTAGTTCCAATGATTTTTGGAATATTGCGGGACGTGCAGGGCGCACAATGGTTGATGATTATGGAAAAATAATACTCCCATTTAATAGTGAAACGAATATTTCTGCCGCACGGCAATTGATTGCTCATAGTGCAGAGCAGCTAACGAGCGTACTTGCACAATTGTTTGTAAATAGAGAAGAAGTATTGGCTACATTAGCCGAAGAGCACTCTGTTATAAAGCTTGCAAACGATTATCCTGAATCCTTTGGCCCGTTATTCCAATATTTTGTCCATCTCCTGAACGTAGCTGATAGTGACTATGCAGCTGACGTTGAGGATTTGTTTAAGGACTCTCTAGCATACACATTGTTGGACAATGACGACAAATCATCGTTTATTGACCTATGCCGACGTATTTATCTGACTATTCAGTCGGAATATTCTAACCAACGAGGTGCTTTGAAGTTTGCTGATAAGACGGGATTCTCTGTGCCCTCTGTCCTAAATATCATGCGAGCAAAAGCTAGCATTCCCGAAGTATCTGACTTGGATAGTTGGCGAGCGGAAGTGATGTTTGACCGTAGGAATACAGATAGCTTAGCTGAGAAGATTCGAGTTGTGGCGGCCTTGAAAGAAACTCACATGGGCACAGAGTCCAAAGCTGCTCCTTTTAATCCTAAAGTGGCTTCTGAGATTCTAATCGGCTGGGTTAATGGTGAAAAACTTGACACCATATCAGTAATGCATCCATACTTTGCACAAGAGAATGATGTTGACTTGAGAGTATCCAAGTTTGTGCGTTATATGAGTGACATCCGTTTTAAGGCATCATGGGGCCTTAGTGCTTTGGAAGGTATCGTGAAGGGGAATGCTGACGATGTGAGAGATTCATATATTCCCTCATACGTGTTTTATGGTGTTCAAGATCCGAAAGCTCTTGCAATGCGAATGTTAGGAGTCCCTCGCTCATTGTCTGCGAGTTTATCACAAGTTATTCAAGAAGATGTAAATAGTTACTCATTTTCGCGCTTGAGACACATCTTGGCTGATTTACCAAGTAGTGATTGGGATTCGCTTCGTCCTCGGGGTAGCTCACTTTCAGGTGCTGAATGGAAGCGAGTGGTTGAAATACTGATGAAATAAAAAACACATCTTGCTCCGAGGATGTTGGTTTGATAATACATCATTTTGTTATAAGGAATAACAGAGAATGTGTCCAATGGGGACAAAAAGGGCATTGAATTAAAACATATTACTTCAATGCATCCAACAGTTCATCCATGCTACAACACACACAAGAAAACAGTTTATACATCAACTTAGGTTCTTGTTTTTCGGGAATAAAAGCGATGGTGGTTCTACTCTTCCCCGCAAACCATCCTGCTTCCGTGTGTGCACTTCTTCCGCAGGGCAGCACCAACACACAAATGTCGCAACTTTTCATGGCCTCAATATCGTTGTGGAACTGCCGCTCGGCATAGGGGTGACTCAACATAACGCGATATTGCTGTGGCGACCACTCCATATAGTCTTCGCTTACGTTGCTCCACTTGAATTTAGGGTCGCCTGATGATGGATTTCGGAAGTCGTACACTTCGTGCCCCGCCTCTTTCAGCTTGGCGACCACATTGGGATAATGCTCATTGCGCCAACTGCTTGCTACGTATATTTTGTGTTTTGTCATATTCAAAATAGGTGGCGTCATACCTATTGTTAGCCAAAGTATTAGACTGTTATTCAAAAAAGAAGAAAAATGAATTTTGATTTGTGTTTCTCAAATCTTCCATCCGCGCAAATTGCGCATCATACCTGGTCTGCTTGGTGCATTCCTTCTTACTCGCATCCATCACTGAAGCATCCAGTTCAACTGTGGTATCTATGTCCACGACAACGAACATTTCTGTCGTTTCCACGTTTTTGTATCGGTCTGCTTCCACAGCCTTTGATTGCACAACCTTGCAGGCTCCTTTCACTGCAAACAGATGTTGGCCAACATTACTGCGATGATGGAAGAGCACATATCCGATGGAAGATAGGTTCTGTACTATCTCCATCGAATCAGGCGTGTACTTGATGCCAACTGCAAGTTTCCCTGAAGAAATGAATTCTTTGCTCTTGTTATCGTAGTATTCCATCATAACCATTAGCACACCGTCTTTCTCGGGTGCCGGCACTGTGCCGGCATCCGATTTTCTAGCAGCTTCAATGATGGGTTCAGGATCTGCGCCTAACCCGCACGGCACCACAATGAAATACTGGCGCAGTTCTGCGAGCAAGCTCTCGTTGTCGCCCTCAGGGTCTTTTCTGTCTAAGGCCAATGAATAGACCTCTTCTGAGTCATAAGGAGTGTAGGTCTTTCCAAGAATGTCTTGAAAATGCATCTTGAAGTATTGACGCGCATCCACACCTGGGCGAGCTTTCATCGCATAGAATGCAAAGCCCTCCTTCTCATCTTGTAACCATGTCTGTATCTCTGTGCGGAACTTCTTTCGTACCTCTTGTTTCCATGCTGCTTTCTGCGAAGCATTGTCCCTAGCATACAGCGACAACACGAAGAGGAAGTTCACGTCATAATGGAACAGCAAAAGCGTGTCACGATCAAAGAGACGATTCTTGAATTGCTCTTTGCGGTGCCTATTCTTCTTTCTGTCGGTTTTCTCTATGCCGTCGTTGGTATAGCTGAAGGTTTCGTCCATCTTGGCCGACACAAAGAAGTTGGGTATGATGTTGTAGCCCTCTGTCACGTCATCGCGCAACCTGACACCGGACTTCGGCTGTTCGCCTCGGTTGAAGATGTCAAGATTCCATTGGATGACGTTTCGGGCATAGGTGTACTGTTTGTAGATGGATTCATCCCCAATTGGATGCCCCATCTTGTAATACTTCGAGTCTCCAATGTAATATGTTTGTGCCGCTTCACTCTCGATAAGACTCTTCGCTGTATAAAGGTGGTCGACAATCTTGCCGTCCTCCTGCTTCTTCTCCATGTCATCTGGCAATGGATTGTCGCCTATCAGTTCATCAATGATGGCCTCAAAGACAATGTAGAAGCTCTTCACTAGTAAATACTCTTTCTTCTCTGTGCTGACAAACACTTGCCGCGATTCGTCGAAGAAGGCATAACATAAACTCCAAAGCTCCAGTGCTTTGTCCGAAAAATACTTGTATTTGATTTGCCTAAGCCTCGTCAATCCATAGCCATTGAGATAGGTTTGGAACTGTGACCCTTTGATGAGGTCAAACTGACATTTGATGTCCTTCGCAAAACCGTAGGTGTCGCCGATGTAATTCAAGATGGAGAAGAAGATCACCAGCAGTTCTTCGTCAAAGTTGATTTGCCGTTTCTTGTTCACAGGCTTCAGGTAAACTGGCTGTCCGCTTTGCACGATGGCTGTCTCTCGACTGATGGTGCGCGTCCAGTTGATTTTGTTGTACCCCGAATGGAGATTCTTTACGATGAAAAAGAAGAAACTCTGGTTGTCTTTGTTGAACTGCAACAGCTCCAGCAGAATGTCAAGGTAGGTATTGCTCAGCCTACGCATACCTTTGCCAATCTGCGCTATCTTCGTGTGATACACGATGCCAGTGTCATTCCGTTTGTCGTTTTTATACACTACGATAGCACGATATATCCACACGGCGAACTTATAGAGGAAGTCCTTTTCCCGTGCTTCCATCTCCTTGTTTTGGTCAGGCGAAACGATGTCTTCGGGCTTGTATTTGCCAAAAGCCAGTTCCTGCCCATCCACGTCTTTGAGAAGCACTTTGGGAAGAATGAATACACAGTCCTTCAGCAGGGTGTTATAGTAATACCCTACATAGTGAATGGAGACTTTACCCTCCACATTCTCCAAAGCATCAATGCCGTGCAGAATGTCTTTCACCTTGGCTACATCGTACTGGTATTCTTCAATGAGGATGCGCATGAAAATCAGCAGTTAATGGTCATCCCTACGTTCAGCATTTCGTTCAAGTCCTCCAATATCCTGACCAATGTATAGGTCTTGGCTCCTTTCACAAAATAATAGTCTCCCTCTTGATAATAGGTGAACTCTGTGCTATTCTCGATCTCATCGTACTTTTCAGCTGAAATAAGCGGACGGTTCAATCTCCGATATTTCAATCTTTCGGCCACGGAAGCCACTCTATCTACACCAATTTTTCTGATGGCCTCAATATAGGCTTCAAAATGGCTCATGTTATCGGTGCTGAAAGTGGTCCCGTCAGGAAAAACAATCTCTTTTAAATAGTTCTTGTTTGAATTGGCAGGTGCTTGTTCTTCAAGTACTTCGATATCTATGGTTTCGCCTTCGGCTTCCACGCCAAGATTCTTTAGAAGCTGCTCCACCTTGCTTTCCACTACCTCTGTTTTACCATTGACAACGCGATAAAATTTATTAAACGAAAGCAATGTGCCATCATCATCCTTGAATATGCCGCCAGCTTCATTGGCGAAGTCCTTGAACACATCATTCCAAATGTAGAACACCACCTTGCTTACAAAGGTCTTGGCATCGATGATGCCATCTTTAGCCTTGCAGAAGAAATAACCCATTTTCTTGTCTTCCGAATTGGTGGTGCTATTAATCTGCGCGTTCATCTTATCCAAGAAGTCCCACCAGCCGTATTCTTTGCCCTTAACTTTAATCTTCCATCCCTTGTTCGTGTTTGAAATGGGAATATATTGCCAATCCCAACGGCGTTTGAAGGCTGAGTCAATAGGGAAGAGTGATTGGTCACTGGTGTTCATGGTTGCCCAAATGTGCAGATTTTTAGGCAAAACCAAACGCTCTCCATCCAGCACTTCCTTTGGTATCGCTACTTTTTGCTCATCTTTCAATGATGCAAAGCCGTATTTCTTGTCAGTCAACAAAAACTTCTTAATGTCTTGGTCAGGAGAAATGGGGTATTTGGAAAGCCCTGTCTCATCATTTCTGTCAAGCAGCTGGAATAAGTCGCCAAAGATTTGAGCGCAATTGCCTCGGTTGATTTCCTCTATAATCAAGTAGAAATCTTTGCTTTGGTCTTTCCATGCTCCAGTATAGGCCTTCAAAAACGCTTGTGGCACAAATTCATAAACAATCTTCCTCTCTATTCTCGGGTGACCATCGGGGTTTTCAACCGGTACAGCTTTCGTTCCTATCACTGTCATCACAGTCTCATCAACAGTGGTGGGCTTATATGCTCCAACAAAAGTAGAATAGTCACTATCTGGATGGAACGTAGTACGCTCACAAGGCATCCCTTTATCGTCAACCTCACGTTTTATAGTATGTGATTTACCAGTTCCTGGCGCTCCATAAAAAATAAGTTGTAGTTTTTCCGCCATATTTTCTGATTCTTGTTCAAGATAATCTTTTGAAGAATCGGCTTCAAAACTTGATAGATAATCAAAACCGATTAACCAGAAAGCCGCATACTCTCCCTGTTCGTTTTTATAAAGCGAAATTTTGTAGGACGATCGTGGCTGTAAAAGATGACGAATAATGCGATAAAAGACCCCGCTTTCATCAAATTGCTTAAAGTAAGGACGAAGTCTATTGGAACCTGTAGACAACTTAAATAATGATGTTGTGGTCAATAAGCCGCTTTTATCAGCCGTTCTTTTTAATTCGCTCAAAATGGACTCTACCTCTTGCGTATAGTCCCAATTCATAGACTTATAGTAATCACACAAATATCCTATCATACTCAGGACATTATTCGCAAGGAAATAGTGTCTCACAGGAATAGCCCCTACAGAAGGATCTGCACCTGCTTCAACAGAGGCATAATAAGAGGCAAATTCTTGTTGTAGAACATCATCAGCTGCTCCTAGAAAGACATGTACAGTGCCGCTGCCTGTTCCACTCTTGCGCTCTTTTAGCAAGATTTCATCTTTGACATTTTCCCAATTAAGGAAGATGTCCGTCACAAGCTGATGATAGCCCAGCTCTTTCATTTTTGAGTCATAAACATTCTCCATATTTCGTAATATCTATTTGTTTAAGCAATGCCATTAAGACATCTACTATGATACTATTTCCTGCTTGTTTATACGCCTCAGTATCTGAAACAACAATTTTAAACGAATCGTCAAAGCCCATCAGTCTAAGACATTCTCTTGGCGTAAACTTTCTGAATCTACCATAGGTGATGTCAATATCTTTTTTTGAGACCTTCTTCATTTGTGCCTCTGTACTCGTTAAAGAAGTCAACGCATAGTATTCCGGCTTATGAGACAAGAAATAATCTTCTTCATAATCAGCAACCCTATAAAGATGGTCGTCCGTTTCAGGTGTAGAAATATCAGCCTTCAACTTTGGATGATATACAAAATCCCCATGCCAGTTAAACTGCTGATTTCTTTTCTGACAAAGCATCACATCACCATTGACTTGTGTGTAACTCTTTGCATGATTGATGCTTCGTGTAACGAAATTAACGCCCTTTTGTTTAAGCATATATTTCGTATCGAATGATTTTTGGAGAAAATCATAGACTGTCTTCTCCAAAGGAATTGGGCTGGGATATTTAAACTCTGTTTCATCCCTAAAGCCTATGCAGTACAATCGTTCTCTGCTTTGGGGAATGCCATAATCTTTACCATTCAAAACCTGAAAATACACATCATAGCCACAATAGTTTTCAAAGGTGTCCTTGATGACTTTCCAAGTCCTTCCATTATCATGGCTCAACATGCCTTTTACATTTTCAAAGATAAATACTTTGGGTTGACATTCATTCACAATACGTGCAAACTCTCTGAAAAGAGTTCCTCTTGTGTCTTCAAAACCGCCATGTTTGCCTCTAAGTGAAAACGCTTGACATGGGGCACCTCCAACAAATAAATCAACTTCTCCCTTAAACTTTGTTGCATCAAAATCATGAACGTCTGAATGCCATTGTTCTTCGGTAATTGGATAGTTGGCAAAGTATGCTTTTTTGCAGTTTTCATCAATGTCTCCTGCAAATTGAATCTTACAATTCAGGCCTAACCTATGAAATGAATGCTCAATGGCACCAATACCACTAAAAGACGTACCAAGCCTAATAGTCCGCTCAGGATGAGAAAAAGGCTTCGTAAACCAGTCTCTATCAGTAGCGTCTATATTTGCTTTGGTATTTTGTATGTCCTGGTATTTATTTTTCATCTATCCCGTATCTTGTTATATCAAGTTGTTTTAAAATGGCCATTAGCACATCAACAACAATACTGTTCCCTGCTTGCATATACGCTGGTGTGTTGCCTACAACAATTCTGAAATCATCTCGAAATCCCATAAGACGATGGCATTCGCGAGGTGTTAGTTTTCTGATGCCATTAATGCCTTTGTCTCTTCTATACGTTACATAATTATCAACACCGGCTCTATGCATCTTATGCATGGATTGTAACAAAGGTCTGGCTATATCAAGATCTGTTTTTGTTGATGTTTTGAAAGTCTTAGTTCCTCCTGCCAACACGTATTTTGCCACCTTTTCAGAAAGATAAAACTTGTCATCCACCTCTTTTACTTCAAAAATGAAGTCGTTAAAACGCTCTACATCGGTTCCTGAAGCAAGTTTCTTTCGATGTTCTTCATCATTGGCTAAATACTTTACACCATCGGATTTAGAAAAAAACACGCACTCGCTGTAATCCTCCAAAAAGTCATACATTTTGTACCTTAATTGAATCGGTGCAGGATATTTGAACTTTGTTTTCTTGCGAAAACCTATGCAATACAGCCTTTCTCTTGTTTGCGGCACTCCATAATCTCTAGCATTTAAAAGCTGATAATGGATGTCATAACCGCAATAATCCTCAAAAGTCTTTCTTACTACATCCCAAGTACGACCGCCATCGTGTTTAAACAACCCCTGTACATTCTCAAAAATAAACACTTTTGGCTTACACTCTTTTACAACTCGTGCAAACTCGCGGAACAAAGTTCCTCTCGTATCTTCAAATCCCAGCTGGTCACCTACAATTGAAAAAGCCTGGCATGGTGCTCCACCAACAAACAAATCCACTTTGCCTTTATAAGGTTTTGCATTAAATGAATGGATGTCATTGTGCCATTGCTCTTCGTTTATCTCGTAATTCGCGAAATATGTTGCTTTACAATTCTTATCAATATCACCAGCAAATACAATCTCTGTTTTTAGCCCCAACCGCTTGAATGCATATTCAATAGCGCCAATGCCACTAAAAGAGGTGGCAAGGCGGATGGTCCTTTCCGGGTGACTAAATTGTTTATCTACCCAAGAGATTCCCTCGTTATCAATGTTTGCTTGTGTATTCTGGTCTATATTCATTTGCTTATTATCCTGCGAACAATTCTATATGCAATAAAAAAGCCCTCCTTTTTAGAAGAGGGCGTGGATGAGATTGCTAATACCAAGGCTTAGGACAGCCCACGTCAATACAATATCAGTCCACGCCCTTATGATAGAGCGCGAACATCCTTTGTCTTGACTGACTGACGTGTCCCCGAGGTCCTAATTCTGGTATTTCAGCCTTGTCAAGGATGTTCAAGACTCGTTGGTTACTATGTCATTTTTCCAGTTTTAATCATTTTTGTTGTTTCAAGCCTCTGCAGGCTTCAATACTGTTTCCAATTCTTCTAAGCCGAGTTCGTAAATATCGACACCGGATGCCTCGCACACAACAAACGACTCTTCCATCAAACGGTTAAACACCGCGACTTCATCCTTAGTGAAGGTGGGGGTTCCTTCCTTAACGCTGATGTAATCAGCAAAGTCGTCATCCGGATGGAAGTTGACCTTGCGTTCATTCACCAAATGATGGAAGAAAGCCTTAACATCGGCTATTGTGGTGATGTGAGATTCTTCGTTCATACTCATTATATCATATAACTCTATTTAATTGGGTACAAAATTAGAAAAGATTTCCGAGACTTAAGTATTATTTTCAAAAAGCTCATTATTTTAGGACTGAGAATGACAACGATGCACTATAATTCGGATGTACGGTAAAATATTCCACGGTTCGTTGATTGATTGTTCGGAAATGCGTATCTTCGCAAAGATCAATCATATACATCATGAAGCAACTTGTAATCATCCTTTGTCTTGCCGCAGTCATTCTCGGTGCTATTGCCGGCATTTTCAGTTTTCTTATAGAATTGCTTGTTGAGCTTTTCACTGGGGCGGATGTCTACGGTATCATCACGGTGGTATGCGTAATCATCTTCATTATCGCAGTCCGCTATATCGTTAACGATTAAAAAGGAGTGAAGTATGTCGCAATTCATGGAAGACCTGCTGTGTGGCATTGTTGGCTATGGCTTTGGCAAATACAACCACCAGGTTTCGGAGGCCCAAGCCGAAGACCTTTATTCTCCTTCTACCACTTTGATCTCATCGGGGGTTAGGTCGTAAAGTTCGTACACCATGCGGTCTATTTCTTTGTCAATGGCGGCGATTTGGGTGGTGATGTAGATAGGAAAATAATCATTATAAGTTTTTGGTCTCCCAAGAAAGTGTGTATCTTTGCTCCCATGTTATCTAATCATTATAACCGTTTCCAACTCGCTGCCCAACTCACCCGAGGCCTCTTCCTGACCGACAATAAACGTTCGCCATTGGGCCGCGTATGGCAACTTCTTTCAAGGTTCACTTGGGAACTGCCACAGACCTTTGTGGGATGGCTTTATTCAGTGACACGGGCACTCGCTGGTCAGGTCGACCGCGTCGATACCTTGGGCGGCATCACTTTCGCGACGAAATTGGGATGTGGCTATAGTATGGGCGTGTCGTTGGGTACTTTCGTCGACCTGTGGGCTGGTCATTGGATGCATGGTGAAGGAGAGGTTTATATCATTGGAAATCAAATCTGTATGCACGAGTTTGGCCATACAGCCGATAGTCGGCTTTTTGGTTGGTTTTATCTGCCTCTTATCGGGCTGCCCAGCTTGGTAAGTGCCTTTGGAAAAGGCGACCACAACGTGTTTTGGACCGAGATACGCGCCAACCGCCATGCCAAACGGTATTTCGCTAAGCATTACAGCATAGCTTGGAACGAGATAGGATACCCTACCCAAACAAATCTCGCCTAAAACTACCTTCTTCATAAGTAGAAGGGCAGATTAAGTTTCCATATTGGACACGAAACCATGGGACTATGATTTGTGAATATGACCATGACCAACTTCAACCAAGAGCTGAAATTTCAGCATAACTGTGAAAACGGTCATTGTCATAGTCAATGGTCATAGTAAAAAGTCCCGTGTCCCGCGTCAAAAAACATGTAGTTTGGTTTTTTTAAGTTACTTAATTTGCTTTTTTCAGCAAGGATTTGGGTTTGAATGCGTTTTTCCCTTATCTTTGCCGAAAATACTTATATTTATGGACGAAGTTAAAGTTATCGAAATCAAGAAAAGTGTCTTTGAAGATAACGACAAAGATGCCGATGCTTTACGTAAGGAGCTGAAAACGAAAGGCGTATTTCTCCTTAACCTGATGTCGGCCCCTGGAAGTGGGAAGACGACAACCCTTATTCAAACCCTCAATCGCATCAAGGACAAGGTGCGTGTGGCAGTGATGGAAGCCGACATCGACAGCGACGTGGATGCCGTCAAAATCGTGGAAGCCACAGGTGTCCCGTCCATCCAACTCCATACAGGAGGCATGTGCCACCTCGACGCGGAGATGACGCGTCAGGGTCTCGACAACGTGGCCTTGAAAGATGTGGATATGGTCGTCCTCGAAAACGTGGGCAATCTTGTATGTCCCGCTGAGTTCGACACGGGTGCCGTCCGCAATGCAATGATTCTCTCCGTCCCTGAAGGCGACGACAAGCCGCTGAAATATCCTTTGATGTTCACGGTGTGTGACCTTGTCTTGATTAACAAGACGGATGTCATGCCGTATTTCGATTTCGACCTCCAACGCTGCAAATCCTACATCCACCAGCGTAACCCCAAAGCCCAAGTCATCCCCATCTGCGCCAAGACAGGGGAAGGCGTAGATGCCTTCGTCCAATGGCTCCTCGCCGAAGTCAATGCCTGGAAAAACAACTGATAACTGATAACTGAACAACTCCCAACTGACAACTCCAAACTAATTATATTATGCCCGAAATGTCAACCAAATTTGTCCCCAAACATAAAGGCGACAAAAACCCCAACCCGAAACTGCTGAAGTTTGTCCAAAAGGTCACCGACCGCATCCCTGGCAAGCTCAAGATGACCAGCGATGCCCCTGAGTATTGGGGCTTGGCTTGTATCTTCGAAGACGAGATGGATGCCACCACCCGCGAGGCTTCGCTCGACCTGCTCTTGGATATGCTGCCAGGCAAACCCTTGAAGGTGCGCGAACACCGTACCTACAAGTTGCTCCATGAATGGAACGCCAAGAAACACTACACTCCCGATGACGCTTCTTTCGACGAGTTGCTCGACAAGCTGTCCTACTTCGGGATGCTGGAGTACGACTATGGCGACAAATACACCAAGGAAGGCCCTGTGGCTGGAACCACATACAACCGCGAAGACCGCATCTACTGGGTGCCTATGTTCGTCCCAGGTTCTGCCGAATACACCAACATGAACACAGAACTGATGGACCGTCATCCCGAGCTGGCCATGTTCTTCGAGCGCATGACGTTCTTGCCCTTGGAGAAGATCACGCCCAGCATCCCCATGGGTGGCGCAGGCATCGGCATGCACGTCATCCCTGTGGAGAAAGCCATCAGCATGGAAAACCAAAGTGTTGATATCGAGCATATTTCCTATTGGTTGAAACGCTATGAAGGCCATTTGGCAGTGGGCATCTGCTCTTGCCGCTATGGCCGCAAGAAACTCGACGAGGGTTGCGCTGACGACTACCGCGACTGGTGCATCGGTGTGGGTGATATGGCCGAATACCTTGCCGAGACAGGTCGTGGACACTTCATTACCTACGATGAGGCTATGGCCATTTTGAAAAAGGCCGAGGACAACGGTTTTGTGCATCAGGTGACCAATGTCGACGGCGAAGGTAAGATTTTCGCCATCTGCAATTGCAATGTCAAGATTTGTAATGCATTGCGTACCTCGCAGCTCTTCAACACCCCGAACCTGTCGAGAAGTGCTTATGTGGCCAAGGTCGACCCAAAGAATTGTGTGGCCTGTGGGCGTTGCGTGGAATACTGCCCTGCCGGCGCCGTCAGACTGGGACAGAAACTCTGCACCAAACATGGCGAACAGACTTATCCTAAACAGGAACTCCCCGATGCCAAGAAATGGGGACCGCATAAGTGGACGGAAGACTACCGCGACAAGAACCGTATCAACTGCTATCCGACGGGTACCGCACCCTGTAAGACAGCCTGCCCTGCCCACATCGCTGTGCAAGGCTATCTGAAGAAAGCCGCTGAGGGCAAGTATAAGGAGGCCTTGGAACTCATCAAGCGCGAGAACCCCTTCCCGGCGGTCTGCGGACGCGTTTGCAACCGTCGCTGCGAGGACGCTTGTACTCGTGGCACCATCGATCAGCCCATTGCTATTGATGCCGTCAAGAAATTCATCGCTGACCAGGACCTTAATGCCGACACGCGCTTTGTGCCCGAGATCAACATCGCTTCGAGCGTCATCGAGCGTTGGGACGAGAAGATTGCTGTCATCGGCGGTGGCCCTGCCGGTTTGAGTTGCGCCTATTATCTCGCCACAATGGGCTATTATCCCACCGTGTTTGAAAAGAACGACATCCCTGGAGGTATGTTGCAATATGGCATTCCTTCCTATAAACTCGACAAAGAGGTGATTAAGGCTGAAATTGACATTATGCGCGAGATTGGCGTTGACATCAAGACAGGGGTGGAAGTCGGCAAGGACATCACCATAGAACAACTCCGCGAACAAGGCTACAAGGGTTTCTATGTGGCTATCGGCTGCCAGGGAGGCAAACTGCCCAGCATTACGGGTGAAACACTTCCCGGCACCATCACTGCCATCGACTTTCTGCACGACGCCAACTGCGGCAAGATGAAGGTCTCGGGCAAGGTGGTCGTCGTCGGTGGTGGCAATGTGGCCATCGACGCGGCCCGTGTGGCTAAGCGCAGTGGCGCCGAAACGGTGACGATGCTTTCGTTAGAGACGGAAGACATCATGCCTGCCTCACTTGAGGAACGCCGCGAAGCCCGCGAAGACGGTGTGGTGATCAATCCTGGCTGGGGACCGAAAGAGGTGCTCGGTGAAGGTAAGGTCAGCGGCATCGTGTTTAAGAAATGCACATCGGTTTACGACAATGAGCATCGTTTTGCGCCTCAATATGATGAGAGTGAACTCATCACCTTGGATGCCGATTTGGTCATCTTTGCCATCGGTCAGACGGTCATCTTGAAAGACCTGCTGAAAGACACCAAGGTCGAGTTCTTCCGTGGTGTGTATCCTGTGGCCGACAAATTGACCTACCAGACCGCCGAAGAGGATATCTTCGTGGGTGGCGACTGTTATACAGGACCTAAATTCGCCATCGATGCCATCGCCGCAGGTAAGGAGGCCGCCGAGAGTCTGCACCGTTATGTGCAGCATGGTCATATGACCATCGGACGCAACCGCCGTGACTTCGTCGAACTCGACAAAGACGATATCATGGTGGAGTCGTACGACAATGGCTCGCGTCAGGTGGAAAGCGTTGCTGCCAAGGAGAATCCCTTCAGTGAATATATGGTGACGCTCAGCGAAGAGCAGGTGCGTAAGGAAACGGCCCGTTGCTTGAGCTGCGGTGCTTCCGTCGTCGACGAGAACCGTTGCATCGGCTGTGGCATCTGCACGACCAAGTGCGCCTTCGACGCCATCCATCTCTATCGCGACAATCCAGATGCATCTAACATGTACACCTCTGAGGACAAGTTCAGTGCCATCCTGCCGTATATGCTCAAACGTACGGGTAAAATCATCTTTGGCAAAAAGTAATCTAGCGCTATGCACGAACTGGGAATTGTATTCTATATCGTCAAGGACGTCAAGCAGGTTGCCGAAGAAAACCACGTGGAGCATGTCTCTAGCGTGGTGATGGACATCGGCGAGGTGTCGACCGTTGTGCCGCATCTGCTCACCGACTGCTGGCGTTGGGCCGCCGACAAGGAAGACCTCCTTCGGGGCTGTGAGATGAAAGTCAACACCATCCCCGCGGTTACGATCTGTGGTGACTGCCAAAAAGAATATGAAACAGTCAAGTTCGGCAAGATATGTCCCTATTGTAACAGCAAAAACACTTGGCTGTTGCAAGGCAACGAAGTGGAAATCAACAGTATAATCGTTTAATTGTTGGGATGTTGAATTGTTCAATTGTTAATCTGGATAATAATCAGCAATTCAACAACCTAACACAAACTCATCAATTCGAACATTCAG
>CAMJHP010000005.1 GCA_946405575.1 uncultured Bacteroidales bacterium | reverse complement strand
AGCGACACTATATATGAATATGGTGTGCCACTTAACTGATAATACTAAACCATGTACAAAACCATCGTAAATATCATAGACAAAAGCAATCCGATGCCAGCTTATCTGTTCACCAAGGAATACTATGAAGAAGGTGATGAGTTGCTTTTTATTTCCACTGAAGAGGAAGCCAGTTGCATACAGCTGCTGGCTCAACAACTGAAAGTCGAAGAAGCACTGGTGAAAAGCATCATTGTGAAGCGTTTTGAAGACAAGTTCCTGTATGAACATATCTGTCGCACCATCAAGAGCAAACTGAACCCGAAGACACAATATTACCTCAATCTTGCGGGCGGTAACCGTTACATGACCTTGTCGGTGCAACACGTTTTCGAGGAATTCAACACCTTGTTTTTCTACACGCAAACCCGCGAGAATCTGATTGTCAAAACCATTTTCGACCATAGTATTTATGATGACGACGACGAAGTGTTTCCCATCAAGCACCGAATGACTCTGAAAGAGTATTTTGGCCTCTACGGATTGCAAAGCGATGTGGACCAACCGCGCAAACAAGTGAAAGAGACTGCTTTCTCACAACATCTGTTCACTATGTTTTCACAGAATATGTTTGGCCGTGGCGATTATCAAGTGATGGAAACCTTGCGAGAGAAATACCGCAACTGGAAGTTCCTCATCATCTCACAGGTCGAAAACCCCGACAAAGGATATATGACTGCCATCCCTAACCTTAGTAAGTTCTTGAATTTCATTGGTTTCGTTCCTGAGAGACAAGGCTCTTTGCAAAACTATGAAATCGAATACCTTACGGGCGGTTGGTTTGAGGAATATGTCTACGCGCTGGTTAAAAATGTGCTACAACCCGACGACATCGCCATGGGTGTACACATCTCCAACGGTGTCATCAAGCATAACAACGAGTTGGATGTTTGCTTTATGAAGGCCAACAAACTGTTTGTCATTGAGTGTAAGACCGGAGTGACGAGCGAAAGTCTCTTTAATGAAATTGTCTATAAAGTCTGCGCTTTGAAGGAAGTGCTGCTTGGCACAAGCAATTCCTATATCTTCTCATTGAAGAAAGACAATAAAGGCATTTGGAAAAAGACCGCAAAATATATGGGCATCACTTTCTGCGACTGGCTCAACCTGACCAAACCAGAAATGCTGAAGAACATCCTCAAATCGATGGATAAAATTGCCAAGGAGAGCTAAAAGAGATTTTGAGAAATTTTTCCATTGTTTTAAGTGATCGTTCAAAAAAATAGTATTTTTAGCTGTAAGTTATCACCCGTCAGCTATCAGCTCAGTAGCACTATGGCTGATAGCTGACGGCCAATTTCTCTTGCCTTTTATATAACGCTCATCTACTTAAGTAATTGTTCAAAATTAAACTACAGTATCATTTGACTTCGAGACGAACCAATGTCCCGTAGTCTCGCGTCTCGCAGTCCAGTAGTCTTATATCTAAATTGTAAACTAAATTTACTCATATACTTATCTAATGATTGAAAGCATTCACAAATACCACTTTTTTATCCGCTACCAACAGTTGAGAGTCTAATCCGAAAAACACTGCACGATTGTCATCAAAATGCCCGGCAGGAAAACCAAAACACACCGGATAATCGAAATCTGCAACGGCCTCAGTTATAACCTCTTCCACACTCATTCCAAATGGATGGCTGTTATCGTGGATTTGGGTCAAACCGCCTATAACAAGTCCTTTCAAATTAGCCAATTTGCCAGCACGTTTTAAAGCGTGCATCATTCGGTCAATGTGATAGATATATTCGTCAACTTCTTCTATGAAAAGGATTTTACCATCCAATTCAGGAAATGTGTTAGAACCTATCATTCCATACAAAACAGACAAATTACCGCCTACAATTTCACCTTCCATTAATCCTTTTCGGTTTTGTGGATGTGCAGGAAATTCATATTGCAAAGACTTTCCCGTTAAAGCGTCCAGCAAGGATTGCTTTGCTTCTGGTGTCTTGTTGGCAAAATAGAAAGGCATAGCAGCATGCAAACTAGGAATTCCCAAACGGCTTAGTTTGCCATGAAGTACCGTACCATCGCTAAAACCCACTATCAATTTCGGATGTTGGAGAAACTTTGTAAAATCAATATTGTCAATGATACGGATACTACCATAGCCGCCTCGTACCAGCCAAATAGCTTCTATATGCTCATTATCAATGTATTCCTGAAACACATTTGCACGAAAATTATCGTCACCAGCGAAAATATGATGCTCGGCAAAAAGCCTGTCATCATAAACGGGAACAAAACCTTGTTCTTCCAGCCAATGGATAGCAAAAGCCATTTCTTCACGCGTGACCTTTCGCGCTGGCGCAACGATGGCCACTTTCGAACCTTGTTTTAAGTATGGGATAACCATTTTTTTCTTTTTGTCACAAAACCAACAAAACTTTCAATACTTTTTCTTTTCTACAACTTGCAACGTCATCCAACCGTGTTCCGTTGCAAAGCCGACAAGTCGGCTTAGGGAAAAGGAGCCGGTTGGCGACTTTTCTTGTCCAAAAAGGTTTTGTTGGTTTTGTAAGTTTTGTGATACCATTATTCCTTGATGATTTCGTTTTCATCCAAAGCCTCGCCATCATATTTCACTTCCTTGCCTTGATCATAAGTGACAGTAAAATACAACTCTCCTGTATCAATATATTTCTTCCAGTCGCCGTGCTTCACACCTGCTTTATAACATTGAATTTCTCGCAACTTACCGTTTTCATAGTAAAAGTAATGCTGTCCATCAGGATAACCTGCATTGAAAGTGCCACGGAAAGCCATCTTGTCATTGTCATAATATGATATCCATTCACCCACTTGTTTGTCGTTCCGGTACTCGCCTTGGGTACGCATATCACCGATTTCTTCAGTCCATTTGCCGTTTTTCATTCCATCGAAATAGGTTCCAGAAACAATGATATTGCCTTTTGGATCATATTCTTTGTAAGGTCCATTAGGTTGGCCTTTATAGAACTGCTCTTCTATTTGCTTTTGGCCATTGTCATAATACCAAATCCAGAAACCATCAGGTTCACCTTCTTTGTAGTTCCCTATTTCCTGAAGATTACCATTGTGATAATAAAACTTCCATTCGCCTGAGCGCAGACCACCAACGAAAAGACCTTCGGCACGCAAAGTACTGTCATAATAAAACTCTTTGTATTCACCGCGACGTTTGCCATCGGTATCCACAATGCCTTCACCAACCAAAGCACCTTTTTTGTACGTTTGGGAATTAATGACATTACCATCCTCATCAAATTCGCGCCAAACACCTTCACGCTTGCCATCGCGGAACGAAGCTTCGCGTTTCATATTACCATTAGGATAATACTCATGTTGGACAATGAGCGGTTTTTGGTCGCCTTCCAATACCTGTTCAATATCATTGACAAATTTGGTGATTTTTTTCAAGTTACCTTTCTCATCGTACTCTTTGTAGAATCCGTCACGCAGTCCATGCTTATAATAACACTCCGTATGTAATGTCCAATCGTCATAAAACGTTTTCCAATAGCCGTGTTTCTTTCCCTCACGGTCATAGCGGTTCAATGCTTCACGAGTCATAATGAAGCCTTTTCGGTAAGTGATGATTTCGCGCAATAGTCCAGTGGTATCAAAAACGGGCGAAATACCTTCTTCAAAACCATTCTTGAAAGTCATAGTCTGCATAAGATGATGGTTTCTATCATAACGACGACCTTCACCTTGTTTGATGTCATTTATAAATGGTTCCTCAAAAATGTCCTCTTTACCATAGGTAAAGCGTGAACCATTTTTCAATCCATTCTTGTAATTGATAATCAAAGTGGTGTCGCCCGATTCAGAGAAGAATATCCAAGTGCTGTCCAGGAGAAAATCTGTGCGTTTTCCCACTGACTTTAACTGACCACTTTCATAATAAGTTTTCCAAAGTCCATCAGGTTGTCCATCACGTAGATATCCCTCACTTGAAATTTTTCCATTTGGATATGCATACATCTGATATTCAGTTTGTGAGAATCCTTTTAAACCTAATAACAGACAGAAAAACAGTACAAATATGAATGTCTTATAACCTTTCATTTACTTACTAAATTCGGGTCAAAATTAGTTATTTTGGTTGGAATATTGACATCTTCAAAACAATTTACAGAAAAATCGAACGAAGTTTTCAACAGTCAAATCATACTATTATTATTATCATTTTTATCTTTTATGAATTAATTTCATATTTGATGTTATTGCTAATAAGTTTGTGAATTGGTTGAAAACTTTTCGATAATTTTCTTGCATTATTGATTTTCAATTTGAGAGTGATATTGACAAAATGTACAATATTTTCTTTTTCAGTCTTATCAATACCTTTTCGGTTATTCGATGAAAATCAAAAAATCGAATAAAAACAACTTGAATTTTTTGAAATGATGTTCATTTTTTGGTGTTTTTAGGTTGAAAAATTGTTGGATAAACAAACCTTGTTATTTATGCACCTAAATGAAAAAGTTATCAACAAATAGTTTGTTGATAACTTTTTATTTTATTGATTATCAAATAATTATTTAAAAATTGTTGATTTTTTTTCAGCGGATAAAGTGTTCAGAAATAGTGTTGTATGAAAGTAGCGAACAACGAAAATATGTACTTTTGCGAATTGAATTATCAACAGCAGAAAAATGGAACAAATCATACCCATAGCAAGCGATCACGGAGGCTTTGAAATGAAACAATATTTGGTTGAAAAATTGACAAAAGCTGGTTATAAGGTTCACGATTATGGCACCTTCAGTCCTGAAAGCGTCGATTACCCCGATATGATTCATCCTTTGGCTTCAGCTATTGAGGCAGGGCAATATCCTCTTGGTATCATACTCTGCGGTAGCGGAAATGGTGCCCAAATGACAGCCAACCATCATCACAATGTTAGAGCAGCTTTGTGTTGGAATGTAGAATTGTCAAAATTGGCTCGTCAACACAACAATGCCAACGTTCTTGCCTTGCCGGGTCGATTTATCTCAAATGAGCTAGCATGGGAAATGGTGCAGGCTTTTCTGCACACCGACTTTGAAGGAGGTCGTCACAAGAGAAGAATTGAAAAGATTGAACCCATTGAAAAACGTAATGATGAATGAACCTAAGACTACATTTATCGAAGGCTGCAAAAAGGCTTTTGATGACGAGCATTGGCAGAAAATAAACTATAGCACAGGTTGTTTTGAAAACAACTTTGCCAAGGGAAAGGAGAATTATCGCAATCTTGATTTAGAGAAACAAAGAGCTTACACCTTACGCAATAAATCACTACTTGGTTTAGAGAAGTTGTTGGTCGACTTTGAAACCCATTTTACCGAAAACGGAGGCAAAGTACTTTGGGCACGCAATGCCGATGATGCCCTGACTATGATTTTCGATTTGATTAGAAAGGAAAAAGCCAATGCCATTATGCGTTCCAATTCCACTGTTCTCGATGAGATTGAGTTGAATGGTTTCTTGGAACGTAAAAATATCCGTATTGTGGAAACAGAGGTGGCTCGTTTTGTACTTCATAAAGGGCGACAAAAAGCTTATCATCCTCTTGCTTCTTCCATACATCTTTCGAAAGAGGAAAACAATGCCATTCTGACTTCGGCTTTCAAATTGAAACCAGACAGTTCTGCAAAGCAAATGGTCAATTTTGTTCGGTATGAAGTGGGTATTGAATCAAAAGATGTGCCTGTTTGTATTACTGGTGCCAACTTTCTTCTTTCCGATACAGGTGGTGTAGTGCTTACTGAAAATGAAGGTAATATATTAAAATCCACTTCAACAGCAAAAGTTCATATTGTTGTAGCTGGTATTGCCAAAGTGATTCCAAGCATTGATGATTTAAGTGTGTTGTTGCCGTTATTGTCTCTTCATTCTTCCGGACAAAGTATGGCAGCTTGTAATAGTATCACTTTTGGTCCAGCTATGAAGAATAATGGTCCCGAACAAATGTATGTTATCCTTTTGGACAACAACCGTTCAGAATTACTTGCACACGAGAAGCAACGCAAAGTAATGTCATGTATTCATTGTGGAGCTTGCGTAAGTGTTTGTCCGGTCTATAAAAACATTGGAGGGTATTCTTATGCTACAAAACATATAGGTCCAGTTGGTACTGTAATGACACCTTTGATGGAAGGTTTGGAGGATTACAATTATCTCAATTCAGCTTGTTCCTTATGTGGAAAATGTGTTGAGATTTGTCCTGTAAAGATTCCGTTGGACGACTTGATTATTGAAAATCGTCATTTGGCTATGACTAAAAAGACAAGCAATTCGAGGTATGATGCTTTACTGAAAGCTATGATTTGGCACTGCAAGTCGCGTAAAAAGATGGATAGTCCTTTGTTTTTAAAAAAATTGGAGTTAAAACGTCTCTTTAGCTTACTTTGGGGAGACAATAGGACTATGCCAGAGTTTGCTTCCAAGTCGTTCAGCCAGCAATGGAAAGAGAGAAATCTTTAAAATAGAAGGGAGCCGCCTCAGAAAGGCGGCTTCTACTTTGTTGATTGAAAGCCATTACTTATCTCTTAATGCTTTCCACCATTTTTGCACAAGAGTCCTTTCTTCTTTATCAAGGCCAACGCAACCGTGGCCTTGAATTCATTTATGAACTTCCTTCATTTTTGTTGTCATACGTCATTGCAAGGAACGAAGCAATCCTAACTTTTTTTTATTTTCTGCTAAACTACTTTTTTCTCCTTTACTTAGGCTCTCAATTTCGAGATACATTATAAAAAAACCCCGCTGCAAAGCCTTGCAGCGGGGAAAAAATGCAATACTTATGAAAAAATAAAAATACTTTATTCTTCTTCTTTTTGGCTTTCTTCGTACTCCTTCAACAGGCGGTTTTGGACATCGGTAGGCACTTGTTGGTATTCAGCATATTTCATAGTGAATGTGCCACGACCCGAAGTCAATGAGCTGAGGCTGGTGGAGTAACGATCCATCTCTGCCAACGGCACCTTGGCGTGGATAGTTTGATAGTTGTGGTCGCTGTCCATACCCATCACGATGGCGCGGCGGCCTTGCAGGTCGGTCATAACAGCACCCATAAGATCGGCGGGCATACGCACGTCAAGGTCGTAGATGGGTTCCATAATTTTCGGACCAGCATTCTTAAAGGCGGCACTGAAGGCCATACGACCGGCAATCTTAAAGGCCATTTCGTTAGAGTCGACCGGGTGCATCTTACCATCATAGATGTAGACGATGATGTCGCGGGCATAGGAACCCGTCAGCGGGCCTTGCTCCAAGCGCTCGTTGACACCCTTCAGGATGGCGGGCATAAAGCGGGCATCAATGGCACCACCCACAACGCAGTTGGCGAAGATGAGCTTACCGCCCCAAGGCAATTCGTATTCCTGCTTGTCGCGCACCTGTAGTTCGCTTGGGTCTGTGTAACCTTCAAAATAAGGAGCCAGTTGCATATGGACTTCACCGAACTGACCGCTACCACCTGACTGTTTCTTGTGACGGTAGCTAGCACTAGCACTCTTGGTGATGGTCTCACGGTACGGAATCTTCGGTGAAGCTGTCTCGATGGCAATCTTATAGACATTGTCAAAGTACCACTTCAGGGTGTTGAAGTGATATTCGCCTTGGCATTGCAGAATATTTTGGCGCAACTCGCGTGACATACCGCTGATGACGGTCGGGTCGGTCTTGTGGATATCGTTGAGGATACTGCCAAGCTTTTCATCTTCCTGTGAGTTGACGGCCTTGACGGCAATCGAGAAAATCGGAGTCGGGAATGGGATTTCGGGGAAGGTGGCTTCAGCGGCCTTGGCATCGACCAAGGAATCACCGATACGGCCGTCCTTCAGCTTAATGGTGCAGATGATATCACCAGCGTTGACTTTCTCCACTTCTTCACGGTTCTTACCACGGAAAGCAAGCAGTTGTGAGAGACGTTCTTTGTTGCCTGTGCGTGGATTGATTAGGTCTTGGCTCTTCACAACGGTGCCACCGTAAACGCGCATCCATGCCACATCGCCAAGGTTCTGCTCGGTGGTCACTTTAAAGATGAACAAGGCAGTCGGT
The DNA here is from genome assembly GCA_946405575.1 of uncultured Bacteroidales bacterium. GTDB lineage: Bacteria > Bacteroidota > Bacteroidia > Bacteroidales > F082 > Limimorpha. Next base: position 79,620 of record CAMJHP010000005.1, on the reverse strand, counting down.
TCATCGACGCTGTTGTGGAATTCCTGGCCGTTGTTGGCTTTGATAGCTGGCATATCGGCAGGTGATGGGCAAGCGTTGATGAGGAAATCCATCAAACGTGTGACACCCACGCCACGCTTGGCAGCGCCACAAAGCACGGGGAACATCTCACGGTTGACGATACCCAAATGGATACCGCGTTCCATATCCTCTTCGCTCAGAGTCATCTCTTCGAAGAACTTTTCCATCAGGGCTTCTTCACCTTCGGCGGCGTGCTCGATGAGGTTGTTGTGCAGCTCTTCAGCCTTGGCCATCTCTGCAGCGGGAATGTCCTGAATTTCAGGGGCACCATTGCCGTTCTTGAAGACCAACATCTTCATCATGATCAAGTCGATGACAGCATTGAAATCTTCACCAGTGTTGACAGGATATTGAATTGGCGTAACCTTGTCGCCGAAATACTCTTTCAGTTCACGAACTGTGTTGTCAAAGTTGGCGTTACTATGGTCGAGTTGGTTCATAAAAAACACAACTGGCTTATGTGTGTTGGAAGCATGACGCCAAGCGTTTTCGGTAGTGGCTTCAACACCCGACTGGGCGTTCACAGTGCAGACAGCAATGTCGGCAGCGGTGAGGCAACTGACAATGTCGCCCGAAAAATCACTGAAACCAGGAGTATCCAGGATGTTGATTTTCTTGTCGTTGTAAATCGTGTACATCATAGAGGCATTCACCGAAATCTGACGTTCCATTTCGATAGGACGATAATCGGAAACAGTGTTTTTCTCTTCAGTGCTACCTTTTCTGTTAATGAGCTTGCCTTCATAAAGCATATTTTCGGCAAGGATGGTCTTACCCGATTTTGCTGCGCCGATGAGGGCAACGTTACGGATGTCTTTTGTTTGGAATTCCTTCATTTTATCTAACTAGCTAATTATTAAATATTTATTTTTCGCGGAAAATACTATAATAGGCGCAAAGGTACAAAAAATAATGATTACTTCAACTAATATGTTATAAAACTTGTAAAATAAAGAGATTCTCAAAGGGAATGGAGTTAATGCTCTTGTTTAGAATGCGGCGGCATATAGCGTCTACAGGTTGTTAACGTTATTTGCCGCCGCTGTTTACTAATATAGCTCTCCATTCCCGAAGGGAATCTCACATCATAGTGACACTATTGCTGTATGAATTTTCTCCCAACGTGCGTCATCCATCTTTGCCCCCATCACTTCAATGATGTTCTTGGCCACAATAGCCCCCATCAAACCGCATTTTTCTAGGTTTTCGCCTTTGACGAGTCCAGCGAGGAAGCCTGCTGCCCACATATCGCCAGCTCCTGTGGTGTCAACTACATCTGCTTTCATAGGTGGAATGGAGACAATTTCATCACCACGTTGAATGTAAGCTCCCTTGGCACCGATTTTTATGACAGCAATACCACAGTTTTCTGCGATGAAGTGTAGGGCAGCTTCGGGCTCTAATCCAGTCAATGCCTTAGCTTCTTGCTCATTGGCAAACACAATGTTGACATAGTTTTTGATGAGTTCAAGTAGGAATTCGCGGTTTTCTTCCACTACGTTGTAGCTAGCTAGATCGATGGCGATGGTCATACTTTGTGCTTTGGCAGTCTCGATGGCTTTTCTGAGCATAGTCGGGTTGGCTACAAGGTAGCCTTCCACATAAAAGATGTCCCAGCCTTCAAAGAGTTCTGGCTTGATGTCATCGGCACACATCTCTGCTGCTGCACCAAGACAAGTGGCAAAAGTGCGTTCACCGTCGGCAGTCACAAGAGCTTGTACACGGCCTGAAGGTGTGTCACTTTTCAGCATCAAAGGATGCACTTTGCTATCATTCATTTGTTTTTCAAAGAATTGTCCTACTTCATCCTTGCCAATCTTACTGAGAAAACCAGCTTCTATGCCAAGTTTGGCTAACCCGCTCATAGTGTTGGCAGCAGAGCCTCCCGAAGCCATTTGGTTGCCAAGATAGGCCAGCCTCTCTCCTATTTTGACAGAGGTTTGGGCGTCAACGTAAGTCATACTACCTTTGGGTAGGTTCAATTCTTTGAGGATTTGTTCATTGGGAATCTGCGTTAGGATATCGACCAAGGCACTTCCTATTCCGAGTATTTTCTTCATTTTGGATTCAAAGATTTAAAATTCAAGATTTAATCGTGCAAAATTAGGAAATAATTTGATACAAATGTATGATATTTTTCTTGTTGAATATCAGTATTCTATATAGTATTGCGAAAAAAATCTTGAAATTTTTGTTGTGGGTATTGAAAAAAGCTGTATTTTTGCAACCGCAAATCAGATAAGTTCTGTGACGTTGTGTAGCCTCCTTAGCTCAGTTGGTTAGAGCATCTGACTGTTAATCAGGGGGTCTCAGGTTCAAGTCCTGAAGGGGGCGCAATTTTTATGTTTCATGTTATTAATTTTTTGGCCTCGTAGATTCTCCCCGTTTCTACGGGGTTTTTTTTTGTGGTCATCGGCGTTGCTGCTTATTATATGCAAAAGCAGGGTCTTACGTCGCCTGCTATCCTATCGCCCCTTTTGGGCTTTACGATAAGAGCTTATTTATTGTTGTCGCCCCTTCGGGGCTGGTTGTTAGTCTTTTCTGCAGTAGAAGCACACTGTTGACATCTCACCTATATTCAATCCATCGATGTACTGGGTATTGTGATTAAAATGATCTATTAAGTCGTAGTTTTCTAGGATAAATGAAACATCATCCTGATATAACAACTTGTCTCCAGAAAGTAGAATCCACTTTGGCATGATGAAAGGTTTTGAGACTTCTTCATTATGAAGCGTGGGGAGGTGAAAAGCTAAAGGAGAATACAGTACCCTGTTGCATTGTAGCAAACCCTCATGTTGCATCATTCCAGCTCCGATGCCAGACAAATTGTAATTATATATGGAGTCACGTTCAGTTTCTGGTATTTCTTGGATACAGCTGTGAAATTTGCTATAACTCGTTTTGAAAGGCTCTTTGTTCAAAACCAAGTCGTTGATAAAGAAACCAATGGGTCGAATGAGGTAGCTTGACAAGGGTAGTAAAGAAAATAGTATAAGTATAAGATTGATTTTTTTGTGTTTTTCAAAATCCATCATCATCAAGCAAACAATAGCTAGTGGTATAACACTTATCAAATAGTGAATAAAGCAACGGGTTCCTGATGAAAAGACAAATAAAGCATAAGAAAGAAGCGTAGGAATGAGTATTTCTTTATGATTTGATGCATTGAAGCAAAGAAGAAATATGCAAATGGCCAAGAACAAAAAATAGGAAACATAATAATAAGTGGGTCTTGGATCTTTGTAATCAAAGTATTCAAAATAGGATAGAAATGTTCCATACAACATTTCTTCTACACCGTAAGTACTAGCCTTTAGGTAAAAATACAGGATGCACAAACTTGTAATGATGGCAATTCCTAAAATGATTAACAAAGAGTCGAATACGAACTTTTTGTATTCTTTCTTTTGTAGTAAGATGAAAAACAAATAGGCTAAGAAACCCAAGAAAACACTGGCATTATTAATTCGGATAAAAGCGATGATGCCAAAACAAATCCCGATAATCAACATTTCTATCTTACGGATTTCTTTATTTGTTTTCAAATATCTGAAATACAGATAAATAGGATATGATGCAAAAGGCAAGCTCCATTCTTCCGAGAGATCACCACCGTCATAGAAACACAAAAGCAAAAATAAAGCTATTCCAGTGCAAATGAAGCGAAAACACCCATCGCGATAAAAAGCGATGGTTTTATCCCAAATAACCAATGTAACAGTGAGTGACAAAGTTTGCATCAATAGAATATATAAATTTCCACCAAGCCATAAACCGAAAGCTTGTATAAAATATAACAAGCATCCTTTGTTGTCGAAATAATCAATATAAAGTGTTTTACCCTTTAAAACCGCCAGACCCATTTGTTTGAAAATGGCAGCGTCGAAACCTTCGTAGACGTATAAGAACGATGTTGAGCGCGAAAACAACACCACAAAGACAAACGACAATGCAAACAACAGCAAAGGATAATACTTGCTATTGATGATGTTGGCAATGCGGCTTTGTTCTTTCATGACATATTATAATATAGTCTTGAAAATCAGCTTGATGTCTCCAAAGAAACTCCAATTGTCCAAATATTCAAGATTGATTTTCACTTTGTCTGGCCAAATGACGGTATCGTTGTAGGTCTTTGGATCAGCTTGTTGGGCAAGCAGTTCTTCCTCATCACGGTATTTGATACTTGCCGGACCAGTAATGCCTGGGCGGAGTTGCAAAATACGGCGGTCATCGCCTTGCAACTGGTCGGCATAGCCGGGCACATCGGGGCGAGGTCCGACGAAGCTCATTTGACCTATAAAGACATTGATCAATTCGGTGAGGCAATCCACCTTACTATGGCGCAACCAATGACCCATTCGGGTAATACGTGGGTCGTCTGCCGTAGTAACGGTATCGCCTTCCGACTGATGCAGCATAGTACGAAACTTACAGATTCTGAAAGGTTTGCCATCTTTTCCTATGCGCCGTTGCATAAAAAACACAGGTCCCCTTGAGTCGATTTTGATAAGGATGGCGATGACAAGCAAAGGCAAGCAAAGCACAATAAGACCAAGGAGTGCTACGATACGGTCGAAGCACCATTTGAAAAAGAATCCTATTCTGTGCTTATTTTTCTCCACGCTGCATAGCCTCCATATTGAGAATTGCCTTTATGCGCGGCAAAGATATGATTTTTCTGAATGGGTACAACATTTTGACCGCAATCTTCATCCACAAGCAATAATGGACTGAAAGATTACAATAAGCCTTGCGGAAATGAAATTTCTCGATGAGATAATCTTGAATGTTGGAGTGTTCGGTGATGCTACGTGCACCGTCGGCGACATAGCGAAAGCCTTTTTCTTGCAAGTAATATTGGTTCATAGTATGGAACAGGCCGTAATAAGGGTATGTTGTGTTTTTCCGTTTGTAATCAGGCAAAACGGCAACCAATCCATATTCACACGAGTCTTTCCATAACATTACCGTAAAAAAACCAATGAAATCATTATTATTTCTGTCAAAAATTCCCCAGTAATCGTACTCTTTTTCTTCACATTCTTTTAAATAGTTTTCAAAGGTCAGAGAGTTTGTGATGCGGTCTTTTACCGAATAATCATCAAAAGATGCCCTTAATATGGGATACCCGAATTTTTTGATGTAACTATTATCGACCTTTCGGAACTCTATTTTTTCCAATGAACGTCTGACTTTCTTTCTCGTGTTACCAGAAAGCTCTTCAAAACCTTCAAAATGATCTTTTATGAGATACCAAAAACTAGTTTCTTTTTGACAATCAAAGTTATAAGTGTTTCTTACCATCAAACCACCTTGCTTGAGTAGTTGTTTCCATTCCTGTTTTTGCAATTGTGGTTCATTGTGGGGGGCTCCGTCAAAACGCCAAGCTTTACGATATAGATAAAACTTATTTTTCATAAGCGTTTTTTGATAGCATTAAAAGCATAGCAGGAGAAGTAATAAATTGCTTTAAAAAGTGGAAGTTTTTCGTGACGACGATACACCTTCCATAGGTCAGTTGCTGCTTTTATCTTATTTGAACTAGCGGATTTTCTTCTGATTCTATATGAAACTAAAGGCTCATCAATGGCGTAAGCCAAAATGCCCTTTCTAAGAATATCGAGCCAGGTGGCGGTATCTTCGCTGGTGCGGAATTTGGGAACAACAACATCGCCAGTAATCGCTTTGTTGACCATTACAGTAGAGCAACCGATAATGGTGTTTTGAAGGTAGGTTTCATAATCCAGATTGCCTATGGTATTGATGAATTTGTTCAATGTGTTTCCGTCTTCATCAATCCAATCGTAGGTTGAATAAGTAAATCCTACATTCTTTTCCATCATAAACCTCAGTTGTTTTTCCAGTTTTTCATGATGCCAGATGTCGTCAGCGTCAAGAAAAGCCAAAAATTGGCCATGAGCCATTCGAATGCATTGGTTTCGGGTGTCAGCAATGCCAGAATTCTGTGTTTTGATGGCAAACCTTATTCGTGAATCAGATTGAGAGTAATCTTTTATTATGCTAACCGTTTCGTCCGTAGAAGCATCGTCAACAATAAGCAGTTCCCAATTTGGGTAAGTCTGAACAACGACAGACTTGATGCTGTCTGAAATATACGAAGCCATATTGTAGCATGGCATGATGACTGATACCAACGGTTTACTTTCCACGGCTGTTGTTTTTACTTCAATTCTTCAATCCAATTTTTGATTTGCTGTTCGTCTTGAAGTCGACACACGAGCAACGAATGGTCACGATAGGCAACCAAGTAATCTTCCAAGCCTTCCACGATAGCTTCAGTGCCTTCTTCGATATTGATAATGGTATTCCGATTGTCTATAGAGACTACGCTTCCGCGTTTGGCATTGCCATTTTCGTCCTTTTTTGCATGGGTGAACAATGAGCCCCATGTGCCAATATCGCTCCAACCAAAATCGGCAGGAATGGTAAAAGTGTTGGGTGACTTTTCCATCACACCGTAGTCGATGCTGACATTGGGGCAGTCCACAAAATGATTGTTGATGAAATTTTGTTCCTCAGGTGTGCCAAAGTTGTGTTTACCGTTTTCGAAGATACCAACCATTTCGGGCAAATATTCTTTGAAAGCTTGCATTATGCCGTTTAAGGTCCATATGAAAATACCACTGTTCCATAGATAATTGCCTTCGGCGACAAATTTTACGGCGGTGTCGTAATTTGGTTTTTCTTTGAACATTTCGACTTTCACTATTTCTGGAAGTATGTTCTGTTTGGGAACTTGAATGTAGCCATACCCCGTCTCAGGTCGACTTGGCTTGATGCCAATGGTCATTAAAGCGTTTGTGTTTTTAGACAAAAAGTCGAAACCTAATCGGATAATACGCTGAAACTCTGCTTCGTTGGTTACCAAATGGTCAGCTGGAGTAACGACAATATTGGCATCCTTGCAGCAGCTTTGGATGTGGTAGACCGCATAAGCAATGCAGGGAGCCGTGTTGCGTCGAGCTGGTTCACAAAGCACTTGGTCGCACTTAAGCATAGGCAAATGTTCAAGAACCAAATGTTTGTAAGCTTTGTTAGTTACTACAAGGAAGTTTTCGTCAGGAATGACAGGGCTGAAACGCTCGTAGGTGCTACGAATGAAACTTTTTCCCGTACCGAGAATATCTAAGAATTGTTTTGGATAGTTATCTTTACTAAGTGGCCAAAAACGGCTACCGATGCCGCCGGCCATGATGATACAATAGTTGTTCATTGCTGTTGATTTGTGAATAAAGACTTTCCTTTTTCGCTCAGATATGGCCAAAGGTCTTCTTTTGAAATCTTGCACAAAGGCATTCCCGCTGAATAGGGCGCAATTTCATAAGACTGGTAGCAAAACACGATGCTGTCGGTCTCAATCCAAGGTTCATTTTCTGGCAATACAAACGAACCTTCTTCCCCAGTGTCAAACATTTCTTCGATTAAGTCATAGCTTTCAAAATACTGTTTTCGTATATTTTTGGTAATGATTTCTGCGAGTTGCTCTGGGTCGTTAAACATATCGTAACCCACAATGCTTCCATCGATTTTGCTGAAGGTGGTGCCATAATACCAAGGCACAGGATGAGCACCTCCAGTATAAATAAATCCTTCGGAAATATAGGTGACATAATGGTCGTTTTGTTCCGAAAGGGTGTAATTGTTTTCGAGTTCCGATCTTGGTTCACTGCCTTCCTCTGCAAAGAATTGGTCCATTTCATCTTTTAGAAATGCCTTATAGTCCTCAACTTCAGGAGATAGCATCCAATGGAGGATGCTCTTTCGTAGAGACTCATTTGTTGTGATGGGCAAATCTATGTTCGTGGTGTAATGTGAATAGCCTTTTTCATACTCATTTTCGAGGTAGATGCTGTCGCATAGCGTGTAAGGCTCAGCATCCACTTGATTCGGGTCTTTGGGTTTGCATCCTGCTGCGACCAAAATAAACAGCATAAGAAGAAAAAATGACTTTTTCATAACAATGACATCTTAAGTTCAATGTTGCAAAGATACTTCTTTTTTTTATAGAACTCCAAGAATAGTCTTTTATTTTACCCAACGGTAAAGGATTTCTATGGGATGCACAGCGTGGATACCTGTACCATCAAGAATTTGCTGGCGGCAGGAAGTGCCAGGAGCTGAAACTAGGCATGGTGCATTACCATTAGCGTTAGCTACTGCCTTGCGGATGGTCGGAAACAACACCATTTCACCGATGGCCAATGAGGTTTTGTAGTGTTCTTTTTCGTAGCCGAAAGACCCTGCCATACCACAACAGCCACTTGGAATCACATGAATTTTGGCGCCACTGAGAAGTTTGAATGCTTTTACGGTATTCTCGGTTCCTACCAAAGCCTTCTGATGGCAATGACCGTGAAGCCAAATTTCCACTACATCAGATTTGAAATCGGAAGTGGTAATGTGGCCAACCTTTATTTCACGAATGATGAACTCATCAAAAAGCAATGCATTGTGACCTAATTGTTGTGCTTGTTGACGGAGTTCAGTAGGTACCAAATCGGGATATTCATCGCGAAAACTGAGGATGCAAGATGGTTCAATGCCAACCAAAGGGGTTTGTTCTGAAATCTTGTCTTTCAAAAGGTTAACATTTTTGATGGCAAACTTTTTAGCCAACTTTAGATTGCCTTTTGAGATGGCAGCACGACCACTTTCAACATGCTTTGGGATTTCTACTTCATAACCCAAGTGCAAAAGCAGTTTGGCGAAGGTCAGGCCTAATTCGGCTTCCTGAAAGTTGGTGAACTCATCTGCAAAAAGGTAAATTTTGCCTTTGGTAGCTATGCCACGATGTTTACGGCATTCTTGTTGGACAGCTTTTCGCATCGTGACACGACTGAGGGTCGGAATGTCTCTTTCGGTTGTGAACTTAATGACATTCTTGATGATGTTGGATGAAAATTTCCACGAAGCGAACAAATTATAAAAAGGCCAGACGATATGGCCGAATTGCTCTACTGTGGCCATTCGTGAAACGGCAAAAGAACGCAAAGGCATTCCGTCGATGTCGTATTTATGCTGCAAGATTTCAGAGCGCAAGCGTGTCATATCTACATTGGAAGGACATTCGCTGCGGCATCCTTTGCAGGCTAAGCAACTATCCAAAACCTCAGCAAGTTCCTTTGATTTCAATACGCTTTTCTCTTTATGCAAGGCCGTCGTAAAAGCTTCGCTCCCCCACCCTCTCGTCAGAATCTCTCTCAATACATTGGCACGAGCACGTGTGGCCTTGGTTTCGTCCCCGCTTACTTTGAAAGCAGGACATAAAGTGCCACCAATCAAATTCGACTTGCGGCAATCTCCAGCGCCGTTGCATTGCTCTATGCTGCATATCAAGGCATGAAGTTGGTTTTTTGCACCCGTAGCACCTTCCACCTTGCATTCGTCGAATGCAGCCTTCCAGTTATAATAGGTTTTGCCTTCGCCAAGTTCTTTTTCGATAGCATATTGCTGGTTGACATCAAAGCGCAACATACTGTCCATTGGCAAAGTGTCAACTATCTTGTGTAGATTGAAGACTTGCATAGGATCCCAACACTTCTTCAGCTCTTGCATCAAGGTATAGACTTCATTGCCATATAGCAGCTGGATAAACTCGCCACGCAGTCGTCCGTCGCCATGTTCACCACTTAAAGAACCTTTGTATTTCTTGACCAATAGGGCTGTCTGATAAGCCACCTCACGGAACTTTCGCTTGCCTTCTTCCTCTTTTATGTTGATGATGGGTCTAAGATGCAACTCTCCTGTGCTGATATGAGCATGATAGACGCAACTTAAATCTAGTCTATCTAACATTTGGGCGAAGTCGGCCATATAGGCAGGCAACTTCTCGGGTGCCACAGCAGTGTCTTCGATTACACCGATAGGCTTGGCATCACCTTTCATACCAGTGAGCAATCCCAAACCTGCTTTGCGCAGACTCCAAACCTTACTGATTTCGGAGCCATAGACTCGTGAGCAGGCATATGCCAAGTGCTCTTCATTTTGCATTATTGCTTGTTCCAGTTGGTCGGCAATGGTGTCGATTTCTTTACGAGTTTCTCCACGCAATTCGATGATAAGAATAGCTGAAGGGTCGCCTTGAACAAAGAAACGGTTTTTTTGTTGCTCAACATTCTGTTTGCTGAGTTCCAAAATGTTTCGATCCATCAGTTCGACAGCTGAAGGATGGAATTTTAGAGCGACTAAGTTACCCAAAAAACTCTTTTGTAGCGTATCACAATGTGCGCAGACTACCATTTTCTCTTTGGGTGGTATAGGGTCAAGGTCGACTTTTATCTCGGTGATAAAAGCCAAAGTACCTTCACTGCCGGCTAAAACTTTGCACAAGTTGATAGTACGCTCTTCAAACGGTTTTGAAACATTATGAAGATCTTCAATTACCTCATCAATGGCGTAACCGCATGAACGCCGGCGTAGACTCTTGTCGGGATAGTTTTTCTCTATCAGAAAGACTGTATTGTCATTCAAAGCCCAACGGATAAGTTGGGAGTATATGTTTAGTATCAGCGAATTTTGCTGAAAACTATCATTGATAGATTGATTTTGTTGAATGCGAAGTGTTTCCATCGACATCCCAGCAAGTTCTTGTGAGGAGTGACATTGACGGTTGGTTTCCCAAAAACGTTTTCCGAACCGTTCCTCCAATTCTTTGATAGTGTATGTTTTGAACACTTCAATACTTCCGTCACAAAGCACGCCTCGAGCTTCCAACACATGATGTCTTGTACTTCCGTAAATCAGCGAATGTGAGCCGCAAGAATTGTTGCCGAACATTCCACCGATACAGCAACGGTTGCTGGTGGAAGTCTCTGGACTGAAAAAAAGACCATATGGTTCCAACGCAAGATTCAACTCATCAAGCACGACTCCAGGTTGTACCCTTGCCCAATGTTCTTTTTTATTGATTTCCAATAATTTATTAAAATGTTTGCTGATGTCAACCACAATACCGTTACCTACTACTTGACCAGCAATAGAAGTACCACCAGCTCTTGGAATAAGATGGGTTTTATGTTTGCGTGCCATTTCAGTCAAGTAGACAATATCCTGTTCATTTTCAGGAAATGCTACGCCTTTCGGCATCTCACGATAAGCAGATGCATCGGTAGCATAAGCGATGCGATGCAGAGGGTCAGTATGGATGGTGTACATGTCAGCTTATTTGTCCAACTGGCTGAAAATGCTATTATTACTCTTGAATTCAGGAACAATAACCTTCATTTGTGCCACAATCTTCATTGGATCACAAGTTTCGAGTTCCTCGTGGAGTTTTTCAATCATTTCGTCAACTTCTGTGGATTCATATTTTCTCACCACAGCATGCATGATCTTCTCGTTGTCGGTCTTGATGGTGTTCTCCTCATTGGCCAAAACTTCTTCGTAAAGTTTTTCACCAGGACGCAAACCTGTCTCGATGATTTCAATATCGGGACGATGGGCAAGTTTACGCATTTTTTCAGCCAAATCCCAAATCTTTACTTTTTCGCCCATATCGAAGACAAAAATGTCGCCACCATCACCGATGGAACCAGCCTCAAGAACAAGGCTACAGGCCTCGGGAATGGTCATAAAGAACCGGGTGATACGTCGGTCGGTTACGGTAATGGGACCACCTTTTTCGATTTGTTTGCGGAACAAAGGCACGACAGAGCCATTCGAACCCAAAACATTGCCGAATCGTGTGGTGATAAACTTAGTTTTGCATTGTCGACTTTGCGTATAAATCTCTGCAATGCGTTTTGTTGCTCCCATCACGTTGGTTGGGTTAACAGCTTTATCAGTTGAAATCATAACAAATTTTTCGACAGCATATTCTATGGCCAAATCAGCAACGAGTTTGGTACCGAACACATTGACAAACACGGCTTCGTAAGCATTTTCTTCCATAAATGGCACATGCTTGTAGGCTGCGGCATGAAACACCACTTGAGGATGATACATCTCGAAGACTTCCCTCATACGAATAGGGTCTTTGACATTGGTGATGACAAAGGACATTTTGTCATGTTTTTCCTTGAAATCTGGCGTGTTGTTCATCTCAAATTGGAAGTCATACATCGGCGATTCAGCTTGGTCAAGCATAATAAGTTTGGAAGGATTGTAATGCATTATCTGACGGCAGATTTCACTTCCTATGGAACCGGCAGCACCTGTGACCAATACCACTTTTTCATTGATTTCGCGAATGACGTTGCTTTTGCCCAAGATGATAGGCTTGCGACCTAAAAGGTCTTCAATTTTGATGTCTTGGATTTGGTTGGTTTCTATTTTTCCATCCACCCATTTGTCGAACGAAGGAATGGATTTCACAATGAGATTGAGAGCCATACCCTGTTCGATGATTTCTTTTTGACGCTTTTCACTTAAACTAGGTATGGCCAAAATCATAACTTCAATACCATTTTTTTTAATGAATTCTGGTGCCATTGCTGTTTTAGGTGAATAGACTTTTATGGTATTGATTTGAGATCCAACACGTTTTTGGTCATCATCTACAAAAGCTTTAATCCTAAATCTTGATCTATTGTCTTGGTTCAAAGTACGCATTAACACGGTACCGCCATCGCCTGCACCATAGATGATTGTGTTCATCTTTTCGCCGTTGTTTTTATAAATCTCATTATACAAACGTCTGATAGTAAAGCGTGTAATAATCATCATAACCATAACTATAAGATAATGGTAGATAATGGTTACATAACGAGGATATAAATCTTTAGCAATAGCTGGAGAGATTTGATGGATTATCAATTTACTAATGATGAGAAATGATAAGGCGCTTGTGCATGCATAAAAGATTTTTCTTATATCATTGAATCCAGCATAACGCAACATTCCATCATATGTCCTGCTGATGAGGAAGGTAATCAAATAGATCACAGGAACAAGCCAAATACGACTCCAATCGAAAGACGATGCACCGAAATCCTTAAAGTACAACATAAATAGTGCTATGGTATAAGCAATAATGACAATAAGCATGTCAACTGCAAGTATCCAATAGCGGGGAAGCGTATTATTCTTATGCTTTCCAAATATGAAATCACAAAAGCGAATAATTGGTTTTCTCATTGGGAAATAATTTTATTATTTTGCAAAAGTACAATTTTTTCTATTTCACCATCAAAATATTTTTTCCATTAGTTTCCATTTACTTGTTGAAGGCAAATTTGGGTCAGCACCTTGGCATTGGGCTACATATGCTTCCCATTCGGCTTGACGAGGTAAAGTAGCCAATCGTGCCATATCTTTTTCCCAGTCAAATTCATCAATAGTGTCGCAAATCATAAATATATGAGTATCATAGCGGTAGATCTGCATATCCAAAATGCCGACTTCACGTTGTCCAGCCACCACCTCGGGCCATACATGGGCATGGATATCGCAATATTTTTCGATGAGTTCTGGGTCATCAACAAGTTCTAATGTCTGGCAATAACGTTTCATTGTTTGTTGGTTTTAGTGATGAAAAGACCGTAAATAACAATAGTAACAAAGCATAATAGAGGCAAAATGAAGCTTAGATTTACTGCAGGAATACTGCCAAGTCCATTGCCATCAATGATGCGAGCCTGCAAGGGAGGCAAAACAGAACCGCCTAAAATGGCCATAATGAGACCCGCAGCACCTAACTTGGCATCTTCACCTGTATCCGTCAAGGCGATGCCATAGATGGTTGGGAACATAAGACTCATACAAGCTGAAACGGCCACCAAACAGTATATTCCTGTCCGACCATCAAGGAAGATGACTCCCAATACCAACAAAGCACCAGCAATGCCCAAATAGGTCAACAATTTAGACGGATGGATGTATTTCAGCAGAAAAGTACAAATGAAACGGCTTACACAGAAAATAGCCATAGCAACAATATTGTAGCGTTGCGAAAGCATTTCAGCGGCTTGCTCTGTCATACCTTCATTCATAAAGACCCTTGTGCCATACTGGATGATGAAAGTCCAGCACATAATTTGGACACCAACATAGAAGAATTGTGCCACAACACCAAATCGATAAGGTTTGTTTTGCCAAAGTCTCTTTATTGTAGGACCAAATTTCTGGTCGCGGCTTTTTTCTTGTTTTGGTTGCACTTTTACTAACAACAGTATGACAACAAAGAAAACCACCAATACTGCTCCAATAATAACGTATGGTCGACTCAACACAGCAAGATCGGCAGTTTTCACGGCGTTGAATTGCTCTTCTTTGAGCAAGGCGCGTTCCTCAGTGCTCAAAGGGTTGAGTTTGGCTTGGATAAACTGCATCGCAACAAACATACCTGCCAGTGAACCTATAGGATTAAATGCCTGGGCCAAATTGAGTCGGCGCGTAGCGGTTTCTTTATCACCCATAGAAAGGATGTAGGGATTGGCGGTCGTTTCTAAGAAAGAAAGGCCACAAGTCAGTACGAAATAAGCAAAGAGGAAGGGATAGTAGTTTCCGGTTGCCTTGGCGGGGATAAACATCAAGGCACCAATGGCATATAGACCTAGCCCCATTAGCAGACCTGCTTTATAGGAGTATTTCCGCACGAAAAGCGCTGCGGGTAACGCCATACAAAAATAACCTCCGTAGAATGCCAATTGCACTAATGCGCCATCGGTGACGCTCATACGAAAGATTTTGGAAAATGCCTTCACCATAGGGTTGGTGATGTCGTTGGCAAAACCCCACAAGGCGAAACAACAAGTCACCAATACGAAAGCTAAAAGGTACTTTTTTTCTACAACATTTTCTTTGTTCATATTCAAAGTATTTTATCAAGAATTTGAGAATTTCAGAGTTTCCATTCTGGGTATTTTGAATTTGAGATGAAAATCTTGGGCGATTTTTATTCTCCAATTCATTGTACCGTAGGTGAAAGACTTTTGTGTAAGTTTTATTTTATATTCTTGAAATTAATCATTTTCTTCTGATTTTTAATATGATAGCATCAGGATGATACTTACAGAAAGCATCAGTATCTTTGACTACGCAGGCAAGATAACCACCGCCACCAGCACCAGGCATTTTCCAAGCAAGCACATCATCCATAGTGGAATATTCGTCGATATAATCTTGCACGGAACCTTGAATCATAGCAGGGAACATTGAAGTTTGTGCATTGAAGGAAGCTTTATAAGCTGAGGCAAAACCATCCAGATCCATATTCAAAATTGCATTCCAACAGTCGTCAGCGGCTTTAGCCAGAGCTTTTACTTTCAGTTTGGTAATATCCTTTCCTTCTACTACCGAACAACCTGGACGACGTGGTTCCATAGGAATCATAATGAGGTGATTTTCAAGCCAGTTCAAAATAGTTTCATTTTGGCAGGTTTCAAATCTGATTGGCCAATAGAGTTTGTCATAATAATGGCGTACCAGCCCAGGCATACAGATGCCAATGCTGTCTTGCGCTCCACTGATGATGCCATCGTTGCGTTCGGGGTCGTTTTCAAAACAGAATACCAACTTAGCGAGAATTTCAGGATTCATATCAGGGAGATGCATCGGCCAGATTTTTTTAATCATATTTCGGGTCGAAGTGGAGAGACCACAGCGTTCACGTATCTCGAAAGTTGGTTCAAGAGAAATGGTAATGGCCCATCCTGGAGCAAAACACGAGACGTATGGTTGGTCAATCCAGGTGCCAGCTAAGTCCAAACGGGTGGGAATTTGACAAAGGTTATGCTTCAATGCTGTCGATGAACGGGCTTCCAAACCTTCGGAAGGCGTGCGTTGTAGGACTACATACTCAATGCCACGGTCTTCGCAAAACCTTTGTTTTTCTTCAGAGGCACCATCTTCGTTAACTATAAAAATGTCAGGCTTTAGCCTATCAACCGTACCTATGAAGTCCATCACACCATTCCCATCGTTGATGAAAGCGTCTTTCACATAACGGATGGCTTTTACCATAAAAAGGCGTTCCTTTTCGGGATATAGAGTTTTATGGTTTTTGTAGTGCAGGATAGTCTCGTCGGAGCCGATACCGACATAAAGGTCGCCGAATTGCGCCGCTTGTCGGAAAAATTCCACATGACCGCTATGCAGGAGGTCATAACAACCTGAAACAAATACTTTTTTGATCATTCAATTGTTGATTTGGCTGCAAAGATAGTGAATTGTTGAAATTTATGATTCGACATAGTGAATTGTTTATTTGTTGAATCATTAAACAATTCGAGTTGTCCTATAAGGAAGATTATATCACTTGAACTTCGGCCAAAGCCGCCACAAAATACCAACGACCGTTGGTTTCGCAATAACATTTATAGCGTGTACGCTGCTTTTCTCCTTTTTGGAATACGAGGCCGTTTTTCAGCATAAACCTAGTGCTATTGGGAAGATTTTCTAAGGTGACGATGGAGGTCTGGTTTTTATTGTATTTGTGCAATACGCGTTGCAGGTTTTGGTCAGCCGTGCTGCTGGCTTTGATGTGTTGCAAATGTTTTTGAAGGGCAGCGAGAACGTCTTTTGGAAAAATGATTTCGGTCATAAAAGGCAACAAAAGCGTGGTGAATTGGTTTTGCCATTCCGTGCCGTGAGGTTGTACACTTCTTGAGCCATATTTTTGATACACATCGTAATGCGCCACTTCATGAACATAGGTGATGAGCATTTGGTAAGGGTTCAAGTCCAGATTCAGGGTGATGGCACAAATACCGTTGTTGGTTCGTGGCGGACGAAAATCACCAAGTTTGGAAGTGCGAGGCCTTTTGAAATGCAACTTAAACTTTCGTTGTTCAAACATTTCACCCACTATGTTCACCGATGCTGCGGGAAAATAACGTTTCAGCAATTCGAGTTCTTCAGCTTTCATCGTTGTGTAAAAGTTCGTATTCTATGGTTTCTTGTGGCAGATAGCTCCATTTGGTGCAGGTGTTGCAGTGTCGTGGAGTGCGACGTCGGCCTGGCACTTCCTTGGTCTTGCAGGAGGACAAGAGGAGAATAAGGCTTAATGCAAGGAAAAAAATGTGCTTTACTTCCTTTTGTCTCCTATCAGTGGACAATTTGGTTCCTCTTATTAATTGAGGCAGAGGAAATTCAAAACACACTCTTTTAATGGTAATTTTCATTTTGATAACCAATTTGCAGGGTTTTGTCTTGCTGTTTCTTTCAATAGTTCAAAGTGTAATTCGGTCTTGTTTTCAGTCTTGCTGGTATGAACCATTCCTAAGTTTTGCTTGGTTTTAACCTTGTCTCCACGTTTTACTGTGACATTTTCAAGGTTGGAATACACAGTGAAATACTCTCCATGGCGGATGATGACTACCGTATTGGCTCCAGTAAGTTTGGTGACACTAGCCACTTCACCTTCAAAAACAGCACGGGCTTGGGCGTTTTCGGTTGTTGCAATGTCAATACCGTTGTTGGTCACGGTGACTTTATCGGAAACTACCGATGTGTGTTTGCCATATGACGATGAAATCACACCACGTTCCACAGGCCAAGGCAATCTGCCCTTGTTGTTGACAAAGTTGGTTGATAGTGTTTTCTCTGCTGGAGTCAAGGCCATACCTTTTTCCTTGGGTGTTGTTGTTGTGGAGGTCTTGCCTTTGCCAGCATTCTTCTTTGCTTCTTCTTTGCGTTTTCTTTCTGCTTCTGCGTTAGCCTTTCTAATCTCTTCAGCAATGATATCATCGATGGCTTTTTGCAGTTTTTTGGCTTGTTGCTGTTTGTTCTTGATGTCTTGTTGGATGCTGCCTTCCTTTTTCTTGAGTTTGGCCACTTGTCCGTTGAGGTCTTTCTTTTCTTTTTGTAATGCTTCCTGTTGTGTTTTTTCGTCTTTCAGCAAGGCGGCTTGTTCCTCACGAGCTTGTTGGCTAGCTTCTACCTCGCTACTGATTTGTCTTTCAATTGAGGCAATTTGATTCATCTTGGTTTTGCGGGTATCGCTGAACTCACGGATATAGCGCAAACGTCTAAAAGCTTGATTGAAATCTTTGGAAGCGAAAATGAAACCGAGTCTATCGTAGTGACTGCGGTTTTTATTCGCAAAGACAATCATTTTTGCATATTCTTTTTGCAGTTTGCTGAGGTCGGAGTTGAGGGTCTTGATGTTCTTTTGTCCAGAGGTGATTTCTTCATCAAGAAGGGCAATTTGCTCATTGTATGTCGTGATGAGCTGTTCGCGCTGCTTGATTTTATTGTCTAAAATGGAGACCTCGTTAAGGGTCATTTCTTTGTCCTTTTTGGTCTTCTTCAATAGTTGGTTGGCAGTCGAAATCTCTTTTTGCAGCGAATTGATTTCGTTTTGTAACTGTTTCTTCGATTTGCCTTTTGTCTTTTGGCAGTATGCTGGAGTGGAAACTAATATGAGTATGAGAAAACTAACGACAGCTAAAATTACTGCAAAACTGCGAGACTGTGAAACTACGGAACATCCTGAAACTCCGAAGTCTCTAATTCCTATGTCAAATAATATGATTTTTAGCTTCTTCATGGCTACCTAGGTAAATGAATGCGTTCCATCTTGTCAGTAATCTTCAACGGGAAAGTCGTAGTTTCGTTGAGTTTGATGTTGTAATATCTTATTTTGGCAGAGAGATTCCCTATAAAGAATGTTTTCAATTGGACTGTCTGATTTTCAACGGGAGAAAGTCCTTCGTTATTGTCTAATAGAAAAGTTTGTACCCAAGGCAGACTGCAAGGTACACCTAACCGGGTGGAGATAGAGTCCAATGGTTCAGCCAAATAAGTTTTTTCCAAACGATTGAGAATCCAAACCGAATCGTTGCTGATTTTGGCACGTAGTGCTTCTACGCCCATTGTTGAAGTCACACTGAGCCAAACTAAACTATCTTTCCTCATTCTGATTTGCCCCGATAGATTATCGTATGACATACCGTTGCCTTCGGCTTGAATGCTTAAGTTGGAGGTCATCCATTCGAAGGGTTGAGATTGAGTGGTTTGCATTGCTTTCTTGCGTGAGGCGCAGGAAGAAACCAATAATAAGACCCCAAAAAACACTATGCCAAATCGGATCCTCATCATTTGTTCATTTTGAGTAGAATGGCTTTATAATGCTCTTGATATGTTGGGTCGGGCTCTTTCAATAGTTTCAGGGCCTTTTTCATATGTTTTTCGGCTTCCTTGTAATCACCTTTCTTGTAGAGCACCCAAGCATAGGTGTCCAAATAAGTTGGATTGTTGGGTTCTATAGTAATGGCTTTTGTCGACATCTCCAAAGCTTTGTCTAAATTCTGGCCTTTCACCGCGAGGTAATAGGCGTAATTGTTTAGCACCAAAACATTATCAGGATCATTGCGCAAGGTGCGCTCGTAGGCATCAAATGCTTTTTCTTCGTCACCTTCTTCGTGATAAATGTCGCCCAAGAAAGCATCAAAATTGGCCGTTTGTATCAAATCAGTGGTGTATTTCCTTCCTTTTTCCAAATAGATGATGGCATCCTCGTTGTTTTTCAGCACGGCACTTGCCACACCTGCATACCAATAAAACACTGGCTGCATAGGATAGTATTTTAAAGCTGCAACGGCATGGTTGCGCACCGCCTCATTCTCGTTGAGTCGCGATTCGCTGATGATGAGGTTTTGCCATCCATAGAAGTCGGTACTATCATTGGACAACACCTTCTGATACAGTTCTTTTGACTTCACGGCGTCTTCATTAACGATATAATACGATCCTAATATGAGGTAGCCTAATTTGTTGTCGGGGTGGGTTTCAATGAAGGCCTCGCCACATTGCCGCGCTTGCTCATTGATGTTGGCCGCACCTTGGTTTTTATTCATCCAATAATCGTAAGTGTTGGCTTTGGTAGTAAGGTCGAGGTTTTTGTTGCGGATAGCAGCGATTAACTCGTTGAAAGCCTTTTCCTTATCACCGTTTTTCTCGTAAAACTCGAGCAACGAAATATTAATATAAGGGTCATTTGGATTGAGTTCCTTGATTTTCTCATAGGTTTTCAAGGCTTCCTTTTCTTTGCCATTGTCGGAGTAGACTTGAGCCAGCATACGAAAATAACGAGGATTTTCGGGATTCTCTTTGGTGAGTTTCTCTAACTCAACCATAAGTTTTTTATCGTTGCCCTGATGTTTGAGTATGTTGAGGCGCTGCTCGGTAATCAATTCATTCTGTCCGATTTGTTTTTCCAACAAGTCCATCTTAACTAAGGCTTTGTCGTATTTTTCGGTGATAAGATAAGCATCAATCAAGTCGCTGAGCATTTCGGGGTCATCGGGATATTTTTTGGTCAGGTTTTCATAGAGACTGATATAATCTTCATATTGATCCAAATTTCTGTAAAACAAGCCTAAACGCATAAGATACCACTTGTTTTCAGGGTCAAGATTGGCGGCTTGTTGGATCATTCGGAAGGCATCCTCCATACGGCCAGCATTATAGTATTGCTCGCTCAATTCAAACATACTGGCATCATCGTTGGGCATATAGCGAAGGGCTTGCTCAAAGTTGCGAATGGCACCTTCATTGTCTTCGCGGTATTTGCTCTGCAAGCCATTTGAGAAGTAGGTGGCATTTTTTTTCTTGTCAGGCTTACCGTTGGATTCTGATTCAACTTGCTGTGCGATGCCATTGAAGCAAAAGCAACAAATCAGGATAGTAACGAGTATTGTTTTTAGTTTATTCATTGAATTTCAATATGTTTCTTTATTAAGAATTAGAGATTATTAATGAAGTACTTTTGGGATTTGAGATAAAAAATGGATGAATTTTTAGTTTTTACCCGTATGTCCAAAGCCACCTGCACCACGCTCAGTCTCGGAAAGAATACTTACTTGCACGATTTCAGCTTGTTCGCATTTGGTGATGACCATTTGCGCGATGCGGTCACCGCTATTAATAACGAAAGACATATTGGAGAGATTGATGAGGATGACACAGATTTGACCACGATAGTCGGAGTCAATGGTGCCAGGCGAATTCAGTACGGTGATGCCGCTCTTGAGTGCCAGACCACTGCGAGGACGCACTTGTCCTTCATAGCCTATAGGGATTTCCATATATAGACCTGTGGGTACGAGGCAACGTTGCATAGGATTGAGGGTGATTGGGCCGTCGGGCAGATAGGCACGGAGGTCCATACCAGCAGAGTTTTTGGTCTCGTAAGCAGGTAAGGGATTATTTGAGGTGTTGACGATGTTGAGTTTCATATTTGAGATACAAGATTTAAAGATTCAGGATTTGGAGATTTTTCTTTTGGCGAAAGAGACGACGCTTTTCACTAGGTCTTTCTCCATCCAACAGATGAAGGCGAAAAAAACCAGCAACAGTCCCGTGTTGACGACCAAAGTCCAAATGGTACTTTCAATACGGATGTTTTTTTGGGCAAAAAACAGGGCGACAGCTATGGCAAAATAGATGAATGCCGACTTCAAATCATAAGGAATAGGAGCTTTCTTCTGTCCGACGAAATAAGAAAGTATCATGCAAACACCGTAGCCCGCAAAACCACCCCAAGCACAGGCCATATAACCATATTTGGGCACGAAGATGAAGTTAATGGCCAGTAATACAATGCAGCCGATGGCAGAGAATATGGCACCCCACCAGGTTTCATCAATAAGCTTGTACCAGAACGAGAGGTTGAAATAAATACCCATAAAAATTTCGGCCATCATCACGATGGGCACCACGCGTAGACCAGCATGGTAGTCTTCTCCGACAAGATATTTCAATATAGGCATATACATCACCACAGCGAGGAAAGCCAGTAAAGTAAAGATAATGAAATATTTCATCACCTTAGCTTGAAGCAGCTTGTCGTTCTTGTCGTGTTGACCGCCGAAGACAAAAGGCTCATAAGCATAGCGGAAGGCTTGAGTGATCATTGCCATAATCATCGCTATCTTGACACAAGCACCATAGATGCCGAGCTGTTCTTCTCCCTCCAGACCAGGAACAATTTTCTTGAAAACAATCTTGTCGGCCACTTGATTGAGGATACCTGCCAAACCCAAAAGCAGGATGGGCCAGGTATAGTTCAGCATCTGCTTCAATAGCGGAAAGTCAATTCCGGATTTCAACTTCTTGATCTCAGGAATGAATCCGAAGGTGACCAGCGCAGTGCAAATCAGATTGGCGATGAAGATATAACCTACCTGGTAGCTGGGTTGGTACCATTCCATCATGGCAGGGAAATGCGCTTTCAAATAGGGTGCAAGATAGAAGATAAATAGGTTGAGTAACAAACTCATAATGATGAAAGAAAGTTTCAGCACCATGAATTTAACAGGATGGTTTTCATAACGCAGTCTAGCAAACAGAATGGCTTGGAAAGCATCAAATGCCACGATGATGGCCATGATTTCCACGAATTCAGGATGTGCTGCATAATCTAAGGCATTGGAGATAGGTTGCAGGAAAATGGACACCAGTAATAGAAAAATCAGGGAGACGAAGCCGACAGAGAGTCCAGCCGTGGAGAAAGCTTTGTTGGGGTTGACGCCTTCTTTGTTGGAGAAACGGAAAAAGGTGGTCTCCATCCCAAAAGTCAGGATGACGAGAAGTAAGGCTGTATAGGCATATAGGTTGGTCACAATGCCATACCCTCCCGATTCTGCTGCCATCCTATGGGTGTGTATGGGCACGAGCAGGTAATTCAAAAACCTGCCGACGATGCTACTGAGGCCATAAATGGCGGTTTGCTTTGCCAAGGATCCTAATTTGTTATCTGCCATAAGTCGTGTTTGTTTTTCCGAAACGCAAAAATAGGTGTTTTTGTTGTAAGTAACTGTTCAAAATAAAACTACGTCTATATATTGACTTCGAAACTTTATTCACTAATACCATTGACTACCGTTTTCACTTCGAATGGAACGGTCAAAGGCGTTGTCACAAGTCTTTGTCTAAATATGTAAGTTATTATGTCTATTTCATCAACTTTTCGGCAATTCGATAACAAACTCAGTCCCAACATTTTCTTGACTCTCAAAAGAAATCGTTCCGCCAGCGGCCTGCACAATGTTGTAGGTCAAGGAAAGGCCCACACCTGAGCCACCCGATTTAGTGGTGAAGTTGGGCAAGAAAATATGGTCTTTGTCTTCCTCTTTGATGCCTTTGCCATTGTCTTTCACGCTTATAATATACTGTACCTCTGTTGATTTCAATGTGACATTGATACAACCTTTTGGCTTTGTACCGATAGCTTGAACTGCATTTTTGACCAGATTGCTTACGGCACTGTTAAGGTTGGTTTTGTCGCCGCTGTAGGTATGGTCTATGGCTTTGTTGAAATCGTAATGGAATTCAATGTTTTCTGCATTGTCGTAGAGGTTCACAATGTTGCCAATCAGTTCAGCTAGGTCTAGAGGTTGCGGATGGTTTTCTGGCAGTTTGGCATAACGCGAGAAAGAAGAGGCAATGTCTGATAGGGCATCAATTTGCTCAATGAGAGTGTTGGTGGTTCGTTGAATTTGTTCTGGACTGGCCTTGCCGTTCTCAACGTTACGTTGTAGTAGTTGAACGCTGAGCCTCATAGGTGTGAGCGAGTTCTTGATTTCGTGTGCCACTTGTCTTGCCACACCTCGCCAAGCCGATTCGGTAGTGGTACGTTTCAATTCGGCGGCACTTTTTTCCAATTCCACAATGAGTTGGTTATATTGCTTGACCAATGCCCCAATTTCATCGTCTCTTTTCCATTCGATAGGCTCATTCTTTTGGTCGATTTTAATGTCACCTAATTTGTTCTGAATCAGTGATAAAGGCTCTGTCAAGCGTTTGGTGAGTTGAAGGATGAATATTAGCGCGATGCTTAATAGGACAAGGATGATGTTTATATAGGTGAGCACGAAATCCTTGATTTCTTTTTGCAAATCGGTGGCACTCGAAAAGTAGGGTGTGTTAAGATAGGCTAGAGTATTGCCATTTTCATCAGTTATTGGGATGTAAGAGGATTCGTATTTGCCTTTGCCGAGCTGCTCTTTATGGGTGAAGAATAAGGCCTTGTTGCGTTGCATTTGTTGGTAGGCCTCTGCATTCATTAGAGGAGCTTGTAGATTCAATTCGATGATTTCAGGTCGTGTGGTTGCCAGTAGTTGCCCATTGAGTTTGTAAAGATTTAAATCTGTAAAGAAAGTTGTGGCGTAGTGCTGTAATATCTCCGTCCAAGAGGCTTTTGATGCAGTTCTTATCAAATTGTTGAAGTCAAGATCATTACGCATTTCTATGGAAAGAGTTCTTGTGGTTTCGAATTGAGATGCCGTGGTTTTTTGGTTGTATAAGGTTTGCATATAGAAAACCGACACTGGACCTACGATTAGGAATGAGATGCCAAGTGTCGTGAATATAACACTCTGAAGTCTTCTGCGAAGGCTTCTATCACGCCATTTTGTGTGTTCTTTAGGTATTATCAACCAAATAATCAGTAAAAATGGTATTGTTAACCCCAAAAAGAATATTGCAAAAGGTGCTGTGATTTCAGAAAATGCCTTTGTTGGTGTACTGATGACAATGGCGTTGTATTCACTATTGATGATTGCATAATGTTTAAAATGCCTGCTGAAAGTAAATGTATGGTCTTTGAGTTTCAGGTTATTTAAAAAATTGGGGTATACATAACGACCGTATTTGTAAACGAGTAGGTTATCGCGGTAATTAGCCACTGAATAGTCGTATGGTTTTTGTGTATTGGATTCTTGCAATAGTTGTGGAAAACCGAAACCTTCTGGTGCGATAGGTTTATAAAACTCAAAATAGAGGTTCTTTTGTTGTAAAGAGTCTTTGGAAACTATCTTGATTTTACCTAAATAGTTGGGATCCAATGTGTAATAGTCCATAAAATAAAGACCATCTCCTACCCTTTTCTGTTTGTTGTTGGCCAACTTTTCTAGAAAATATTCGTCACAATTAGTGACAAAACCTTCTGGTTGTATGGTGATTTCTTCTTCTGGTGTGCAAATTGTAAGTGTCGTAATGTAGGATTGCATAATTTCATCGTATAGCAAATCTTTTGAGTACCCTAATACAACTTCGGATAAGACGTTGCTTTCCGAAAATATCATTTCGCGAATGTTAGTATCGGTTTTGATTTGTTCAGCAAATCGGGCATAGCTGTTTTCGAATGCATCATCACGTTTTTCCAACAGGTTTTGTGCCTGCTCTTGCATCTGTTCATTTTCTCGATTTTCGGTATATCTATAGTAAATATATGTTCCAATGATAGATACCAATATGATAATTACCATACCTATTTCAATGGTTCGTGATTTGCTTTTTTTTCGTTTTGTCGTCTCTGGTCCTTTTCCATATGCTATGCATATTCCAACGATGACCATTGTCATAAACGGTATATGCCATAAATATTTAAATTGCTTTTTGAATTTTGGTCTGTCTGTGAATTGACAGTATGCCAGAACTTTTTCTTCATTGTTGATTAGCTTTGTCCCATTTTCATTATCTGAAAAATCGACGTTCACATCTATAAATATTGGGAGGGTTTGAATTCGGTTTTCAAAATATCGGTTTTCAAATTGATAGTTTGTGTTGACTAGCCTATACACATAATAGGTCTTGTCTTGTCTTTCATAAGATTTTATATAATAGTCGCCGGAAAGCATTGTGCAGATGGTATCGTGCCCGATTCTAACTTTTCTTTTCAACAGTTTTGGATTAATGTCATTACGGTTCCAAAGTACTAAAGTATCATTCATAAATACCATCAGTCCTGTTTCTGTTTTTTCTAGTTTTTCGTGATTGAGGCCTTCTTCGATTAACATTTGCAATTCGTTATCCATCTTGGATACTGATTTCTGAATATTATGCTGTACCAAGTTTTCATCCAAAATGAGATAGAAAAAAGAAGCGAGCAATAACCAGAAGGCTATGCTGATCCAACATAATAATTTCCCATTTTTTTTTCTTTTATTGCTTTTCATTCTCCTTTTTCTTGTAATGTATTGTTTTTTATGTTGATATTGTTAAGTTATAAAAACATCCCCTATTTTCGATTTTTTTCGCTAGTTTTATGCTTTATTTCAAAAAGCACCTAAAACGTCTTAAATCGCTCAAAAACGGCCAAATTTTGGATTTTCCTATTTTTTCTCAAAAACGTACACAATACTTGACCATTCACCTGTTCTTTTTGCCTTGAGATTTGAGACCAATCCTCTGAACGCACCTTTTAATAATGGTAAAGAATGTTGTTTGTATTGTTCGCTCATATACGAAATATAATAAGCATCCCAAGGTAGCTTATCGACCTTTTTCAACTCTAAGCCTTCTGATTTGAAAATCTTTGTGAGCGTTTTTCTGTTGAAATGGTTTAGATGTCTTGGTACGTCGTATGCTGCCCATTGTTCTTTGTAATATTGTGCATCATATGATTTGTGGTTTGGGACGGCAATCACAATTCTTCCATTTGGCTTGGTTAGTCTTTGCAATTGTTTAACCTGCCATTTTAGATTATCGATGTGTTCAAGGACGTGCCACATCGTAATCAAGTCAAAATAACAATCGGGAATAGTTTCCAATTCTTCGCTTGAAATGATTTCGCCTTTTGTGCGTTTTTGTGCTATAGCTTTAGCGTCTTCTGAAGGTTCTACTCCTGTGCATTCCCAATTATGTGTTTCTGCTGTATGGAGGAAATCTCCCACACCGCAACCAATGTCTAATACTTTTCCAGCCTTTATGCCATTGCTTGCTAGTTTATATTTGTGCTTTAGATTGAATTTTTTTATGGTTTCATAAACCTTGGGTATAAAGCCTTTTTTGTTTTCCTTGTGGCTATAATATTCTTCCGACTTATAGTATAAACCGATTTTATCTTTGCTTGGTCTTGGTATAGTATAAAGTAGGCCACAACTCAAACATTCACATATGTTGAAGTCTTCTTTGGTCAAAAATTCATCTTTGACTAGTAGTTTAATTTGTGCTTTTTCTGATCCGCACCATGGACATATATTGTTCATTTTCTTATGTGTTTCATGTGAAACAATTTTGTTAAGTAACTATTCAAAATTAAGCTGCATTTATAAGCTTCTTGGTTGTAAGCTATCAGCCATCAGCTATCAGTTCGGTAGCACTATGGCTGATTGCTGATGGCTGACTGCTGACGGCCAAATTCCCTTGCTTTTTATGTAAACTAATTCTGCTCATCTACTTATCTTCCTAAAAATATTGCTAAAACGTTGATGTCGGCTGGCGAAATTCCGCTGATTCTTGAAGCTTGACCCAACGTATCTGGTTTATAGCGATTCAGTTTTTCACGACACTCGTATGATAAAGATTGAAGGGTGTGGTAATTGAAATCTTTGGGAAGTTTTATGTTTTCCAATCGGTTAAGTTTTTCGGCTAATTCATACTCCTTTTGTATGTAACTGTCATATTTAATTTGGATTTCTGCTTCATCCAGACATTCTTTTGTAAATCTGTCCTGTGTTTTGAATGCCACTAATGATGATATTGTTTCAATCATTTCTGTCAAATTGATTTGTGGCCGTAACAAAATGTAGGACATTTTCATTTTTTGGTCGATTTTTGTGCTATCTTTATGCTCTAGCATACCGTTGATTTCATCTGGATAGACATATGTTTCGTTCAAGAAATTCTTGATGTCCTCGACTTTTTTCTGCTTTTGCAAACACTTTTTGTATCTGTCTTCTTTGGCCAACCCCAGTTGATATGACATTTCGGTCAATCGTGAATCGGCGTTGTCTTGCCTAAGTAAGATACGGTATTCTGCCCTACTTGTGAACATCCTATAGGGTTCGTCCACACCTTTTGTAATGAGGTCGTCTATGAGGACGCCGATATACGCCTGTGTTCTTGACAAAACTAGCGGTTGGTCATCACGCAATGCCAAAGTTGCATTGATACCTGCCATCATTCCTTGGCAAGCAGCTTCCTCATAGCCTGTAGTGCCGTTGATTTGTCCGGCGAAATACAAACCGTGCATCAGCCTTGTTTCTAGAGAATGGTGCAATTGTTCGGGAGGGAAATAGTCGTATTCAATGGCATAACCTGGTCTATAAATTTTGGCGTTTTCGAAGCCTTCTATTTGTCTCAAAGCTTCATATTGGATATAATCCGGTAAGGATGAACTAAAACCGTTGAGATAATATTCCTCCGTTGTCCAGCCTTCGGGCTCAACGAAGAGTTGGTGGCTGTCTTTTCCAGAAAAACGTTCAATTTTATCTTCTATACTTGGACAATATCTTGGCCCTACGCCTTGGATTCTTCCATTGAACATTGGAGAATATTTGAAACCTTTTCGGAGCGTTTCGTGTACTTTTAATGAAGTATGGGCAATCCAACAGCTCTTTTGTTTTGAGATCCTAAACGGTTCTGTATAGGAAAAACCAACCACTTCATCATCTCCTTTCTGCTCAACAAGTCTGCTGAAATCTATCGTTCGTCCATCAATTCGGACAGGGGTTCCGGTCTTAAGCCTTTTGGATTCGAAGCCGTATTCTGTAAGTTGTTCTGTTATACCATGACTGGCCACCTCCCCCATCCTTCCTCCAGAGAAATGCTGTTCTCCTATATGGATCAATCCGTTTAGGAATGTGCCATTAGTGAGGATGACAGCCTTGCTTTCTATGTCTCCACCCATTTTGGTCTTGACGCCTTTCACTTGATCGCCTTTAATCAATAACCCAACCACCGTGTCTTGCCAAAAGTCAAGATTAGGCGTTTTTTCCAACATTGTTCTCCATTCGGCTGAGAACATCATCTTGTCGCTTTGGCATCTTGGACTCCACATAGCGGGTCCTTTCGATTTGTTGAGCATCCTGAATTGGATCATAGTGCGGTCGCTGACAATACCAGAATAGCCACCCATAGCATCAATTTCGCGGACGATTTGCCCCTTTGCTATTCCTCCCATTGCGGGATTGCAAGACATAGAGGCAAACAGCCTCAAGTCCATCGTGACCAGTAGGACTTTACTGCCCATATTGGCTGCCGCTGCCGCTGCTTCACAACCTGCGTGACCGGCCCCTACAACGATGATATCATACGGTTCAAAAAGCATTTTTGTAAGTGTTTCACGGGAAACATTATGTTTAATAATTTGATTATCTGTTGCTTAAGTTGTTTCACTATGTCTATGATTATGACCGCTAATTCATTGTTGGTGGTCATAGTACATTCTTATAAAACACCAAGGCTATTTCTTCTTGTTCTCTCATCTCTTTCTCTTCTTCTTCGGTAAGATCATCGAAGCCAATGAGGTGCAATACCCCATGGATAATAACACGGTGAAGTTCGCTTTCATAACTACGGCCAAATGTCACCGCGTTCTCCTTGATTCGATCAAGACTGATGCAGAATTCGCTTGAAAGCACGGTCTCACAATTGGTCAGCGGGAAGGTGACAATGTCGGTATAGAAGTCGTGGCCAAGACGCTCTCTGTTTATCTCCAGTAACTTTTCATCGCTGCAAAAATAGTAGTACAACTCCCCTACTGATTTACCGAGCCGTTCGGCCACCTCACCAATCCAAGCCTTGATGCGCTGTGGGTCGATGGGCGGCATCTCCACATCCAATGTGCTGAATCTAATCATCTCAATGCGTGTTTTTCTTCAGGTAATATTCGTTGATTTTATCCTTGTAATAAGGAGCATATTCGATGGGATTGCTTCGCAGGAATTCTTGGTTTTTCTTGAGTGATTGCTCGTAGAGATATTCGTCAATCTTGCGGTCGAAATGCGAGCCTTTGTATTCGTTTGACTTGCGTTTCTCTTCCTGCTCACGCTTTTCTTGTGCTTTCTGTGATTCCAGCATTCTGGACTCTATCCGTTGGCTGCGTTCAATCATCTGACGATTGATTTTCTTGTTCACTAACTCTTCCTCCAACTTCTCCATATCCTTGATGATTTCGTTAAGACCATCGTCACCAAGTTGACCGTTTTCCTTCATATCATTAAGCATCTGCTGCATGCCTTGGCGTAACATTTCTTGCTCAGCGGCCATCCGTGCAAATTCTTCGCTCATGGAATTGGGCATCTGTTGTCCCGATTTTTCCATCTGCTGCTGCAGCTGTTTTAGTTGCTCACTGAGTTGCTGTTGTAGCTGTTGCATTTTTTGCATACTCTGTTGACCTTGACCAGGTTTTGGCATGGAACAAGACATTGGCATTCCCATAGCTTCCATACTGTTTTCCATACTCTCCAACGACTCAGCCAGCATCAAAGCTAAGTTGTTCATTGACATCATAGCGGTTTGTTGGTGACGAACGGCTTGAGAGAGTTTCAAATCGTTGAGATGTTTCATCGCGTTTTCTGTCTGGTTCTCGATGGTATGCAATTCGTCGAAAACAAAATTCTGAATCATAGGCTGGCGCAAGGCCATACTACGAAGCGAATCGCGAACTATGTTGAAATTGTCAGCTACATCCTTCTGTTGTATGATTTTGTCAATCAATGATGGATCATCAGAGCGTATACTTCCTATTTCGGTCATCAAATCTTCTTGTATGTGTGAGGCATGGACCACATTTTCGAGCAAAATACGCAACAAATGCGCATCTTCGGCCATCTGCTCCATACCTTGCATCTGCATTTGCATCATCATATTGTTGGCCATCTGTTGCATCTTCTGACCAGCATTCTGTTTCTTCTGCTGTGATTGAGGTTGCTCGCCATTCTGTTCGTTTTGCATAGCATCTTGCAGGTCCTGATCAATGCTTTCTTGCATTTCCTCATCCTTTTGCATATCAAATGGCTGTTGCAGGTCTTGGTTCTTCTCCAAGAGTTTGTCGAGTTCGTCCATCATTTTGTCGAATTCCTCCTTGGCTTCTTCGGCCGATGTTTGTTCGTCTTCCTCCCCTGCTTTATTTTGATTATCAGATTCTTGTTTTTGTAACTCCTCTCCTAGTTTATCTAATTTGTTAGCCAAGTCGTTGAGGTCCTTCTCCATCTTGAGTTGTTCCAATAGAGCTAAGTTGCGATCAATGAGTTCCTGCATCGACTGGTTGTTTTTCTTGATATCCTGCATCATTTGCTGCATTTGCTCACGAGGCATTTCTTCAAGAAGTTTGTCAATCTGCTCCATCATCTTCTTCAGTTCTTCTGGAATTACTTCATCGAAGAGTTTGTTGATTTGCTCCTGCTTCTTGATGAGGTCTTCGTTGCCCAAGTCGTGTTCTTTCATAAAGTTCTCAAGTTTTTCCTGCTCCTCTTGCAACTTGTTCCATTCGTCTTGGATCTTTTGCTGCTTTTCAAGCAGGTCTTTCATCTTCTCCTTGTCCGACCAATCCAAGTCTTTCTTTTGGATGAGGTCTTGCAGCATCTTCTCGATTTCGTCTTGCAATTTGTCGGCCTCCTGCGACTTCTCCTGCAGGCGTTCCATGATGTCTTCCGATTGTTGGTCAGCAATGCTGTCTAAGGCACTTTCGGATGGTTTATAATAGGTAAAGGTCTCTGAGCGTTTCGACTTGGGCCCATGAAAACCGTCATTGTCCCATACCTCGAAATAGACTTCCATATTCTGACCGGGCATAATACCAAGGCTATCCATGTTGAAGCTGTAGAAGAACGAAGTGCGGGATTGCTTCAAGTCCAAAGCGATGGGCTTGACAATTTTCTTTTCGATGGGTTCTTTGACGATGCAATTGAAGGTGAGTTTGCTGAAACCGTAGTCATCGGTGACAAGGCCCGAATAATACACATCGGTGGAAAGTTGCTCGTCGAACGACTCTACGCGAATGTCTGGGTAGGCATCGGGCAACACATCGATAGAGAAGGGGAGGGGCTCAATGGTTTTGTTCCAACTGTTCTGCACCTGTACCGCAAACTTGATGGATTGTGTCGCCACGAGTTGATACTCAAAAACGTTGTCTTTTGCTGTTAGGTCAGTGGTCAAGGAGTCGCAGCTGACGCTCATCTGTTCGGTGTCGCGAGTGGTAAAGCTGAAGATGAGTTTGGTGCCTTGGGGTACGATAAGGCGGGTCTTGGCATCAAGGGTTTCGTTGGTACGGTGGATGTATGATGGATAGTGCAACTCGCAACGGTAGGAAAGTAGGGTAGGGTTGGGGTGTACTGTGATACGCAATAAGCGGCTCGTATATTCACCACCAGTCACGATGAAGGTCAAGTCATTGAATAGGTTTTTGAAAGTGTAGCTGAAGTCATTAGATGAACTTTTGGTCATCAGTTGTTGTCCCAATTCACTTTTCACATAGAAGGCATCGGGAATGCGGTCGCCAGTGACGTGCATAGTGAACTTTACTTCCTTGCCTTGGGTGGTCTCTATTTCATCTTGTTCTATTTCAACCTGATAGGGGAGAGGCTTCTCGAAATGTTGTTCATAATTGACAATGCGCTGTGTAGGCTGAACAGCAAAAGATGGCAAAAACACCATCAGTGCTATTAATATAAGAAGTGAGCCAAAAAAGATGCCCAAATATTTCAAATTGCCACGCAAGTCGACGGCATCACTGAATCGGATAGGGGAAAGACGGGCACTTCGTTGCTCGATGGTGGCCGCCAATAGGGCATTATCGGATTCTTCGTCCATCTGATTGCTTAGTTGAATGGTGTTTAGCAGTTTGTCCTTAATTTCAGGAAAGAACTTGCCAATCAACATCGAAGCTTGTTCCACCGACATCTTCTTTCGGAATCGGATGAGGTTAACAAGCGGGATAAGGAAATGATACACCAAAACAAATCCGCTACCAGCAAGCAAAAACAGAAACAGCACAAAACGGCCTTTGGGCGGAAACCAGGAGAAATACTCCAATCCGTTGATGAGCAAATAGAAAACAATCCACAGTACAGCACCAACTAACACACCTTGTATCAGGCGGTTAAGGTAATACTTCTTAGTGAAGCCTTCGATTTTATCAATCAATTTGTTTGGCGCAAACATATCCAGAATAGAATAACTTGCAAAAATAGGGAATTTCCGCAAAAGAGAAGGAATTATAGTCGGTTTTGGACAACAAAAAAGAGTTTCGGAAACGAAACTCTTTTGCTGGAGCCACATGTCGGACTCGAACCAACGACCTACGCATTACGAATGCGTTGCTCTACCAACTGAGCTAAAGTGGCTTCTCAAATGCGGTTGCAAAAATACAACATTTTGGGAAATTAGAGGCATTTTTTTTTGAAAAAACTGATTTTTAGATTGCTTCGCAAGAAATCTTATAAAAATGATATTGAAAATCTATTGAAAATCAGTGTGTTGTATAATATTTTCATTAAGACTACAATAAAATAACTAAACTTTTAGTTTTATATTCAAAATTATCTGTATTTTTACATTATAAGTTCATTGACTATGAAATCGAAAATCCGTTTATTGATTTGTATGGCAATAAGTTGCGCTTTTTTCTCTTGTTCAACTCGACCTATCGCAAAACCTTCTTATCTGAATTATTACAGCGAGGAAGAACTTCTGGAAATGTATGAAAGAGCCCGTGCGGAAGAAAGGGCATATCTGCAAAAACTGGAAAACAACAACCCCGATTCAATTATATTGCTCAATCTTGATTTCACTTATTTGGATACTGTCCCAGACCTATCCATATACAATAAGGTGAGGATTGCCACTTTTTCTGGTATCGAAACGAATAGGGTGGACAAGTCCTTGTTTTTGTCGGACAGTTTGAAGATTGTCACCCTCAACGGATGCAGTTTTCGCAAAATCGACTTTCCCGAAGACAACCACATCGAACGCCTGAACCTGACAAACTGCCAATTGACACACATTCCAGCCAGTGTCCGTCGTTGCAAGCATTTGAAAGATCTCAATCTGGAGGGCAACCAAATTCGTCATATCCCAAGCTGGATTATGGAACTCGACAGCTTGGAGGAAATCATCTTGAATTTTAATCAATTGAAACTGAGCAAACGCGATATTCGACGTCTGTCGAAGTTGAAAAGCATCCTTTTGGCTGGAAATGGCATTGAGACGCTCCCCAAAAATGTCGGACAATTGCACTGCAACAACCTCAATTTGTCCAAAAACAAGCTTCATTCACTGCCTACTTCTTTCGCCAATCTGACTCAAATCAAAAACCTCATTTTCTATGAGAATGGATTCAAAGATATTCCCGAAGTCCTGAAAGGTTTCAATAATCTTAAACACCTCGATTTCTACAAGAACCATATCAAGAAAATCCCTGATTTTGTGGGCAATATGGAGAATTTGGAACAATTGTTCCTTTCGTTCAACCAAATCGAGGAGATTCCCGACACCTTGCGCAACTTGAAACGGCTGAAGTATTTCTATATCCATCACAACGAACTGCATTTCCTGCCCGAATGGATTACGGAAATGGACTCGATAGAGCGTTTCGGGATCGGTTTCAATCATTTGTTGGATCTGCCCGATGTGTCGAAAATGAAGACGCTGAAAGACTTCGACTGCGAACACAACTTGCTGGAACGTTTCCCTTGGGAACTTTTAGAAAAGCCTGATATGGAAATGATCAATGCACGCAACAACGACTTTAATCTATCCGATGAGGAAAAAACGCGACTGATTAAAGCGAGCAAGAAAATGAACATCAATTATTGAAAAACAGTTACTTGACAATTTTTTCATCAAAAATACAATAAAATAACTAAAAAAATAGTTGTACAATCAAAATATTCTGTATATTTGCAGCGTTAAACCTTTAAAAACGGAAGAAAAAATGGCCAGAAAGAAAGAAAATATCGAAGATAACTCCATTAGAATGAAGGAGTTGACAAAAGCGGAAGAACAGGTGATGCAAGTCATTTGGAACATCGGGCAAGGTTTCGCCAACGAGATTATGGCGGCCTATCCCGACCCCAAGCCGGCCTACAACACGGTGCTTTCCATCATCAAGATCTTGGAAAACAAAGGTTTTGTGAAGCACGAGACCTTCTGCCGCGCCCATCGCTACAGTGCCGTCATCAGTAAGGAGGAATATTCGCACCGTTACTTGGGCAGTGTGGTTGAACGCTACTTCAACAATTCGTATCTCGACCTTGTCTCGGCCTTCGCCAGAAAGGAGAACTTCAGCGTCGAGGAACTGGAAGAAATGAGAAAAGCTATTGACGAGGCCATCGCCTCAGAAAAGAAATAAGCTATGAAAGCACAAGAATTAATCATCGGTCATCTGCTGCCCATTGCAACCACCGTTGCCGTCCTTTGGTTGGTGTATCGCCTATTGTTCCGCAACAGCAACCGTTTGCACTTTAACCGCTTCTTCCTGCTGACGAGTATGTTGCTGGCCTTGGCTATGCCATTGCTCGGTCTGCTCTCAGGGATGGAAGTGCCGCAGATGGCGATCTTGAAACAAAACATGTTCAACGGCATGATGCTGAGCGAAGTCATTGTCACGCACGATGGCCAGCCCATGTTGCCTGAAGTGATAGTGACCACCAATACCACGCCTTCGCGTTTCAGCCTGTGGCAAGTCATTGGCGGTATTTATCTAATAGGTGTCGGCGTGATGACGTTGTTGTTCCTCATCAAGTTGGGGAGACTCGTGGTGCTCATCATCCGCTCGCCCAAGCGTAAGATGAGTAGCTGCACGGCGGTGTTCACGGGGCGCGAACAAGGCTCGTTCTCCTTCTTCCGTTATGCTTTCTTCCCCAACGAAAACGTGGACCCCGACATCATGCGGCACGAAATGAGCCACATCAGCCACCGCCATTCGTGGGATATCCTTTTCGCCGAGGTGATGATGATTCTGCAATGGTTCAACCCATTCATCTATCTGTACAAGAAGGAGTTGCAGAGCCTTCACGAATACCAAGCCGACCGCGATGTGGTGGCCACCGGCGTTGACAAAAAGAACTACATGATGCTGATCCTGCAGCAGTGCACGGCTGTCGACTTCAGCGGAATGAGCAATAACTTCAGTTTAATCCTTACCAAAAAAAGAATCAAGATGATTACAAGAAACGAAAAGGCCAAGGGCCTCTGGTGGAGGCTCTTGGCAACATTGCCGGTGCTGGCTATCCTGATGATTGCCAACACGAAAGTGAAGGCACAGGAAAAGAAAGCCGTTGATAAACCCATCACAATAGAAATGGGCCAGTTCGAAATCTATGATGACGATGGTGCTCCAATTCAGTTGAACGATACTATCATCTACGGCGAAGATGGTTCATCCATCAAGTTCCAAGCTTCCGATGCTTTCGACCCGATTACGGGTGAACCATGTAAAAAACTGACTGTCACCTCATACAATGCAGATGGAACAGAGAATAGCTTTTTCATAACGGAAACAGAAAAAAGAGGCGATACGGCAAGATACAGCATTGAGCCTTTTAGTATCTCTGGGAGCCTTTTCGAAACGCTGTTAGACGTAGCCACTTCTAAAGAAGACACTGTCTATCAAATTGTTGAACAAATGCCTCAATATACAGGGGGTGAAGAAGCTATGATGAAGTATGTGGCTGAAAACATCAAATATCCCCAAGCAGCAAAGGATAAGAATATCTCAGGCCGAGTGTTTGTAGGATTTGTTATTGAGAAAGACGGCAGCGTTTCCAATGTGAAAGTTGTACGCGGCATCGGCGGCGGCTGCGATGAAGAAGCCGCTCGAGTCATTAAAGAGATGCCAAAATGGAAACCTGGCATGCAAAAAGGAAAACCTGTTCGCGTCAATTACATGATGCCGATTTTCTTCAAATTGGATGATGGTCAGCCGGCAAAATCCGTAAAAAAGGAGAAAGCAAGCAATCCTGACATGACACCCGACAAAAATGGTGTCTATCAAATCGTTGAAGAAATGCCTCAATACCCAGGTGGAGAAGATGCCCTGATGGACTATGTGTCCAAAAATGTTGTTTATCCTAGTGAAGCTCAGGAAAAGGGAATCTCAGGCCGTGTGTTTGTCGGCTTTATTGTCGAGAAAGACGGCAGCGTTTCCAATGTGAAAGTACTGCGCGGTATCGGCGGTGGTTGCGATGAAGAAGCCGTTCGTGTCATTAGTGGTTTGCCGAAATGGAAACCAGGGAAACAAGACGGCAAACCTGTAAGGGTAAGTTATCAAATGCCTATCAATTTCAAACTGCAATAACAATTGCAAGAGTTAAAATAACAAATTGTTTAACCTAAAAACTTATCGAAATGATTACAAAGAATAAAAAAGTCAACGGTCTCAAATGGAGATTCCTGGCAACCCTGTCGGTGCTGGCCCTCTTGCTTATAGTCAACACAAATGCAATGGCTCAAAACAAGAAAGCTGCAAACGACAAAGTTTTAGAGAAGGCAGAAGTGATGCCTGAATTTCCTGGCGGCGAACAAGCC
This sequence comes from uncultured Bacteroidales bacterium, assembly GCA_946405575.1. Lineage (GTDB taxonomy): Bacteria > Bacteroidota > Bacteroidia > Bacteroidales > F082 > Limimorpha. The sequence goes on along the minus strand of CAMJHP010000005.1, from coordinate 42,399 downwards.
ATGATGAAGTTTGTGTCCGAAAACGTCCAATACCCAGAAAAGGCCAAGGAAAAGGAAATCTCAGGCCGTGTGTTGGTAGGTTTCATTGTCGAGAAAGACGGCAGTGTCAATGAAGTCAAGATCGTCCGAGGCATCGGCGGTGGTTGCGACGAGGAAGCTGTCCGCGTGGTAAAGGCCATGCCGAAATGGAAGCCCGGTAAACAAGACGGCAAAACCGTCAGAGTGAGTTACACCATGCCCTTCTTCTTCAAAATGCAATAATGAATTTGTTTTTCACGCAGAATTCGCAGAACTATGTAAATCGCAATGCGACGCCAAACATGCGTCCGATAGGTTCAACGAGTTCTGCGAATTCTGCGTGAGATATATTATTCAATAATCAACTGTTCCCATTTAATCTTAGGAACGAATTGTGACCCGTTTTCATCGCGATAATACGCCAGTTTCTCGCCAGCATCCACGGGTTGCAATTTGATGGTTTCCTTGCCTTTGCCGATGGCCAAAATCAAAAGTGGATCGTAAGGTAAATTGAAAGCTTCAGTAACCTTCGCCTTGTTGAAAGCACCAATCATAATGCCGTTCAAGCCCATCTCGGTGGCTTTCAGCAACATGCTTTGTGCAGCAATGCCTAGGTCGATGTCAACAAACTTCGTTTCAGGTATCATACTGCAAATGATGATAAATGCCTCAGGCTCAGTGCTAGGGTAGGGGAGATGTAGTTCTGGTAACAATCCGCCGAGCTTTATGTTTTGAATGATGTTTTCTGCTCCCGTTTCCTTGGACACCAGCTTGAAACGCAGCACCTGCTGGTTTTTCGCTGAGGCGATTTTGGCGTTCACCGCCACGATGCGTTCCAGCATGTCGCGTTTCACCACGAAGCTTTGGTCATAGCCGCGATAACTGCGGTTTTTCTCCATTAAAGATTCCAATGAAGTGTGTTTCACTACGGTCTTCTTGGCACCCTTGCCAAAGACCTCTTCATAACGTTTTTCTAAGTATCCGTCGGCCATAGTATTAAAAATTCAAAGATTTAAAGATTCAAAATTGCTTCTGACTATAGGCTACTGGCAGCTTTTACCTTTGGTGTAAAGTCTATGTTCTACTTAAAGTTACCAGTAGCCAGTGGCCAAAAGCCAATTGCCTGAAAAGTGCGAAATTACACAAAAATACAACACGCTTTCACCTTTTTCCCTATTTTTGCGCCATGAAAAAGCGGTTGTTGCAAATCGGCTCCTTTTTGATGGCCCTTGCAGTGCTGTTCGTCTCGGTCGGATGGGACGTGAAGTTCCATTATTGCACTGAAGACCACCAGCTGACGGGCAGCTTTGGTACGGTGGTAGACCATTGTCTGCATTGCCTCGATCATGAACATGAGCACGAAGAAGCCGAAGCACACCTTTGGCAATTGGATGGACTCCAATTCAATGCTAAATGTTGCTGCGACGACTTCGACAGCAAGATCCAATTTACCGACAACTTTGTTTTTTCACCTGACAAACACCTGATTATCAGCATTCAATCCTTTATCCTGCCCTTTCTTGATTTGACGGACTTGTGCAACCAAGTGAGTGGGGCTTTCAACAAATTTTCTCTGAAAAAGACACTCAAGTTTCTTTCGGGGCGAGAACGGATTGTGTACTTTTCTTCGCTGAAGCTTAATCCTTTGGTTTTCTGAGATAATAAGAAACTTCCCTTTCGGGGAATGGAGTTAAGTATTATTTATCATGCGGCGGTTGGTAATGCTACAATTAGGTAACAAGTTTTTTCCGCCGCAGTTAACAAAACAAATAGTTCTCCATTCCCGAAGGGAATCTCCACAACAAACCCAATTTTGAATCTTTGAATTTTGAATCTTAAATAATCCAATGAAAACCAAACAACTCACCCTAATCACCCTATTATTATTCGCCTTCGCCACGGGCGCATTTGCCCAAGGCTTCATCGAAGGCACCGTATATGAAGAAGCTGAAAACGGAGAACGCACCCCGCTACCTGGTGTGAACGTCTATTGGAAAATCGTCAACCAAGGTGTGGTGACCGATGCCAATGGGCACTACAAAATCCCCGTCCACGGAGAAATCGGCTGCCTCGTGTTCAGCTGTATCAGCTATGAGAACGACACCGTCCACCACATGTTTGACCCCGTGCATTACGACCATATTTTCCAATCCATCCACATGCTTAATGAGGTACAGATCCAAGCCCGACAGAAAAGTACCTTCATCTCTGCACTCAACCCCGTCTCGGTGCAGACCATCACCTCAGAGGGCTTGCGCCGTGCGGCTTGTTGCAGCCTCGCGGAGAGTTTTGAGAATAGTGCCTCGGTGGATGTGTCGTACAGCGATGCCGTCACGGGTGCCAAGCAAATCGAACTGCTCGGCTTGAGCGGACTCTACACCCAGATGATGGCTGAAAACATGCCCAACTTCCGCGGTGTAGCCTCTGCCTTTGGGCTTAATTATGTGCCAGGCACATGGATGAATGCCATCCAAGTCTCAAAAGGAACGTCTTCTGTGAGAAATGGTTACGAATCTATCAGCGGACAGATTAACGTAGACTACAAAAAACCCGAAGTGGGGGAGAGCGAGAAGCTGTTTCTCAACCTTTACGGTAACACCATGGGTATGGCTGAACTCAATTTCAATACCCGTTGGAACGTGGGCAAGCATGGCAGCATGATGGTACTCGGCCACGTCAACCACAATTTTATGACGATGGACGATAACGGCGACCATTTCGTTGACGACCCGCAAGTGACGCAATACAATGCTTTTGCCCGTTACAACTACGCCAACGATTGGTTTGAAGGCATGTGGGGCGTGAAAGCCTTGAAAGAAGACCGCTATGGCGGACAAATCGGGTTCGTTCCAGGAGCACATCTGCATGAAGGCACAGCTGGCGACAGCTTGGGCTTTGTCATCAACACGGAACGCTATGAAGCCTTCTCCAAAACAGGTTTTCTCTTCGACCGCCATGATACCAGCCTCGGCATCCAGCAGCAGTTCACCTACCATAAGATGCACTCGGCCTATTTCAACACGAATCTCTATCACGCAGAACAGTATTCTTATTATGCCAACATTCTGTTTAACTCATACATTGTCAATGAGATGCACAAGTATTCAGTGGGTGCCAGCTATTCCTATGACAAATACAAAGAGCACCTTCGTCGCACCGAACGCGGCCATATCGACCAGATTTTGGCCGATAGCCTTTATGGCCGTATCGAGCACGTCCCTGGCGTTTTCGGTGAATACACTTTCGACGACAGCCACCATTGGAGCTTCATTCTTGGCATGAGGGCTGACTACAACACCTATTATCAGAAGTTGCTCTACACGCCCCGCTTGCATGTACGCTTCAAGACCCATGACGACTTGACCATTAGGGCCTCGGCCGGAAAAGGCTACCGTTCACCCAATGTGTTGGCCGAAAACTCGACCATGTTAGCCTCGGCTCGTGAACTTATCTTTGTGGATACACCCAAAATGGAAGAGGCATGGAACTATGGCATTAATTTGTCCAAAGAATTTCATATTGGTTGGCGTGAACTCATCTTTCAGGCCGATTTCTACCGCACTGATTTCATCAACCAAATCGTCCTCGACCGCGACGCCGATGCCCACCAAATACGCATCTACAACCTCAAAGGCAAGTCGTATTCCAACAGTGCCCAAATCGAGGCCAACTGCGAAATCTTCAAGGACTTCGACCTGACTTTGGCTTTCCGCTACAACGATGTGAAGATGACCATCAACGACACCTTGCGTGAGAAACCTTTCGTCAACCGTTATAAAGGTCTGGTCACGATGTCGTATGCACCTGGCACTTGGCAGTTCGACTTCACGACGCAGTTCAACGGCGACAGCCGCGTGCCCGAGCTGAGCGGAAATGCCACCGCTGTGGCCCACCATCAGGACATCCGTCGTTCGCCATTCTATGTCATCATGAATGCGCAGATCATGAAAAAGTTAGGTGAGCATTGGGAAGTTTATATCGGTGGAGAGAACCTGACCAACTACAAACAACAATACCCCATCATCTCGGCTGAAAACCCGACAAGCAAAGATTTCGATGCTTCTATGGTTTGGGGGCCATTGTCAGGCGTGCGTGCTTACGTTGGTGTAAGGTTTCAGGTGAAGTGATTGTTTCACGTGGAAAATGAACGAGAAAAAAGTGTATTTTTGCAGCCTAAAATCAGAGAATATGAAAAGAGTCCTTTTCTTATTTGCCGTGTCATTGATGTTTGTCGCTTGCGGTCAGAAAGAGAAAAAAGAGCAAGTGCAACCTACAGATAAAGAAGTATTTGTGCCACAAGGTGTGCCCGTTGCTCCGATGCAACAGGTGCAAATTCAAAATAAAGACGGGGTTGATCAAACCGCAGCAAATAACCCAAATGGTCCTGTTTTGAAGTTAGAAGAAGGCAAGCCACTTGATTTCAGCCAATTGCAAGGAGGAAATATGTCGGTAGGAAATCAAGTAGCTGCACAGATAGATTCCATCCGATATAAAGCAGAGCATGGTGATGCCAAGTTCCAATATGCATTCGGTGTTTGTTACGAGAAGGGGTGGGGAGTGGAACAGGATATGAAAGAGGCTTTGTTATGGTATAAAAAAGCAGCGGCACAAAATAACGGTCCGGCCTACAATTCAGTCGGTAATTTCTATCGGTTGGGTATTGGCGTCAAGGCTGACCCCAAGCAGGCATTTGAATGGTACCAAAAAGGAGCCGCTACGAGAGATGACCAGGCTATGCTGAACCTTGGCAATTGCTATTTCTATGGCATTGGCGTAGAAAAAGACGAGAAAAACGCTGTCAAATGGTGGAAAGATGCTGCTAATGTTGGCAATGTTTATGCGATTTCACAGATGGGTGACTGTTACTATTATGGTATTGGTACAGAGAAAGATATGGCCAAAGCCGTGGATTATCTCACCCAAGCCGCCGACCATAATATCGCCAATGCCCAATACCGTCTTGGTGTATTGTATTACAATGGAGACGGCGTGGCGCAAGATCAATCTTATGCAAAGCTTCTTATGCGCAAGGCCAGTGATGGAGGTATGAAAGAAGCTCAGGAGTTTTTGGATAAAAACTTCGAAAAATAAACGAAAAAGCCGTCATTGACGGCTTTTTCTGTTACCCATCATAGCTCTTACACCTATGCTTTTGTCAACGCCGCAGCACCAAGGATGGCTGCGTCATTGTCGGGCAGTTCGGAAACGCGAACGTCAACGCTGCCGTCGTAAACGAAGCACAGATGCTTCTTGAACGACTCGCGGGCAGGTTTCAGCAACACTTCGCCGGCCTTCACGGGACCGCCCATCAGGAAGATGGCTTCGGGACCGCTGAAGGCCACAGCATTGGCCATGGCAATGCCCAGCCAATAGCCCGTCTTTTCAAAGACCTTGATGGCCAATGGGTCGCCATATTTGGCAGCATCACCCACCATCTTGCTCGTCAACTCCTCGGGCGGCACTTGTGATAGCGCGCCGACATAATCGGGGGTGCTTTGTATCATCTCGAGTGCGGTGCGGCGGATGCCCGTAGCGGAGGTATAGGTCTCCAGACAGCCTTTGCGTCCGCAGCCGCAAGGACGGCCTTCAGGAATGAGGATGGCGTGGCCGAGTTCACCAGCGCCGCCCGTCTTGCCATGTACCAGCTTGCCGTCAACGACAATGCCGCTACCCATGCCCGTACCGAGGGTGAACATCACGAAATGCTTCATGCCTTTGGCACCGCCGTAGACGAGTTCGCCGTAAGCCGCGGCATTGGCGTCGTTGGAGACGACGACAGGCACATCGATATGCGAGTGGAATTCCGAGCCAAGATTGACGATACCCTTGAAGTTGAGGTTGGTGGCGTTCTCGATGCAGCCCGTATAGTAGTTGCCAGCCGGTGCCGCAATGCCGATACCGTCGATGGTGTCAACGTGGTTTTCGGCCATTAAGTATTTGATTTGTTCGCAGATGTCCGCCACATAAAGGGAGGCATCGAAATATTTGTTGGTGGGAAGGTTTTTCTTAGTTATGCAGCGACCGTCGTCGCGCACCAGTCCAATGTCGGTGTTGGTGCCGCCAATGTCGATTCCTATGGAATAAGTGTTCATGGAATAAATGATTTTTGAAGGTGCTAAAATACGCAAAATTGGTTTACAACTGAGAAAAAAAGACTGCAATGAGAAAAATCTACATAAAAATGTTACTTTTGTAGGTCTAAAACTAGTCATTATGAAGAAGTGTTTTCCGTTTCTTATGGCATTGATTCTATTGGCCTCATGTAATAATAAAGAAATTGATTTAACTACTACATTTGAAAAGTCAAACTATTTGGAAACAGATAGTTATGATGGTACTATCGCCTACGCGAAACTATTGGCCAAACAATTCAAGGAAGTGCATTACCAAAACATTGGAACTACTGCAATGGGGCGCGACATTCCTTTATTGATTATTGATGAGAACGGCTATACCCAACCGAAGAGAATCCGCAAGAGTGGAAAAAACATCATTTTTGTCCAATCGTGTATCCATCCAGGTGAACCCAATGGTAAGGATGCTATGTTTCTACTTATTCGCAATATGTTGAAAGACGGCTATAATGCTGATTTATTGAAGGACTTTTCTTTTATTTTCATCCCCGTATTAAGTCCTGACGGTTTGGCTAACTTCTCCCCTTACAACCGTATCAACCAAAACGGTCCAAAGCAAATGGGTTGGCGTGTAAATGCGCAAGGTCTGAATCTCAACCGGGATTTCACTAAACTCGACACACCTGAAATACGTGCTTTCACTTCTCTTTTCAATCAATGGGAACCAGATTTGTTTTTCGATACTCACGCCACTGATGGTGCTGATTACCAATATGTCACTACTTATTCAATTGAAAACTTCGGCAATTATGATGAAGGCATTACCCGATGGCTGAGCGAGGTTTGGGAGCCAAAAATTAAAGTGGCAATGCTCAAACAAAACATACCTATCACGCGCTACATTGAGTTTCAGCCTTGGGGCGACCCGACAGCTTCGCTCTATGATGAGAGCTTTTCGGCTATGTTTTCACAAGCCTATACCACAGCACGTAATTGTCCCGGCATTTTGCTTGAGACCCATATGCTGAAACCTTACAAAGACAGAGTGCTTTCCACTTATCATATGATCGTTGAGACACTGAGAATTATTCATGGTGATAAGGAAAACTTCAATAATACCTTAGTTCAGGCCAAGAAAAACGATTTAAAGCTCAAGAAATTGCCAATCAATATGCAGCCCGAGCTGAATGATACTATTTGGGAAGATTTCTTAGGCTATCATTTCGACGCGGTTCATAGCGACATCACAGGTGGTTGGTATTATGCCTATGACACGACATTCCCCGAGACTCGCAAGGTTCGTCGGGTGTTTTCCACTCGTCCTGAAAAGACCTTGTCGATTCCCAAGGAATACATCATCCCAGCGCAATATGGAGAAGTCATCGACATCGTCAAGGCGCATGGCTTTGAGATGAATCTCTTGAAGAGCGAGAAGACATTACAAGTGAATACATATCGTTTCAGCAATGTAGAGTTTATGCCCAAGCCATCTGAAGGTCACAGCTGTGTGGTATATGCTGATACCGAGGAGATTACAAAAGAAATCACCTTCCCGAAAGGTTCGGCAGTAGTGAAAACTTCGCAAAACGGTGTTCGATTACTATCGAACCTGTTGGAGCCTGAGATGCAAGGCTCGCTATTTGAATGGGGTTTCTTCAACAATGTGTTGCAGCGTGTGGAGTATTTTGAGATCTATAAGATGGAGCCTATGGCCAAGACGATGCTCGCAGCCGATCCTTTCCTAGAGGAACAATTCAAGCAATGGAAAGCTTCTTTCCCGAAAGGTGAAGAGCCTTCGCAGTATGCCATTTTGAGTTGGTTCTACGAACGTTCTCCCTATTGTGATAAAAATTATTTGGTGTATCCTGTGGGGTTGGTGAGGTAAAACAAAAGGTATCCTTTAAACAGAAATTGCTATGCTCTTCAACTCCATTCAGTTTGCCATATTTCTTCCGATAGTGTTTCTGCTTTATTGGTTTGTCTTCGACCGTTTTATTAGCAAGTCGGGGCATCAGTTGAAGTTGCAAAACGCGTTTATTGTTGTGGCGAGCTATGTATTTTACGGCTGGTGGGATTGGCGATTCTTGTTGCTCATAGCCTTTACTTCTTTCTGTTCGTGGGGCAGTGGCCTTCTCATAGGGAAGCAGGAATCGAAGAAAATAGCCAAAAGGTGGATGTGGCTGAATATTATTATCAATCTTGGAATCCTTGCTTTGTTTAAGTATTACGACTTTTTTGTTACTGAGTTTGCCCAATTGTTCCACATCTCTATGGACCGCCTTTTGCTGAAGGTGATATTGCCTGTGGGTATTTCGTTCTACACTTTTCAAGCTTTGAGTTATTCGATAGATGTTTATCGTGACAAGATGGAGCCAACTGACGACATCATTGCCTTCTTTGCCTTCATTTCTTTTTTTCCTCAGTTGGTGGCAGGCCCTATCGAAAGGGCAACCAACCTTTTGCCGCAGTTTTTGAAAAAGCGAGAATTTGACTACAATACTGCTGTTGACGGGATGCGTCAAATTTTGTGGGGATTGTTCAAGAAGATAGTGGTGGCTGACAACTGTGCGGTGTATGTCGACCAAGTGTTTTCGACTTATATGGAACAAAGCGGAAGCACTTTGCTTCTTGCTGCAATTTTCTTCACCTTCCAAATCTACGGAGATTTCTCAGGTTATTCTGATATCGCTATTGGAACAGCCAAACTCTTTGGAATCAAGCTAATGCGAAATTTCAATGTGCCATATTTCAGTCGCGATATTGCGGAATTTTGGCGCAGATGGCATATCTCGTTGACGACTTGGTTCAGGGATTATGTCTACATTCCTTTGGGCGGCAGCCGTGTCTCAAAGGCAAAGGTGATAAGGAACATATTCATTATTTTTCTCGTGAGCGGTTTATGGCACGGTGCCAACTGGACATTTCTTGTTTGGGGTGCATATCATGCCATTCTTTTCTTGCCATTGATTTTGGCGGGGAAGAATAGAAAACACACCAATCAAGTGGCTGAAGGTCGCTTTCTTCCTACTTGGAAGGAAACTGGACAAATGCTTCTGACATTTTTCTTGGCATTGATAGGTTGGATTGTTTTTAGAGCAGAGAGTATTGTGCAGGCCTGGGGTTATATTCAAGGAATGACAGATGGAAACTTGTTCCGTTCACCATGGATTTACAATTCAACCTATATGTTACCAATGCCAATTATATTATTGGTATTCATTGTTTTAGAGTGGACGGGTCGGAACAAGGAATGCCCACTCAAAGTTAATGGAACTAAAAAGATTTGGCAATGGTTGGTGTACATACTGTTTGTTGTAATGATTTTTTCTTTTGGGAAGCCAGCTGAGTCATTCATATATTTTCAATTCTGATGATTAAATTCATTAAAAATATTGTTGTTTTTGTCGCGATTATCTTATTGCTTGCCATTGTTGCCGACCTAATGGTCAGTAGTGGTTTGAGGTTGACGGAAAGGGGTCATTTTTACACAATGAATGCTCTTATGAATAAAAAAATGGATGCTGATGTTGTCATTCTTGGAAATTCGCGTGCTGTCGGCTCCTATAATCCGTATATTATGGATAGCGTTCTAAAAATCAATGCACGAAATTTAGGTGTTTCAGCTCAACCATTTGGTGTGAGTTATTTACGTTGGCAATTATATAATAGGAACAACAAAAAGCCAAAATTAGTGATTGTCAACATTGACTTTAGAGAGCTACGTATTGTGTCAAAGGGATATGAAAAAGAACAATACTATCCTTATTTGACCGATTCTTTGGTAAAACCATATCTTGATTTGTATGGCTTTTCCTGGGCCGAGAAACATATTCCGATGTATCGATATAGGGGAGATTATAAACTTATAACAATGGGCATTGGCGAGTTCCTCCATTTCCACCACGACCAAAAAGGAGATTATTATAAAGGCTATTCAAACGCTAACACCAAATGGGATGGAAATAATCTTAAAAGTATCATTAACAGTAAGGGTGTAATTAAAGGTCAGTGCGAGCCAGAAGCAGCAAGTCTTTTGGAGCGTTTTTTGCAAGAGACAAGCGATAATGAAATTCCAGTGGTTTTTGTTTATGCTCCTCTTTACAAACAGCTTAAGGACAATTTGGAAGAAAATGATGCCAGAAGCACATATCAGGAATTATCCCAAAGGTATAATATTCCTTTACTTGATTTTTCTGTAATGGACATTAGTTCAGATTCAAATTACTTTATGAATGGTCATCATGTGAACCAAAAAGGAGCGAATGTATTTTCCACAAAACTTGCACAAAGTATAGACTCTCTTGGATTGCTTAACTAATAAAAAAGAAAACATACCTATGAAAACAAAACGAACTTTCTTAGCAATTTCAATCCCATGTAGTACTGAGTTCCCGGCTTTGGTCGAGAGGCTGAAGAAAAACTTGCAGCATGAGCATTATATCAATTACGTTAAAACCAATCAAATACACTTAACATTAAAATTTGTTGGCGATACTCCTGAAGAGGACATTCCGGCTATCATTGAAGCCTGCCAAAAAGTGGCAAAACAACACCATCCTTTCATTATGGATTTCGATCGTACAGGGCTCTTCGGTAGCAACAATGTGCCCCGAGTGCTTTGGCTTGGTATGAAGAATCAACCAAAGGAGCTCTTCGACCTCGAAGCAGACCTTTTGGACGCTTTCGACGACTTAGGTTATCTTCGCGACCGACAAAACTTTGTGCCGCACCTTACCGTATGTCGCATCAAACAGTTGGTTGACAAGCAGTTTTTCCTTCAGATTTATAATTCTATTGAGCTAAAGACCTACCTACATGCCGATGTGAAGGAACTCATCTATTTCCAAAGCTTCTTGCAGCCTACTGGACCTATTTATAAAGTCCTTAAGAAAATTCCTTTGGGTTAATTTGGCACTAAATTTGCCGTAAAACCACATGTGCAACGAAAAAAAGCACTATTTTTGCAATTTATTAGGCTGATTGGAGTTATTGTATTGTCGAAAAAGGAAAAAAACATCTTCGAATCTATAATTTTTGAATTGAAATACAATGAAAAGCAAAATCACAACCGTATTGATGGTTCTTTTGGCCGTTTTTGTCACGCTGGGAGGTACCACTAGTTGCAAGAGCAAGAAGAGACTTGCCAAAGAAGCCGCAGAGGCTGAGTACAAATCAAGAGTTGAACAAGCTGTGAAAGACCTGAACGCTATCCTCGACGATGAGACTTTGTGGACTCTCGAAGAGAAAGAAGCTCGTGTGCAAACCATTAAGGACTGGAATCTGCAGAACGCTGAAGTCGATGACCTACTCTTCCAAGTGGAGAAAAAATTGGCTCGTGAACGTGCACAGAAAGAGGAAGAAGAACGTAATAAGCAAGAGGCACAAGCAGCCAATGTTACACTTGAGCGCAATTTCAGTAGCATCGCCCGCGCTGGAAGTGTCTCCCAAGCCAACAGAACCATTAATGAGACTTTAGGTTTGTTTGAATCGCCTAATGTGCCAGTGCTCATCATCATCAGTCAGAATGTGGGCTTCAACGATTATGACCGTCCGACCACCATCGAGAAATATCTCAACTATTTAAAGGATCAGAAGATTTCACCCAACAAGGTGCACGAAATCAAATACAACTCCAATGGAAAGATTAATGAACTTGAACTGATAAAGAAATGAAAAAGATCATTGCCACATTAGTGATTGCCTTGTGCGTTGTTGGTAGCGCTATGGCACAGGACGAACTGAGTTTCGAACGCAAGCAGGCCATTGATAGCCTTGCCTTGGAAAAGGTGAGGGACCTGAGCAAATACATAAAAATTGTTGGATCCAAGGAAACGCCTTTCAGCGAGGCTAACCGCGTCATTGATCGTGCTGAGGAACTTTTTATGAGCGATGCCGAGATTGGTGTTTCTTCGTTGGGTTCCAACCAAATCACCTACTATCGTGTCCGCAAGTACTTTGAGCATCTGATGCGACTCAACTATGACCGCGTCGAAATCGAATGGTACAACATCGAATATGTCAGCGACTTGCAACGCCAACCTGATGGCACATACGTAGGTGTCATTACCATCTTCCAAACTTTCCGTGGATACGACAAAGAAGGCAATATGGTTTATAAGGACACGACCAAGAAAGACATCACAGTCTACGTCAAGCGTAAAGAAACCCAAATTGGAGGCCGTACCATTGGTTTCTGGGATGTGCTTCTTGGCGATATGAGGGTTAAAGAAACTACTAATAGGTAATAAACATTGCTTGAATTTCCCAACTCCCCCTCCCAAAGGGGAAAGCCTTCCAGACATAAAGTCTCTCCGCTTACCCTTTGAGAGGGGATATATAGGTGTAAAAAGAACTTTTCGAATTGAAAACTCACCTCCGAAATATCACGTTTCTTGCCATAGTGTTTCTGCTGGTTGGCAATACTTTCGCCCAAACCATTGGCGATTTTAAGATGGACGAAACAGAGCTTTATGCAATGACCAAGCAGATGGGTCAGTTTATGCGCCGATTTAACTATGAGGAAGACCAGTTCGGTGAACGTCTCAACCCCAAAGACCCCAATTTCCGCAGCAACGAAATGCGTCGTAAGTCTCTGCCCATCCTTTTCGACCAAGAGAAATATGGTACCCAAACAGACTTGCAACGCTATTTTATCGAGGACGTCACCAAAGGTGATTCCACATATATGACCTTCCTCGGCGGCAGATGGTTCTCTGAGGTGTCGTGTACTTTCAAGTATAACGGTAAAGATGCCAAAGTGATGCTCTTCTTGACAGTCGAAAAAGAAGGCTTAGGCTCAAAATGGGTGCTTACAAATGTGTATTTCTCAGAATTCAACAAACTTTTTCCACAAGGAGAAATTGCTGAAAGGGAAAAGCATTTTCTGCATCCAATGAGCCACGAACTCGATTTTATGAATATTTACAAAGTCTTCCAAAATCCTGAAGTTGTTGATTATTATGCCTCGAAAGAATTCCAACCCGATTATCTGACTTTGTTTTTCTACGAAATCAAACAGGGCAAACTGGTATTCCAGCATGTCGACTCAGTCAAATTTCACGTCCTGCAAATCAAGGACTGGTATTTTGAAGTGTCGTGGTTCAACCGCTCGGGTCTCAACTCCGGTTGGCTTATGTCGAATGTCGTTTATATGCCAGAAAAGGAAAAAACCAATCTCATCAAATTTTATCAACCATGAAAAAGATAGCCATTCTCTCTATATTGTTGTTTGGTATGGCTTTTGGAGGTCACGCTCAGAAACTTTCCAAAGACGAAATCGCAAAGTATGAAAACGAAATCAACAATATGATTACGTACTTGGAGGAAACGATGAACTTCCTCGGCGATAGTACCACATCGGCTTTGGAAAAGGAAATCGTGTTTACAGAAAGCTGGAGTAAGATCTTTATTGACGATAAGGTGCAAATCGAAGATGATCTCGATGTGAACCGCAAAACCCCTATCAACAAGGACGTACAGGCCTATCTGAAAGACATCGATTTCTTTTTCAAATGGGCTAATTTCAAGCTTGAATTACAAAGCATTGCCAATAACACAAGAGACGACGGTACTATCTTTTTCAAAGCCTCTCTGACTCGGCATCTGACAGCCAAAACCATTACTAACGAAGCTGTCGATGATATGAAAAACCGTTTTGTCGAAATCAACCTCGACCGACAGAACAACAGCATAAAAATAGCCAGCATTTACACTACTAAAATCAATGAAAAAGAGGCACTTCGCAATTGGTGGAACGGTTTGTCACAGAATTGGAAAAATCGTCTAGGCAGCGATATTATTCTCGATGACAGCACATCTTTGTCAGAGCTCAACACCAATGCCCTCTCAAGTTTCACTGAACTTGATGCCAAGCTGAAGCTCGTCACCCAGAAACAACGTGTCGATATTTCCGGCATCCGCGAGATTATCTCTTTGGAACCGCTCAGTGAATTATCAGACTTGACTTGGTTAGATATTTCGGAAACCTCTATAGAAGACCTTTCCCCTGTGCGTAATCTAAACAAATTGAAAGTATTGCGTGCCAATTCCACTTTAATAGAAGATATTTCTTCCCTAAAATACAATATTACACTTGAAGAACTCGAAGTGGCCAACACTACCATAGAAGACCTTAGTGTGCTTTCTTCTTTAAGAAACCTTCAGAAACTGAACCTCAATAACACCCAGGTTAGCCGTATTTCCAATTTGAAAAGTTGTCCGAAGCTCACCATAGTTAACTTAGGCGGCACCCGCATTGCTAATATCGGCATTTTGCAAGAACTTGAACAACTCAAAAATATTGACATCAGCAACACTTCCGTTCGCGACCTTGGCCCGCTGCGCAACCTAAAAGACCTCCAAAGTCTCAACATATCAGGTTCGGCAGTCAGCAACCTACAGGCTTTGAATGAACTGGAAAATCTGAGAGAACTCTATTGTAGCAATACATCTATTGGTGATCTTACATCTTTGAAAGGAAACCGTCGTTTGAGCAAAATTTATTGTGACCATTCTGGCATCCATGATGCTGAAGCAAACGCTTTTACACAAACCAATCCTTTCACTTTAGTCATTTATGACACTGAGGCTTTGAAAACTTGGTGGCGTGAACTACCCATCTATTGGAAAGCCGTATTTTCCAAACAGATACAAGTTGATTCGGAACCTACAACTGAGCAGTTGCATCAAATTATTAATATGCAGGAGCTAGACCTTTCGGGAAATACTTTTATGCAGAACTTGATGCCCGTCAGTCGTCTGACTAACCTTCGCACACTGAACATCTCAAATACAGAAATCAATTTCCTGCAGCCTATTCAAGGCTTAGCCAATTTAGAATCACTCAACATATCGCATACCTACATTAGCGACCTCAGGCCTTTGAAGGATATGAGCAGTTTGAAGTATCTCAATATTATGAATACGCTTGTCAACGACTTATCTGTTTTGGTCAACGACAGTAATATTGAGGTGATTGATGCCGACAGCACCACTATTGGTAAGACACAAGTAGTAGCACTGAAAGAGAATCAACGTCAAGTGACAGTGGTATATCAAACGCAAGCGTTAACCGAATGGTGGAATGGTCTCGACCCGATTTGGCAAGCCATCTTCCGTAATGCCATCGCCACTCAGTCGGAAACACCTAATGCCTTAGAACTTCAAAGGATTATGGATTTAAGAGAGCTTGAAATTACCTCTGAATTCCCCATCATCACCATTGAGCCACTCATCGGTTTAATGTGGCTCGAGCGTTTGACCATCAATAACCAAGGAGTCAGCGACTTGATGCCTTTGACCGATAAAGAGTTTTTATTGGAACTTAATGCTCAAAACAATCCCATAAGTAACCTATCGCCTATTGAAAGTAGCACTTTGTTGGAGTTGCTCAACGTCGAGAACACTCAGATTAAAGATCTGAGCCCTCTCTCAAAGATGAACAATTTGGTGACTTTGAATGCCAGCGGTACTCCTGTAAAATCACTGAAACCATTGTCAAACTTGCAGAAATTGGAGAATTTGTTTGTCAACAATACCAATGTACGCAGCATTTCGGCTGTTGAGAACATTCCTTCATTGAAGCAGTTGAAAGTTTATAACACTAAGGTGAAAAAACGTGCCGTTGATCAGTTGCAGGAAAAACGGCTTGATTTGAATATTATTTATTACTGATTCGATTCCAAATATCTGAAGATTTCGCCTTTTGGCAAGGGTTGCTTAGCATATCAAAGCATCCAGCTGAAAGGCAAAATTATTTATTGTTTCAGTTTCCTTTGTTTTGAATACTTTTATTTTGTACTTTTGCGGTTCATCTGAATTGCTTTGTGCCTCGCAAAGACACTAAGCGTGCTAAAAATCCCGAGACATAAAGTCTTGATATAATTCGAAATTTGGAATTTTAAATATCAAATCGTTAAATACAAAATTATGGAAATCAGAAAATTAGAGCAAATGTTCGAGGTTTTGCGCAGCAAACCTAAGAAACGCCTTGTGGCTGCTTATGCCAATGATGATCACACAATTTGTGCAGTGAATGCTGCCGTTAAGGAAGGTCTCATCGAAGCCACTCTCCTTGGTGATGAAGCTGTCATCAGAGAAGTGTGCAAATCCGAGAACATCGACCCCAACAACTTCAAAATCATCCATGAGCCTGTTGACACAAAGGCTGCTGCTATGGCTTGCGATATCATCAACGCTGGCGAAGCAGACATCTTGATGAAGGGTCTGCTCCCCACCGACAAGTATATGCGCGCCATCCTCAACAAGGAACGCGGCCTCTGCCCGCCCAATGTTACTTTGGCCCATGTTGCTGTCATCGAGAATCCCAATTATCACAAGTTGCTTGTGGCCTCGGACTGCGCCATCATTCCGCTTCCTGACATCAAACAGAAACAACAGTTGCTGAAGTATGTGACCACCGTTTCTAAGGCTTTAGGCACCAGCTGCCCGAAAGTCGCCATGGTGACTGCCACCGAACAGATGAGTGCCGGCATTCCCGCTTGCGTCGATGCTGCCATCATCGCCAAGATGGCTGAGCGCGGCCAAATCAAAGGTTGCATGGTGGAAGGTCCTATCAGCCTCGACCTCGCCTTGGATGCCGAGACAGCTGCCATCAAGGGTATGAAGAACCCCGTGGCCGGTGATGCCGACTGCCTTGTGTTCTCCAATCTTGAAGCCTCCAATGTGTTTTACAAATGTTGCACCAAGTTTGATAAGAGCGAAGTGGGTGCTATGCTGATGGGTGCCAAGGTGCCTTGCGTGCTCAGTTCACGTGGCGACACGTCGAAGACCAAATTGTACTCCATCGCTTTAGCGGCGATGCTTGCATAAAGTAAATGGTTGGTAGTGATGCGATTTATCGCGTCACTACTTGAAAATCACAAAAATCTAACATTATGGCACACAAAATATTAACCATCAATCCTGGTTCCACATCGACGAAAATCGCCGTCTTTGATGGGGAAGAACAAGTCTTCAAGAAAAACCTGAAGCACTCCACCGAAGAAGTCTCGAAATATGAGCACATCGCCGACCAAAAGCCTTTCCGCACCGAAGCCATCAAGCGCGAGCTGAAAGAGGCTGGTATTGACTTGAGTGAAATGGCTTGCGTCGTGGGTCGTGGTGGTTTGCTCCGTCCGCTCGTCTCGGGTGTCTACGAAGTGAACGATCTTATGATTAAAGACCTTATGGAAGGCTACAATGGTGAACATGCCTCCAATCTCGGTGGCCTCATCGCCAACGACATCGCCAAAGAAATCGGTGTAAAAGCCTACATTGCCGACCCTGTCGTAGTTGACGAGATGGACGAAGTGGCGCGATACTCAGGTCACCCACTGTTCCCACGTATCTCAATCTTCCATGCCTTGAACCAAAAGATCATCGCTCGTCAACTGGCCAAAGACCTTGGTCGCAAGTATGAGGATATGAACATCATCGCCATCCACCTCGGTGGCGGTATCTCGGTCAGTGCCCACAAGAAAGGTCGCGTGGTCGATACCAACAACGCCTTGAATGGTGATGGTCCCTTCACTCCCGAACGTGCTGGCTCGTTGCCTGCTGGCTTCCTTGTTGATGCCTGCTTCAGTGGCAAGTACACCAAGAAGGAAATCGGCCAGATGTTGAAGGGTAAAGGTGGCTTTGTCGCTTACCTCGGCACCAACGATGCCCTTGAGGTTGAAAACGCCGTAAAGGCAGGCAACAAAGAATGGGAGAAGGTCTACAATGCTATGGCTTACCAAGTGGCCAAAGAAGTCGGTGGTCTCGCGGCCTCGGCTATGAGTATGGACGTTGATGCCATTTTCCTCACAGGAGGTATGGCCTATGACAAAGGTTTCTGCGCTTTGGTGAAATCCCATGTCGAGAAGATTGCACCCGTCTATGTCTATCCCGGTGAAGACGAGATGAAGGCCTTGGCCTTGAATGGACTGATGGTCCTCAATGGTGAGGCTGAAGTGAAAACCTATAAAGAATAATCATTCATTATAGGAATTGTAGGGCTGTCGTACCACGGCAGCCGCTGTGAAAAACAAAAACAGCGGCTGCCTTAATATGACAGCCTTACGAGCATTAATTCCCAGCGCAAGCCGCTGTGGCCGCGCTAATGGTAATACCTGGAATGTTTTCCAATTGGTGCGCACACGATTCAAGTGTAGCACCTGTAGTCAGCACGTCATCGATAAGGAGGACGTGCTTCCCTTTTAGCTCGTCGGCAAAACGTACTTCAAAGATGTCCTTTACGTTCTTGAAACGTTCCTCGGCCGTTTTGTGGGTTTGCGTTTCGGTATAGATGCCTCTGACAAGGAATTTGTCGCCAATGGCGATGCCTGTAACCTCGTTAATACCTTTCGCAATCATCAGGCTTTGGTTGTAGCCGCGTTGTTTCTCGCGCTTGGGATGCAATGGCACGGGAATCAGATAATCAATGCCTTGAAATAAAGGAGCCTCCCTGATGGTTTCTCCCAACTGCTGACCGAGAAAAATGCCTGCTTCCTTGTTGCCTTTGTATTTCAGCTCATGGATGAGGTGTTGCACCTTGCCCGTTTTGGCAAAGAAAAAACAAGCAGTCACGGCATGGAACTTGACGCGACCATAAAAAGTTTGTGCCAAAGGATTGTCGGGATTGAGTTCATAGCCCGTTTTGGGTAGCAAATAGCGGCATTTCAGGCAAACGGTTTCTTCATCCTTGAGCAAAGGCTCTCCACAGGCGGCACATACGCGAGGATAGAATAAGTTGAGGATACTATTGAGCCAGTCGCGAAAGGTCATAGTTGGATGGTTTATTGTCCAAAATGGATGTATTTTTTTCTCGGAACCATAGGCTTGATTTTACCCACTACGTTTGTTGTGTCAAGTTCATTCTTGCTTTTTTTGCTTTCGACGGCTTCGTCGAGTTCATACAATTTGTAATTAATGGCAAAATCCAATGAGTCGGGAAGAAGTTCGTCTGTGCGACCTTGTTCGCGTAAAACGTCGTTATACATACGACGGTTGCGGCGTAGTGTAGCCTGACGTCGGGCTGAGGCATTATATTTGTCATAAAGGAATTGGATGGGATTTGCGGTAATGGTGGGTTTACCATTGCCCACAGGGACACGACTCAGCCAAAGCTCATCGAGGTCATCATACATTCGTTTTATCTCGTCGGGAGTCTCAATGCTCGGCATAGAGATGAGAAACTCCTTGAAACCCTCGTAGTTGCTGAAAGGGAGCACAGTCACCTCGCGCAAGGTGATAGTTTCGGGGCGTAGGCGGATGACAAGCGTGTCGGAAGTAGTGAGTGTCGTATCGAGGGCGACAAGACGTCGTGCATAGCCGACGCAACTCACCCAAAGCGTGTCAATTTGCCTTGCTTGGATGTGGAATTTACCCTGTCGGTCGGTGATAGTGCCACAATGTGCCATCTTACTGATAACATGCGTGTTTCTAATGGGATGGAGACTGTCGGCGGTGACCACATATCCATAGAAGTCAACACGCTTTTGTTTTGGCGCGTCCTCGCTTTGGGCTAAGGTTGCGATAGTACACAGCACAAGGGTTAATATGAAAAGCAGCTGTTTCAATCCTTACAGTTTACGGTAGCGAATGTACGACAAATACAAAATGATAACGGCAGAATGTCTAAATTAGTTTATTCTTTCTGGATCATTTTCTCCAAACGGGCATACCAATCTTCACCAAATTTGCGGATCATTGGAGCTCGGAGGAATTTCCACAGTGGGATGCTATCACGCTCGCCCTTGCGTTTGGCAGGCACACATACGCTCCATTCGTGGTAGAGGATGTGGGTGAAACCGTCCTTTTCAACCAAGCGGATAGGGTAGAGGTGGCATGAAATGGGTTTCCAGAAGTCGCATTTGCCTTCCAGGTAGGCCTTTTCGATAGCGCAAAGGGCTGTGCCGTTCTCGTGAAAGTAGACGAAAGCACATTCCTCGCCGTTCACTAAAGGCGTGACGAGTTCGCCCGTCTCGTCATAGTCATAAACATCGTTGTCTTCAATCACTTTGATGCCTTCGGTGCGCATATACGGCTTGATGGCTTCTAAGTTATCTTCAATCTGTTCTATTTCAGAGGCTTCAAGAGGTGCGCCAGCATCGCCGGCCACACAACACCAGCCTTTGCAGCGGGGTAAGCAGCAACAGAATTGGGCTTTCAGGAATTCGTCAGTGACGACTACATTGTCGAGGATAATCATGGCGCAAAGATAGTTGTTTAATTAATTGAAAGGTAAAGGAAAAAAGACTAATTTTGCAGCGATTTTGGCTACTGGCCATTAGCTTCTGGCTACTGGCAGCTTCTATGGTAAATGAAAGTTTACATTTTGTCAATAAGCTGCCAGAAGCCAAGAGCCAGAAGCCAGCTGCAAATTCTTGAATTTTAAATCTTTAAATATTAAATCTTAAATTAAAGACAATATGGCTTTTAACCTCAGAAACAGAAACTTCCTGAAGTTGTTGGACTTCACTCCGGAAGAGATTAAGTTCTTCCTGAAACTTGCTGCCGACCTGAAGGCCGCCAAGTATGCAGGCACCGAACAACCCAAACTGACGGGCAAGAACATCGCCCTGATTTTCGAAAAGACCTCGACCCGCACCCGTTGCGCTTTCGAAGTCGCTGCCAAAGACCAGGGTGCTCACGTCACCTACCTCGGCCCTACTGGCTCACAAATCGGCATCAAGGAATCGATGGCTGACACCGCTCGTGTGTTGGGCCGTATGTTCGACGGCATCGAATACCGTGGCTTCGGTCAGGATATCGTTGAAGAACTTGCTAAATACGCTGGTGTGCCAGTATGGAACGGCTTGACCAACGAGTTCCACCCCACCCAGATTCTCGCTGACTTCCTCACTATGATGGAACACACCGACAAACCTCTCAACCAAGTGACTTTCGCTTACTGCGGCGATGCCCGCTTCAATATGGGCAACTCACTGATGGTGGGTGGTGCCAAGATGGGTATGGACGTCCGCATCGTGGCTCCCAAGGAACTGCAACCCAACAAGGAACTTATTGATACCTGCAAGGCCATCGCCAAAGAAACGGGTGCTAAGGTAACTGTGACCGACGACGTAAAGAAAGGCGTTAAGGGTTGCGACTTCCTCTACACCGATGTTTGGGTATCTATGGGCGAACCCGCCGAGGTCTGGAAACAGCGTATCGATTTGCTTATGCCTTACCAAGTGAACAAAGAAATGATGGAAATGACGGGCAACCCGAGCTGCAAGTTCATGCACTGCTTGCCTGCTTACCATAACCTTGAAACTAAGGTGGGTCGCGATGTTCACGAGCAATTCGGCTTGGATGGCATCGAGGTCACCGAAGAGGTGTTCGAAGGCAAGAACAGCATCGTATTCGACGAGGCTGAGAACCGTATGCATACCATCAAGGCCGTTATGGTGGCCACGCTGGGTGACTAAGGAGGCGACATTTCCAATTATCGCCAAAAGGCAACGTTTGGAAGTACTGACTTCAAAACAAAACAACGCTTAAAGCGTTGACTTCTAAAAAAGGAACCTCGGTTTTAGGGGTTCCTTTTGTGTTTATATCATCAGCAATATCCCATACACCACCACTAGTAAGAAACTTTGCTTTACCTGCCGTCCCAAAAACGGGTCAAGTAATTCAGGATTGGTTTTTTTGATGGCGATAAGTTCTTTCAAAAAGAGAAGAAACAGCACTACGAATAGGTAGGTATACCACGCAGTCTGATGCAAAACAAGATAAATTGTTAGGAAGACGAAAGCTCCGCTGATGAGTAGGCAATGGTAGACAAAAGCCTTTTTCAAGCCTAATTTCACCACAAGGCTGTTTTTACCAGAGGTGCGGTCGTTTTCATGGTCTCGCATATTGTTGATGTTAAGCACGGCATTGGAGAGGAGACCCATGGCCGAGGCGGGCAACAAAACGCTGAAATCAAGAGATTTTGTGGCCAAATAGAAGGTGCCAGCTACGGCAGCCCAACCGAAGAAGAGAAAGCAGAACAAATCGCCCAAGCCACGATAGCCGTAAGGCCGTTTGCCCAAGGTGTAAAGTAATGCGGCCAACACCGCACCTAACCCCAATACGGCGAAAACTGCTAATTCTTTCCAAGTCAATCCAGCGAAGACAAAAATTAGCAAGGCACCAGAAATCAGGCATAATAAAGCGGTGAACGCCAAGCCTCGTTTCATTTCCTTTTCGTTGATGGCACCACTCTGCATCTCACGCTGTGGACCTACGCGCTTCGCGCTGTCTGTGCCTTTCTTGAAGTCACCATAGTCGTTGGCGAGGTTGGAGAGGATTTGCAATAGAACAGCTGTGAGGGCAGCAAAGAGCATAACAAGATAGGGGCGGCCCTTTGACGGGCTCAGGGACCTTAGCTGGTCAAAGGCCAAGAAACCTCCTAGCAGCACTCCTGAAAAAGAGAGCAGCACCGTCCTCGGACGGGCAGCTTTTACCCATGTCTTAAACTTTGCCATAGCTGTTTATTTCACAAAACCTACAAAACTCACAAAACATCTATTTAATTGGACAAGGAAAGCAGCCAACTAGTATGCTTTCCTACGCATCCTTCGGATGCCTCTTGGGTTTTAACTGTATTTTCTGATGGAGAAGCCATCGGAGGCATACACTTCGTTGCTTTCTGAATCAAAGAAATAACATTCGATTTCAGCAAATCGTGGATAGAAATTCACCAGAATGCCGACTGATGCTTTCATTAATCTCATATAGTTGAACAACTGAGCTTTATGTTCATTGCTTAAACTCTCAACAGACTTCAGCTCAACAATAATGTCATCGTTTACCGAGAAATCCAACCGATATGTAGATTCCATTTCCTTGCCGTGATACAAAGGATGAAACGTCAATTCTTTCTGAAAAGGAATATTTCTTTCCAAAAGTTCCAATTGAAGTCCTTCTTGATAGACCTTTTCATTCAGTCCAGGCCCTAACTCCTTATGGACTTCATAAATCGCCCCTATCGTATCGTATGCATAAGCCTTTAGTGCTTCAACATCTATCATATTAATTTTAATTGAGTTTTAATACCCGACTTTAGTCGAGGGTAGCAACGACATCCCGGTTGGGTGCCGTTGCTGGTTCCCACAACTATTGTTTTGAATGTTTTGTCGGTTTTGTGACAAAGAAAACTATCTCCGGCGGCCTCCGCCTCGGCGGCGAGGTGAGTAATAATCGTCCTCATAACGGCTTGAGCCACGGCGACCACGGCCTGAATCTCTTGACGAAGAGCTTCTTGACGAGCTACCTCTCGATGTGCCTCCTCTTGAGCTTCCACCTCTAGATGAACTGCTGCCCTTCTTGGCGCCGAAGCCCCGCTCAGCGTTGCGCTGCTTGCGGCTTGGGCGATCGTCATCGTCGATGAAGACCTCGATGTTGTCCAGATGGTCTTTCCAGTCAGGGTCGAGCCATTCACGACCGTCACGTGAGCGTTCTGACTTGTAGTAAGGTTTATCGTCGAAGTCCTTTTTTTTCTTCTTTGACTTTTTCTCGAAGAAGTCATCGTTATGTTTCTCACGCTTCTCGCGGAATTCGTCACGCTTACGGTCGTCACGGTCGCGGTGTTCATTCCGTTCTTTCTTCTCGCTCTTCTTGCGTTCGGGCTGTTCTTTAGCTACTTCCACTACAATGCCGCGCGGGTTGCTGTGCGGGTCGGCGAAGCTTTCCAAAATCAGCGGGACGAAGCTCTCTTCCACGTCGACATACGAAAAGTCGGGATAGAGGTCGATGCGTCCAATCGGTATGTTCTTGGAGCGGGTGACATCGTTGATTTTTCCGATGATTTTTTGCGGTAGGATATGGTCGTTCTTGCCTATGCCGAAGTAGAGGCGCTTCATGGTCTCGTCGCGATGCTCGCGCTCCTTCTTGAGCTCTTTCTTGTCTTTCTTTTCGTCGCGCTCGTTCACGTTGAGGTCGACAGCGTCTTTGTAGTAATCCAAGAAGCGGTTGAAGTTGAGGGCCACCATGCGGGTGATGAGTTCCTCGCGGCTCATCCATTCCAGCTTGCGGAAAACCACTGGCAAGTAGTCGTCGATTTCCTCGCGGTTGATGTCGACATGCTCGATGCGGTCGATGTGGTTGAAGAGTTGCTTCTCACACACTTCCTTACCCGTCGGTATCATAGCCTTTTCGAAGGGACGGCCCACAATTTTCTCAATCCGCTTGATTTTGCTCTTCTCGCGCAAGTTAATGAGGCTAAGGCATATACCACGCTTGTCGGCACGACCTGTACGGCCGCTGCGGTGTACATAAGTCTCAATGTCGTCGGGAAGGTTATAGTTGATGATGTGCGTCAGTTCCTTCACGTCGATGCCACGCGCGGCCACGTCGGTGGCCACCAGCAGCTGTAGTGAGCGTTTGCGGAAGTGGTCCATCACATTGTCGCGCATACCTTGCGAGAGGTCGCCATGGAGTGCGGCGGCGTTGTAGCCGTCTTGAATGAGGTTGTCAGCAATCTCCTGGGTCTCCAATTTGGTGCGGCAGAAGATGATGCCGTAGATGGAAGGCGTGTAGTCAATGATGCGCTTCAGCACTGAGTAGCGGTCCTTGGCGGCCATCATATAGTAGATGTGGTCGACGTTGGCGGTGCCGGAGTTGCGTTCGCCCACGGCCACCTTCACTGGGTCGGTCATATATTTGTTGAGGATGGCCTCCACCTCCTTTGGCATAGTGGCCGAGAAGAGCATGGTGTGGCGTCCTTCCTTGGGCATATATTCGAGGATGTCGTCGACTTCCTCTTGGAAGCCCATGTTCAGCATCTCATCGGCCTCGTCGAGAATCATCGTCTTCACGTTGCTGAAATCGACGCGGTTGCGACGGATCATATCGCGCAAACGACCGGGCGTGGCCACGATGATTTGCGGCTTTTTGGCTAAGTCTTTAAACTGGAGTTCGATGCTGGCACCACCATAGACGGGCACAATCAGGATTTCGGGGATGTACTTGGCATAGTTGCGCAAGTCTCTGGTAATCTGCATACAAAGCTCACGTGTCGGACAAAGGATTAACGCCTGAACGCAACGCTGTTCGGCATCAATTTTGTTCAACAAGGGCAAGCCGAATGCGGCAGTCTTACCCGTTCCCGTCTGTGCAAGGCCCACAAAGTCAACATCATTCTCCAGGAGCACAGGAATTGTTTTTTCCTGGATTGGCATAGGATTCTCAAACCCCAGCTCCTTTATAGCCTTCAACAGAGCGGGATTCAATCCAAAATCTGTAAATTGTGACATGAAAATAAAATGTATAATTGTGTTTCGGGCTGCAAAAGTAGTAATAATTAGTGGATTAGCGTTAATTATTCCTGAAATTGCGCGAAAAAAACCCAAGAATAAAGGTTTTTGCGTAAATTTGCCCCTCAAATATGGCACGAAGAACAGTTTTCATCTTATTGCTATTGCTGATTGTGACAGGTTCAGTCTTCTTCTGTGGAAGGCGTTGCGGTCACGATGTGCCTGTCATTAATGTGGATAGTCTTTTTGTCAATCTGAACCAAGGGATTGTGGCCAAACGTGCTATGATGGCTGATAGAGTATTTAAAGATCTTCACCGAGCAGGTTTGAACGGAGTGATGTTGTATTCTGAACAAGGTCAAATTGTTTATGAAAATGCCTTGGGGTGGCGCGATTTGAACAAACGACAGAAAGATTCCTTGCGTATAGATGATGCCTTTCAACTTTCGTCCGACTCGAAAATGTTTACTGCTGAGGCTATTATGCTTTTGAAGGCGGATGGCAAATTGGATTACGATGATGACGTGAGGAAATACATTCCCCAGTTGCCTTACGAGGGCGTGACGATTCGGCATTTGCTTAACCATCGGTCGGGTTTGCCCCGCTATGATGCTATGGCTGACAAACATTGGCCCGACCGGAAGAAGCCTTTCTCAAACGAGGCGATGATTAAGATGCTGGCTGAGAAGAAGCCTGATGTTTATGGGGCACCCGATGCTTGCTTTTTTTATAACAACATCAACTATGCCTTGCTGGCTTCAGTGGTGGAGCGGGTGAGTGGGATGCACTTTGAAGACTTCATGCGTGAGCGCATCTTCGAGCCGTTGGGTATGGAGCATTCCTATATTTATTCGATGCGCGATGAAACCGCTGTTTCGATGTATATGCCCGTTGAGGCACATGGTCATGAATTGTATCGTAGTGGCCCAGTGAAGATGCAAAACGATTATTTGAATGGGGTTATGGGTGACAAAATTATGTTCTCGACGGTGGAAGACCTTTGGAAATTCAATCAAGCCCTGAATTGTAATGCCCTACTGCCCGATAGTTTGCAGGCCGAGGCTTTTGTGCCAGGCTCACCCGAGTGGAAAAACGACGAAAATTATGGTTTCGGCTGGCGAATGAGCAAAGAACATCCCAATATGTTTTTCCATTATGGTTGGTGGAAGGGCTATCGCAGTGCAGTCATTCGCGATGTGAACAAAAACCGTTTTCTCGCTTTGCTGACCAACACCACTTTCAATTTTCCACCAGAGGTGCTGTGGGGTTTTATTTGCGACACTACGGTGCAACTACCAGAAGCGCAACCACTTCATCAGTGAATACAAAACGCGGAAAGATACCTTCCCGCGATTTGTTTTGCCTGGCTCAGATTTATTTTATCACCAATTTGAATCCTACGCCATGAACGTTCTGAATGTCGACATCGGGATCATCCTTAAAGTATTTGCGCAGTTTTGTGATGTAAACATCCATCGAACGGGCGTTGAGATAATTGTCTTCTTCCCAAATTTGCAATAGAGCCTTGGAGCGTTCAAGGGTATTACCCATATTTTCGCACAGCATCAAAAGTAAATCGGCTTCTTTCGAGGTCAATTTTTTGGTTTCGTTGCCTTTTGTTAATATATGACGGGGTGAATCGAAAGTGAAGCCGCCTAAACGATAAACAGAGGGTTTAGATTGCACAAAAGCGCATCTGCGGTGGACGGCCAAAATGCGTGCCTGCAATTCATCCATACTGAATGGCTTGGTAACATAATCATCAGCTCCAATGCGAAAACCTTCCAAAATATCTTCCTGTTCTTTTTTTGCCGTAAGGAAAATGATGGGCATTGATGGATTAGAGTTTTTGATTTGTTTAGCTAAAGTGAATCCGTCCATAACGGGCATCATAATATCAAACAGGCATATATCATAGTCTGACATCTTAAAACTATTCAATGCTTCCTGTCCGTTTGAGCATAAAGTGGTAAAAAAACCTTTGGCATCAAGAAAAGCCTTGAGTATCATACCCAAGTTTTTGTCATCTTCTGCCAATAAAACCTTAATTTGTGACATAATTATAATGTAAATAAAAAATGAAAAATGGATAGATAAGTTAGTTTAATTACTAGTAGTACTTTAGAATAGTTGTGCAAAGATATGAATTTCACTGAAATAATAGCAAAAAAATCTCAAAAAATTGTTGAATCCAACCAACAATTTTATTATAGCCTTTTTTACCTTCTCTATATGTTTTCATAATATATTGATAATAAATATATTATATTGATTTTATAATAACGATTGTTTTTATAAGAAGAATTAAAATCGTCAAGTTTGTTTTGCAGTTTTCTTTTTTTCCTATCTTCGCAGCATCTTAAATATATCATAATTATGAAAATCGACATCTCTCATGTTCAATCTTTTTTGGACAAAAAAAAGCAGAATGAATTAGAATCAAAGGTCTCAGAAGTTTATGAAACCATCTTCAATAAAACTGGTGCCGGCAATGATTTCCTCGGTTGGGTGAATCTGCCTTCGGAAATCGATGAAAATCTTTTAGCAGACATCGAGAAAACCGCTGCTGACCTGCGCAAAAAGTCGGAAATCTTTGTCGTCATCGGCATTGGTGGCTCTTATTTGGGCGCACGTGCCGTTATAGAAGCGTTGCAGAACCACTTTGCACCTTTTACGGATGAGAAGCCGCTCATTGTCTATGCAGGTCACAATATGAGTGAGGATTACCTCCATGATTTGATAACCGTTTTGGACAAGAAAGACTATTCTATGGCGGTCATTTCCAAGTCGGGCACGACGACAGAACCCGCCATAGCCTTCCGTATCCTCAAGCAACACATCATCAATAAATACGGCGAACAGGAAGCTGCTTCGCGCATCATCGCCATCACCGACAAGGCTCGTGGTGCTTTGAAACAATTGGCCAACGTGAAGGGCTACAAGACCTATATCGTTCCCGACGATGTGGGCGGACGTTTTTCGGTGCTCACCCCTGTTGGTCTGTTGCCAATCGCTATGGCGGGCATCGACATCCACGCTTTGGTGAAAGGTGCCGTCGAGATGGAGAAACAATGCAAAGTCAATCCGACTCTTGAGAACCCTGTCACGCAATATGCTGTGGTGCGCCAAGCCCTCTACGCCCAAGGCCTGACCAATGAGATTATGGTGAACTATGAACCGCGCTTGGTGTATTTCAGTGAATGGTGGAAGCAACTTTACGGCGAGAGCCACGGCAAGCAACACAAGGGCATCTTCCCCGCTTCGGTCACCTTCAGCACCGACCTCCACTCGATGGGTCAATATATTCAGGATGGTCTGCGCAATCTCTTCGAGACGGTGATTTCAGTAGAGAACTCCAACCACGAGCTCCGCATCCCGATGGAAAACGATGACCTCGACCAACTCAACTACATCGCTGGTAAGCGCATCAGCGAAGTAAATCACAAGGCTGAACTCGGCACTGTGCTGGCCCACGAGGACGGTGGCGTGCCGAATCTCCGCATCGTCATCCCCGAAGTCTCTGAAAATGTGCTTGGCGAACTGATCTATTTCTTCGAGATGGCTTGCGCCGTGAGCGGCTATATGCTGGATGTGAATCCCTTCGACCAACCCGGCGTGGAAGCGTATAAGAAGAATATGTTCGCTTTGCTCGGAAAAAAGGGCTTTGAGGAGCAGACAAAGAAATTGAATGAAAGATTAGGTTTGTGATAATAGAAACAAATCTATCATAAATCTTGTCGTAAATCGTTTTGCAGCGCTTTGCGTCACTGCGAGGCACGAAGCAGTCTAGACAATAAGCTCTTTCTCTGGATTGCTTCTTCCGTGTTCACGGAATGAGGCCTCGTAATGACGCGAAGCGGCAGAATGGACATTACAATTTGTAATAGATTTGTGGCAGATTGGTTTCCAAAAAGAAAAATTGATTAGTTTTGCAGCCCAAAATCAATAGTAACATCTAATATGGACGTACCTAAAGACGACGACGTAAACTCACAGTTTACCTTCACCTACGACGACATCAAAGGCACCGTGCATGTGGTTGACCACCAAACGGGCGAAGAATATGACCTCTTGAAGGAAGACACCGGCTGGTTTGATGCCGAATTCAAATTTGATGTTTGATTAGAAACAAATCTTACACAAATCTTATCGTAAATGGTAGAGACGTAGCGCGCTACGCCTCTACTAACGTCTATTTCTTGCGTTTCCAAACCTGCGAACGACCTAGCAGTCCGGCCTTGTCCAACGAACCGCGTACACTGAGTTCGTCTGTCTTGGTTTTGTAGGTCACCTTGGCGTTGTAGGTCTTTTTGCTTTCGGGGTCGTAAATCTTGCCTCTCAATATGTCATCGTCGGCCTTCATTTCCTTGAAGAGGTGAGTGCCGACTACGCCTTCGTATTCTTTTGCGTAAGGGGCCTTCATCACTTGGAATTTACCGCTGGCGTCTTTTTCGTAAAGCGTGGTAATTACGGCTTCATATGTGCCATTTTCTTCATAGATTTTAACGGTGGAGCGCAGGTCGCCCGTCTTGTCGTCATAAGTGTTCCATTGGCCTATCATCTTGCTGACTTGGGCCTGTCCGAGAATGGCAGTAGCCATAAAAAGGACTAAAAAAAGGAGTTTTTTCATTGGAATGAGTTTTGAATCAGGGAGCAAAAATACAAAAAACGTGCAAAACCCAAAGATGTGGAACACTAATCATTTGTCAGCTGCCTATAGGTCACCAGGTTTATCCTATACTCCACACGGCTATCGGTCAACTCGTCACGACTTTTCTTGAGCAAGGTCTGGGCTTCGAGGACATCCGACAATGCCACCAGTCCAGCCTCGTAATAATCCTCTGTGATTTTTAAATTGGCTTCGGCATCGTTGAGGGCAGTTTGTGCCATAGTGATACGCAACCAGCTCTGTTCGAGGTTAAACCACGCTTGGTTGGTTTGCATCTCCATCTTCTCGGTGAGGTCGCGGCAGGTGTTTTCAGCCATCTCGGCGTCGAGGTCGTGCTTTTTCAGCTTGAAGGAGGTCTTGTGCCAATCGGTGATAGGCACTTGCAGCACGGCAAAGACCATCGCGTTAGGTTTGCTGTTTTCAAGGATGGTGTGATAGCTTGTGCTGCCGCCCACCAATAGTGAAGGCAAGGTCTCACCGAGAGTCATCTTTTTCTTCAGCTTTTCGGCTTGCAGCGAGAGGTCGAGAAGGTGACTTTCATTGCGCAGCGACACAGCCTCATCAGGTTGTCGGTAATAGGCTGTTGGCTCGGTTTCTAGACCTAAAGTGTCGACAAGCGTCATCGTCTGCCAGTCGGTGCCAATGGTTTGTGCCAAGGCCATTTTAAGTAATATGATGCCGTCCGTGACCTTCTTGCGGTTGAGTTGGCTTTCGTTTTGCTTCACCTTCAACTTGAACTGGTCCGTTGGCATAGCTAGACCCGCCTCGATGGCACCAGTTAGGTCTTTGTCCAAGGTATCCAGAAGTTGGTCAAGTTGGTCTAAAGTGGCCAATTTTTCTTGCAAGGCCACAATTTGCCAATAGAGCGTCTCGGTTTGCAAGCACACTTCATCTTCTTTTACTTTTGCCTGTGTCTCAGCGGCATCTATACCCAACTTAGCGAGTTTGTTGCCATTGCGGATACGACCACCCGCATAGATGGGTTCTGTCGCCATCGCATTGAGCATCACTCCGTTCTGCACGAAGGAATATTCCTTGTCCAAGCCCATATTGGCACCGTATTCGGCATAAAGCGTGTAAAGCAACTGCCTCAATTGTGCATTGTCGATGTCCTCAATGCCAACGGTGAGCATCGGATTCAAGGCATCGAAGGCTACGGCTTGTGCTGAGACAGTGGGGAAGTATTCGGCACGGGCTTCGTTTTTCGTCACTCTTGCCTTGTCGATTTCCAACTGGCTGTTTTTCAGTTCGATGTTGTTCTCCAAGGCCATTTCGATACAGTCCTGAACAGAGAGGTGATGCGGTTCTTGCGCCATCAAGGAAACCGAAAATGATGTAAGCAGAATTATTAATGCTACGGTTCGGACAGATTTGTAATCCGGCCGTATTGAAGTGGGGATTTCAAATCCCCTTTTCCAACTCGACGGATTGCAAATCCGTCGGAACGAAAGACTTTTCAACCCTTTCTCTTTATCCATAATCTTTCCCATAGTCTTTTATACTCCTCTTCAGAAGAGGAAACAGGTTCATCAATGTATATTCTTGCTTTTTTAGAAGGTTCTTCGAGAGAGAATCTTACCTTGTATGTGCCCCCGACAACGGCTTTCTGGAATTGTTCCTTTTCTTCATATGATAGAGAACACGTTCCATCTATGATGGTATCATCCAAAAAAAAAGAAAATTCAATAATATATGGATTCGTACCAGAGCCAAAACGAGAACCAATAGTATAGGTATTTGTTACAACACCGATAGTTTCTTCTCCTGTTGTCATTAGCGTTTGTCTTTCTTTACGGAGAACCAATGCGGAAACTAACGCAACAAGTAAACCACACACAAATACAATAACTGCAATTCTAAGATTTCTGTTTCTGTCTACTTTTTTCATTTTCTGTCCATCTTTTTCTGTCCCCTTTTAATTTGTTGTTTTGCTTTTATTAAAAATCAACCAATACATCGCCGTATTGAAGTGGTGGGTTGAGCGAGTCTTTTTGCTGACCGAACAACGGACTGGCTGAAAACAGTAATACAAATAATATGGTTTTGGTTTTCATCATTTTACAATTATCCATTTGCCGCCTTTGTCAGGGCCTTCTCTGCGAATTACGCCTTCGTCTTGCAGTTTTTTCAAATGTTTGCTGACCGCACTTCGGTTGATTCCCAATGATTCAGCCATTTTTGTGGAAGTGATTCTTTCATCGTTCTTGATTAAATCAAGTATCGCATCGCGGGTTTTCTGTCCACCTTTTCTGTCCACCTTTTCTGTTTTCTGTCCACCTTTCGACTGTTTGAAATTCTCTATTTCCTTCCGTAGGTTGGTAAGGTGTTCCTGTAACATAAACTCTCTGAAAGGCAGAGTGTTGTCTTGTTCTCTTGATTCGACCAATGCTTGGATGTACTCTGCTTTGTCTTCCTTTTTCACTTTTGTGGGAACAAGTCCAAACTCAAATTGTATATAGTTCATTATTAGGCGCGACATTTGTCCATTGCCGTCCGCCCAAGGATGAATCGTAACGAGTTGGAAATGTGCATCAAAACTCAACAGATATTGCTCCAATATGTCTTTGCTATCCACCAAAACCCATCTGCGTTTGTTCATTTCTTGACAGAATGTGGTCAGTTTTGAAGGCACTTTGGCATAGTTGAGATATGATTTCCCTCCAGCCCCCGCTGTGACATTGACCAAACGAAGGTCACCTTTTGAAGCATCAAACGAGCCTTGAACAGTATTGTATTGGCTTCCAGTGTTTTTCATCACAATTGACGACAATTCCTTCAACATTTCCACAGAAAAATCCGTGTGCAATCTTGCCAAACGAATGGCCTTTTCGTAGGCTTTTTTCAGGTCAAGGTTCATCAGTTGCTCTTGCATCGTGCGTCCTTTGGCCGAAATGCCTTCGTCAAACAGCAATTGGTTCTCGATTTCGGTCACCGTCGAGCCTTCAATGGCCGTGGAGTGAGTAATCAAGGAATAAAGATAGAACTTGTCATAGTCGATTTGCTCGGCTATGCCAAGTTGCTTGTATTCGTCAAGCACAGTGAGTAATTGGTCGCTTAAGTTCATTGCTTCATTGATGAGGATTCGATTGCAAAAGTAAACAAATTATGAAGATTGCGCAGTTTGCGTCTTGCTCTTATTGAATATCAACCAATACATCACAGGCATCACCGCCAGAATGATCACCATCGAAAGCACCACGCCGAAGCAAATGACCACGCCCATCGGCATCCAAAGCGGATTGCGGGTGATAATCATAGGTAAAACGCCGAGCGCGGTGGTGGCCGAGGTGAGGAAAATGGGCCTCATACGGCGGCTGCCGGCCTTCATAGCGGCTTCCTTGGTGGGTAGGCCTTCTTCAAAACGAAGCGTTTCGGCGTATTCGTACATCACAATGCCGTTGCGGACGATGATACCGATGAGACTGACGATGCCCAACAAAGAAGTCATACCGAAGTCGAGGCCGAAAAGCCACTCGCCAAAGAAAGCTCCGAACATACATAAACTACTGGAACACAGGGTCAACAGGGCGAGGTTGAGTTTCTTGAAATAGGCAACGAGGAAAGCTAACATCACGGCGATGGCGGCAAACAGGCTCTTGAGCAGTTGCGGGATGACCATCGTATTGAGCGACGACAGGCCGCCGTATTCGATGCTCACGCCTTCGGGCATATTGGGACGCACTTCCGTGTCGATGTAGTGTTGCACTTTCTTCATACTGGCGGTCTGCGACTTCCAAAATTTCATATCGGCGGCCACGGTGATGGCGTTCTTGCCGTTGTGGTGTACCAAACTTGCAGGATGCCAGTCGGGACTGATGTCGGCGACTTGACGAAGCGGGACATTGGTGCTGGGCAACATCGTCGGAATCAGTTGGTTCTGAACGGTTTCGTAGTCGTCGGGGTTGTAGTTTTGTTCCGCATACAATTTGACGGGCAAGCTGCGGTTGCCTTCCCAAACGGTGGTCAAAGGCTGCCCGTTGAGGCTTCCGGCGAGGTCGAGGGAAAGGACGGTTTTGGTGATGCCAAGGCGGGCACATTCCTCGGGTTTCATAGTCACTTTCACCGAAGGCAGAAACTCATCGTAATCGGTGTGAACCCAGCGGAGTTCCTTGTCCAAAGTGAGCATATAGTCCTTGATTTGCTGCGCCACGGGAGCGGTTTCCGCGTAGTCGTCGCCATAGACAAAGACCTCCACGGGTGTCGAAACAGCCTGATAGTCAAGTTGGCGGAAGCGCACGTGGGCCTCGGCGAAGTAGTAGGAATATTTGTCGTCCATCTCCTTCAACAGGTCTTCGGTGGCTTGCTTCGAGGTGGTGTTCACAATGAGTTGCGAGAGATTGTTGGCTGGGATGCTCGGCGCGTAGGTCACGTGGAAACGAGGTGCGGTTTCGCCGATGAAAGCGGTGATTGAGGTGATGCGTTTATCAATGAGCATCATCTGTTGCAACGAATCACTGATGCGCGTGGTGGCTTCGAGGCTGCTGCCTTCGGGCAGGCGGATTTCCACCGCGAAACTGTCGCGCTCGGCCATAGGCATCATCTGTACGTTCAAGGCGAGGAACATCAAAACGCCCAAAACGATGGAACCCACGCCCATCCCGATGGTGAACAAAGGATGGTTGAAACAATGGCTTTGCAATTTGTCGTAAAGCCGTTGCAAGAAAGCGAAAAACCGCATTTGGGCCTTCAGGAAACCGTTGTGTTTGGGCTTGTCGTCGGGCTTGATGAACATAATTTCCAACGAGGGAATGACGAGCATAGCATAGGCCAGCGAGGCCATCAGCGAGAAGGCGACAGTCCACGGGAAGAGCTGGACGAAATCGCCCAAAGGCCCAGTGATGATGCGCGTCATCGGGAAAAACATCGTGGCGATGGCGCCCGTGGCGATGAGCATAGGCATAAAGAGTTCCTTCGCGCTGCTCACGGCGGCATCGAAGGGCTTGTAGCCTTGGCTCAACTTGTCGATGTAGCCGTCAATATTGATGATGGAGTCGTCCACGATCATACCAAGCACGACGATAAGGGCGGCCAAAGTGACTGTATTCAACTCAATGCCAAAGAGATACATCAATCCAATGCTCATAGCCGTGCAGACCGGCAATCCCGAACTGGCGATGAGCGCGGTGCGCATTGGGAAGAGCAGCAGCATCACTGCAATCACGACAATCATTGAAATGACCAAGTCGCGCAAGAACGCACTGACCGACTTTTCGACCACTTTGGGCTGGTCGGTGATGCGGTACATTTTCACGCTGTCGGGCAGGGTTTTCCTGAATGTGGAAAGCACTTTTTCCACTTCCCTTCCGTAAGCCACGATGTTGAAGCCCTTGCGCATCTCCACGCTGATAATCAGCGCGTTGTTGCCGTTGAAATTCACCACTTTGGAAGGTGGGGCCAACCGCCTTTCAACGGTGGCCACATCGCGCAAGCGCACGGTGTTGCCCGCCGCGTCGGAATAGATGATTTGCTCCTCAAGTTCCTCTTCGGAAACCACGGGGTTCTCGATATGCAGCGGCAGGTCGAAGTCGGAGGTTTCCATCGTGCCGCTTGTGGTGAGGAAGCCTTGCGAGGCGTATTGCAGCATCAGCGTGTTCGGACTGATGCCGTAGAATGAAAGTTTTTCCTTGTCCACCGTGACCGCGATTTCCTCGGTTTGTTCACCCATCACGCGCACGTTGCCCGTTTGGGGAATGTCGCGTAGGCGGCGGGTGAGGTCGTCGGTGTATTCGCGCATTTCGCGATAGGTCTTGTCGTCCGATTCCATCGCGATAAGCAGCGAGGAAGTGTCGCCAAAGTCGTCAATCACGGCAATGGCCAACACGCCCGCTGGAAAACTCAAAGCTTTGTTTTCATTGATTTTGTTGCGGATTTTCGTCCACGCTTGAGCGTAGTCGCTTTTGGTCAAGTCAAGCATCACATAAATGTAGCAGATGCCTTCCTTGGTCACGGAATAGGTTCTCTCACGGTCCACTTCGGGCAGGGCAAACAGCAGCTCCTCAAGGGGTTTGGTAAGTTGAGCCTCCACTTCCTCAGAATTGGCACCCGGATACACGCCCGCCACAATGCCCTGCGGATAACTGAACGCCGGAAACTCGTCCTTCTTCATTTTGGCGAGGGCGTAGATGCCGAAAGCCACGATGATGGCCACGACCACCCACACGATTTTCTGGTGGTCGATGCTCCCCGCGATGATGCCCTTATCGACTTTTACTTTGCTCATTAGTCCTTCTTTTTAATGCAGAATTATGAATGCGGAATGGCGCGAAGCGACTTTGGGCTTTGCCCTCATTCCTCATTCTACATTCTACATTCCACTTTCATCCCTTCACTCACTTTTTGGTAGCCTTCCACAATGACCTTGTCGCCAACGTGCAGGCCTTCGCTAACGATGACTCCCGTGCCAGAATAGCCCGCAAGCGTGATTTTCCGCCTTGTGGCGCGACCGTCTTCGGCCACCCAAACGAACTTGCCTTCCTGATTAATCAAAACCGCGTTAGCAGGTATGATGATGCCCTTGCTGACATCGGCTTTCAGCACCACTTTGCCAATCATTCCGGGCGCGAGTTCTTTATCGGGCTGCTCAATGAGTACCTTGACGGGATAACTATGCGTGAGCAGCGAAGCGGTCATACTTTTTTCCATCACTTTGCCAATCAAGCGTTTGTCGCCCAAGGCGGGGATGACGACTTCGGCGGTGTCGCCCACCTGCACTTTGGCGATTTCGTTTTCGGGTACGGAGATTTTCACGGCCATACCTTTTGTATTAATGATGCGTATGATAGGCTTCAGCGGCGCGATATTTTCCCCGATTTCGGCATTGACGGAGGCAATGGTGCCGTCGAAAGGTGCCGCAATCGTGTTGTCTTCAAGCATAGCGTTGGCCAAATCCAGTGCGGACTGGGCTTTCTCAAGGTTGGCGGCCATCTCGCGCCACTTGATTTCGGGCAGGCTGCCGTTGTCGTACACTTTTTTCAGGCGGTCGTAGGCGTCTTGCGCTTGTTCGAGGGTGGCTTGCGCCGAGCGTTGGGTGCTTTCCATCTGTGGCGACGACACACGCGCCAACGTTTGCCCTTTCCTGACGCGACTGCCTTGTTTCACGTTGAGTTGCTGCAAGGAGCCACCGTATTTGAAGGCCATCTCCACCGACTGCCCTTCCTCCAAATAGCCCGGATAGGTGTTGCTAACAATGCCGTTCACTTCGTCAATCACCTGAACACCAACAGGAATGACGCGCTCCTCGGCAGGACCGCCCAAGAGTTTTTCCTTCAATTGCTGCGGGTCAGTATCGGCGCAACTTGCAAGCAACAGAGGCAAAAGCCATAATAAGTGTTTGGTTTTCATAGCTTTGGTTAGTTTCTTGTGGCTACCATGTGGATGTCGTCACCGTAAAGGATGTATTTTAAGGAACCCACGGCTGCCTCACCTTCGTAGGTCTGGTCGAGGATGAGCGTGTTGTCCTCGTACATCGTGCCTTTGGTCTCAACATTCACTTCGCACAGCACACCGATGTTGCCGTCAATCGATACCCTCAAGGCACTGCGTTTAAAGTCTTTGAAAGTGATGTTTCGGCCTTCGCAATAGGCGTGGGTGACGATGACCTCACCATTGAGGTAGTTCATCACGACCACAACACTGTCTGTTTTCCTGTCTAAATTGGCGATCTGGAGTTGCCCGATTACGTTGTCTAAGGTGATGTTAAACTCCGCAGGGTCAGAGACATTGGCGCGTTTAGCCATTATGCTACCCGAGGTTTTGAAGGAATAGTCACCGCGAAACAGGTTCATACCGCCTTTTTGGCAGGCTGAAAAGGCGAGAAGGCCACAAATTGCAAATAACAAGCAGGATTTCTTCATAAAGATTGTGATTTGTTGTTGCAAAAATAGCAAGAATCCCCGAAACAAAGTCTTTCAGTCATTCAAGATTTCACCAAAAAGAATTGATGAATATCTAAAACATTGTTTTGTTGTTATGCCGTTTCGGGATTTTGCTTCCATTCCGAGGGAGTAATTCCACAAATGGCTTTAAATGAACGGAGGAAGGTCTTCTCGTTGGTGAAGCCCGACTCTTCCGCCACTTGTGACAAACGCATAGAGGGGTTTCTGCGCATCAGCTCCTGGGCATAACGAATTCGGTAGCCCATGACAAAAGAGGGGAAGGTGGTGCTCATCTCCGCATTCAAGAAGGTCGAAAGGTAGGTGGTATTGGTACATAACTCGGCAGCCACGTCGGCAAGCCGCAAATCCTTGTTCCTGAAGAGTTGTTTCTCTTCCATCACAGCCTTGAGTTTGTCGCCCAAATTGGGTTTGTCGTTAGGAATGGCAATTTCCTCTGATGCGTTGGTGATGTCATCTTGTTGGTGTCTTTTCTTTCTTGCCATAAAGACCAGTAACAAGCCTATCAACATCGCAATGCCAATACCTATGTAAAGTATAGCGGATCGTTCGTGTGGCATACCGTTAGGGTAAAAGGCGAACACGGAGGCACTACAGTCGTAATTGGAGTGAAGCATGCCGCCCACGGTGACGAAACTCCCATTGAGAAGCATCATTTCCAACGGATGGTTTGGAAACTGTTCCAAGGCTTGTGAATAATGCATGGTTAACTTGGCCTTACCGCCCTGCAATGCCGGTTTGTAGGCTATTTCAGACAGATAAGCGTGTTTTTGTTCATCTATGCCCATCATCCACGCCGTTTCCGTTTCAGGAACGGTCCAAAAAGAGCCTAAGTACCTGATGGCACCCCAAGGGCCTTCTTTGGGCAAAGGCTGTTCCATAGGCAAAAGTGAGAAACCTGTGCTGTTGACCAACATAGGAGCACATTGTCCTTCGGCGTTGAGTGCGGGAATCAAAAAAGTGTTTTCCGCCACACCGCAGGAACGGGCATCCATGTTGCGGTCTGTAGGCGTGTGCGGATGCCATTGGGCGAGTAACTCCACTTCAAAAGGTTCTCCTTTTAGTTGGTCTACAATATTGCTCGGGCTGTTATTGTAACT
The DNA here is from genome assembly GCA_946405575.1 of uncultured Bacteroidales bacterium. GTDB lineage: Bacteria > Bacteroidota > Bacteroidia > Bacteroidales > F082 > Limimorpha. The sequence continues at coordinate 3,423 of CAMJHP010000005.1, read as the reverse complement.
GTCTCTGGTGCCGCCAATCATCCAAACATTGTCCTTGGCAATGGGCAGGAGGATGGGATAACTGCGGTTGTTGGAGGTGGTATCAGTCCAAACACTGTCGCTGTTGTAGATTTCGGTGAAATCGGTTGCCCACCAGTTGCCGCTAATCACGATACGGCCATCCTCCAATTCCAAGGCACTGGTATGAGCCCGTTTTACTTCCATGATAGGAGCAGGAGTAACACTATGTGTGGCTGGATGATAACGTTCCACACCCCAAGTTTGCCCAATGCCGAAGCTGCTTTCATAGCCGCCGCCGATAAGCACATCACCGTCTTTCAGCACGAGGGCAAAAGGCGTATCGTGTGGATAAAGGGTGGGAATCGTATGCCACCGTCCGCTCTCATAATATTCCGCCGTGGTGGATGGGACGAAACCAGTGGTGTGGCCGCCAATGGTCAAGATATGGTCGCCAGCCCACACTAAAGCATGACCGATTCGAGGCTCGTTCAAGTCGGGAAGACGTTTTGTCTCCATCGGGAGAAAGGCGATGTCGCTATGTTGTATCACTTCTGGAGATTGCTGACACGACATCATCACGAGGAGAACGAAAAACGATAAAAACATGCGTTTCATGCGGCAAAGATAAAGGTTTTCCATTCCCAAAATCATGCGTTTTCCCATAAATAGGCCTTGTTTTTGAAATTGTCACCTGTTTTTTGAAATTGTCACCTGAATTTTTTGAAATTGTCACCTCGATTTTTTGGAATTGTCATCTTGTCAATGGAAGTATCGCCGTACTTTTATGTAAGTTTTTCATCAATAATCATTATCTAACCCCGACGGGCCGATGTGGTAATAACCGGCAACAAGAATTTATGAAAAAAACATTTTTACTCATGACGCTCCTGTGCGTTTCGTCCATGATCTTCGCTCAACTGCAGACCCAAGTGGCCACCTTGAAACATGGCAACAACATCAATGTCTTCTATGGCCAAGATGCTTTCAAAGATGCATACGACGCTGCTGTCAGCGGTGACATCATCACCTTGTCGAGCGGCACCTTCAACGCCACCGACATCAACAAACCCATCACCCTGCGCGGCGCGGGTTGTATGGATGACGATGAACAGAACACCCTTGTCACCGTTATCCCGGGAACTTTCAGTGTCAGCATCTCCGATCTTTCCAACTACCTGACCATTGAAGGCATTATCTTTGAAGGCGAATTCGGATTCGACTATCTCATCAATCCCACCTTCGTCAGATGTAGTTTTGATGTAATCCATTGGAGGAATTATTCTACGGAAAATGCCCAATTCATCAACTGTAGAATCAATCACTACAACAGCTGTAATATGCACAACACTACGTTCCGTAACTGCATCATTTGGGATTGCCGCGATGGTTATTCGGGAGACACTGCGGACAATGCCATCATTGCCTATAATTCCTATATTAACATAATGCAACACCATACCAATCTCACTACCTACAACTGCATCCTTAATAAAGGCACGGCAGGCACCCATCTTATGACTGGAAGCAGCGTTGCATATAACTGCATTGAAATATGTTGGTACAGTAATGATGTGATTGAAACGGGTTACAATTGCTGGAGGTACGGTGAGGTTTACGATGTTTTTGAGACTTATATCGATGAGTCCAATTATGAATGGGTCACCGAACCGCTCATCCTTAAGGATGAAGTCATTGAGCATTGTTTGGGTACTGACGGTACACAGGTAGGCATCTATGGGGGTGCCATCCCTTATAACGCCCGTCCCACCTACATGGTTCCCAACCGCAGCACGGTGGACCAACAGTCAACGCCTGAAGGCAAGCTGAATGTCCATATCGAAGTGTTAGAATAAATTGCCCACAACCAAAGTGTTAAAGCCATGAAACGTACCTTAATTGTACTATTCGGTTTGATGCTGTGGGGTGGATTGAATGCCCAAACGCATGCCATCAAGTATTGGTTCGACAATAACGACGGGCAAAGCGTGACCACGAGCTTCAGCGGCAATGTGTGGGACACCGAATTGGATGTGAGTCAATTCAATGACGGTTTCCATGTCCTGCACTACCAACTGTCGGACACCACATTGTCACCCATAAAGAGTTTCCTCTTCCACAAAATATCAATCATTGAAAACACGAACCAACAGTATTTCTATTGGTTTGATAATCAATACAGCAACATGCAGAGCGGAACGTTGGGCGACGGCATCCTATTGCTTGATGTGGAAAACATTCCTGCAGGATTCCATAGCCTTCACCTGATGCTGAAAAACGATAATTATTCCTCCATCAAAAGCTATCTCTTCATCAAGACGGAAATGGCTGACTTGGGCGTCAACCTCCACTATCATTGCTGGTTCGACGAGGATTTTGACCATCAACAGACGGGAATGTTGGGCGACGGCAATCTCCTGCTTGATGTGACAGCCCTTGCGGATGGCGAGCATGTCGTTCGCTTCTATTTGGAAGGCAGCACGGTGGCGGCCACGCAGAGCTATGTCTTTATGAAAGGTGAAGGTGGAGAAACCTACGAAATCACTGCCACGGCTGTCCCCGCTGGAGCCGGAACCGTGACAGGTGCTGGCACCTATTACGTCAACAACACCTGCACTTTGGTTGCCATACCCAACAATGGCTGTGCTTTCAAGTACTGGATGGAGAACGGCAATGTTGTCTCGGAAGAGACCACTTACACCTTCACTGTTACGGAAAACAGGGACTTGGTGGCACAATTCTCGGGTACGGGTGTCGATGAAAACGAAGGAGAGGGTTTTGTCCTTTATCCCAATCCTGTGAACGACAAACTGATCATTGAAAGCAATAGTGACATCCGTTCCTGCGAGATTTATTCCCTCACTGGACAATTGATGCTTTCCCTGACGAACGACTCCGAAAGGCTTGAGATTCCTGCCGAAAAGTTGTCTGCTGGAGTTTATTTGGTGAAATTAATTACAGAAAACACAGTGCAAACTAAAAAGTTTGTCAAGGAATAACTTTTCAATTACAATTAATAAAAAAAGAGAGCGACCTTTTTAATCGCTCTCTTTTTCATTGTACTATGTAAAAACAATGCATGGCACTGTTTCTACCATTTGCATTATCTCACCACCAATTTCTTGGTCACAACGGCACCGCTCTGTTCAATGATATTGACCAAATAGATGCCCTTGTGCCATTCGGATGCATCGATGCTGACGGTCTTGCCTTCGGCTTCGTGCACCTTTTGTCCGACGAGGTTATACACCTCCACCTTGGCCACATTCGCGCCTGCCACGGTGAATTGGCCTGTGGTCGGGTTGGGATAGAGCTTGGTTTCGGAGGAGATTTCGTTGACAGAGAGGATGTCTTCATTAATGTGGACGGCAATCTCAAAGATACCATAGTCCGTTTCGATTTCGATGCTTGTTTGCACATAGCCTT
>CAMJHP010000004.1 GCA_946405575.1 uncultured Bacteroidales bacterium | reverse complement strand
CGATGACGTGCCTGGCCGCGATGCTCGTGGCGGGCACGGGCCTGAAGGCCCAGGAAACCACGGTTGTCTTGAACCCGGGCTATACGTGGATCAGCAACCCGAGTATGGACACACTTGATTTCGCCACGGCATTGGGTAACTTTACCCCAGTGCAGGGCGACATCATCCAATCACAATGGGGTAATGCCCAGTACAGGAACGGCCGATGGCAGGGCGCAATTTCGAAGTTCTTTCCAGGATACGGCTACAAGTACATGTCGAGCCGTACCATGCCCGTCTTGCTTACGATGGGCTCACAGCATCCCCAGCCAGCATTGACTACAGCTGAGCCAACGGACATCTCCACCTATAGTATGACTTGTGGTGGCGAGGTGACCGACTCGGGAAATAGCGGGGTCTTGGTGCGCGGCGTGTGTTGGAGCACACAGCAAAACCCCACCGTCAATGACCCGCACACCACCGACGGTTATGGTATGGGCAGCTTCACCAGTGCGGTTGAAGGCTTGGAGATGAACACCTCCTATTATGTGAGGGCATACGCTCTGACCGCCAACAGCGCTGGCTATGGCGAGCAGAAGATGTTCTCCACCAAGAACGGTGTGCCCACACTGACCACCTCGGCAGCCTCCGAGATTGGCACCACTTGGGCCACCTGCGGCGGCGACATTAGCGACGACGGTGGTATGGAGGTGACCGAGCGCGGCATCTGCTGGAGCACCAGCCCCAACCCGACCATTGAGGGCAACCACGGCAGCAACGGCGCAGGCTTGGGCAGCTTCTCGGTGAACATGAACAACCTTGAGCCTAACACCACCTATTACGTGCGCGCCTACGCCACCAACAGCCACACCACGGCCTACGGTAACGAAGTCTTCTTCCGCACCGAGGTGGCGCAGACTTGGCAGAATGGTATCCTGCCCGGCCAGTTCTCAGTGAGCGCAACCCACCAAGTGCAGTTTTCGCAAGGCAATCTGCAATACATTGGCAGTGCTGCCACACCTTATTGGAGATTTGCAGAACATCAGTGGGATTATTTTGGCACCACCACGGGCCAAAACAGCAGCAACCAGAATGTTGACCGCGACCTCTTCGGCTGGGGCACGAGCGGCTGGAACAATGGGAATACTTATTATCGTCCTTGGGATACCAACATTTCAAGTGGAAGTTCCTATGGTCCTCCCGGACAATACGATTTGACAGGTACATACGCTAATGCTGACTGGGGCGTTTACAATCCGATAAGCAACGGCGGCAACCAAGCCAACCAGTGGAGAACGTTGACCTCATCCGAATGGGATTATGTCTTCAATACCCGCACAACGAGTTCAGGCATCCGCTATGCCAAGGCCAACGTGAATGATGTGAATGGCGTAATCCTGTTGCCTGACAACTGGAGCAGCGACACCTACAGCTTGAGCAACACCAATAGCAGTGGTGCCAGCTACAGCAGCAATACTGTCTCGGCGACACAATGGAGTACTTTGGAGCAAGCTGGTGCGGTCTTCCTGCCGGCTGCGGGCTACCGCCTCGGGACTTCGGTCAACAGTGTGGGCAGCGGCGGCCGCTACTGGTCGGCCTCGTACTGCGATAGCTACGACGCGTGGCTCGTGAACTTCTACGGTTCGGACCTCCTCACGGACATCCTCAACCGCAGCGACGGGTTCTCAGTGCGTCTGGCGCGTGTTGCCGAGAATTAGTTTCTGGTGCCCCACCCACCGCCGTGGGCTTGCTGTCGGCGGCGGGTGGGGTGCCCCCCCCAGGGCACCGTGGCCACCCGCTGCTGACAGCAAGACGAAAACACATTGAAAAATGGCACAATTAAAAGACGTATTTGAAATTGAACTGAATAGGGACAATCCCCATACATTCGGCGTTATCCATCTTTTCCCCGAAGGCACTTTTTATAGGGCATACGAGTGGAGCGCGTGGCTTTGTGTTCGCTATTTCGCTGAACTTAAGGTCACGCATCGCATGTTGAAAGGTGGTGAGTGGGGTGCTCTCTGCTGACAGTGAACCTAAGTCAATGGCGTTAGTTTTGTGGAGACATGCTATTTGGGCGTGTCTCCATTGTTTTTGTGCCGTCTTTTCAGCCGCTTTGCGCCGCTTCGCTTCGCGTCATTGCGAGGAGGAACGACGAAGCAATCCAGTGAAGCCGAAATATGTCACTTCGAGGAGGTACAAAGCATGCTACGAACCTATGTGGCGGAAGTAAACCAAGGAATCGGTCAAGCACTTAATTTCTGGATTGCTTCGTGCCTCGCAATGACGCGAAGCGGGAGTGGGGACGAAGCCCAGTGATGTGCGTCGCATTGCTTCTTCGTCGCTTTGCGTTTGCATCGCTTCGCGTCATTGCGAGGAGGAACGACGAAACAATCCAGTGAAGCCGCATCCCGCAAACGCTGTTGTTTCAGCTTTGTCACGTTTAGGGTCCTCGTCGCTTGTCACTGCGAGGAGGAACGACGGGCGTCATCCAGAGAAGCAGCATCCTGCAAACGCTGTCGTTTACCAGCTTTGTTACGTTTAGGGCCATCGTCGCTTAGCGTCATTGACTCGTTTCGCATCGTCGAATCTGCGATTTGCGAGGAGGAACGACGAAGCATCCGATTACACAACAAACAAGATGCTTGTTTCGCATTACAAATGCTGATATTCAATGCATTCGGATTGCAAATCCGAATGAACTGGACTGGATCGTGCATTGCGTCAAGCATCTCACAATTCACAAAACTCGTTCCACAATGCCAACTTTTTTTTGCCCTAATGCTTTTCCCAAATGAAATGTTTCATAATTTTGCATCGATAATGCTGTTATGTGACAACTTGAAGGAATTTAGTTCAAAATAAACTCTGTAAATCTTATGTACAATGGAAAAATCATTGCTTAAACTGACGTGCTTGGCTGCGATGCTTGTTTTAGGATTGAGTCTTGGAGCACAAGAGATAACGATTACCTTGGAACCCGGCTGGAACTGGGTCAGCTACACCAATTCTGAGTCTATGCAGGTTGGCGACGCTTTGGGCGGTTTCGTCCCGATGGAGGGCGACATCATCCAGGCGCAACGGAGCAATACCCAGTACAGGAACGGCCGCTGGAGGGGAGGCCTCACTCATTTTATGCCCGGACGGGGCTACAAGTACTACTCCTCACGCACCGAGAATGTCGAGCTTGTCTTTGCGCAAACCTTTTCCACCTCCGTGGCGACGGCCATGCCGACCGAAGTCACTGCGACAAGTGCCATTGTGGGTGGCATAGTTACTCTTCCCGAGGGCACCCATGTGTTCCTGCGCGGCGTGTGTTGCGGCACGATGCCGAGCCCCGACATCGATGGCAACCACACCACCGAGGAAACGGGCATAGGCAGCTTCAGCAGCACGCTTGAAGGCCTGGACCCGAACACCACTTACTATGTTCGTGCCTACGCGGTTTCCGATTACGGTCTTGTTTACGGTGATGAGTTGAGCTTTACTACCATTAGCGATGTCCCCGCTGGAGCCATTGATGGCAAGTTTACCATCAATTCCGATGGCGACCAAGTATATTTCTCGCAAGGTAACCTGCAATACATTGGCAGTGCCAGCACGCCTTATTGGAAGTTTGCCGACAACCAGTGGGATATTTTAGGCACTACATCCGGACAAAACAGCACTGACCAAAATGTTGACCGCGATCTTTTCGGTTGGGGCACAAGTGGATGGAATCCTGGCAATACTTGTTACCACCCTTGGGATACATTCAATTCGAGTGGCTCATCTTATGGTCCTGCTGGTGCAAATAATCTGACGGGTACATACGCTAACTCAGATTGGGGTGTCTACAATTCCATTTCCAATGGCGGCAACCAGCCTAATCAATGGCGCACACTGACCAAAGATGAATTGGGTTATATCTTCAACACTCGTATTACGGACACAGGCATCCGCTTTGCCAAAGCCAATGTGAGCAATGTAAATGGCGTGATTCTTTTGCCTGACAATTGGAGTACCAACTATTTCAGCTTAAATGATACTAATACGAAGGATGCCGACTATATCAACAATACAATAACTGCTTCTGAGTGGATCACTTTGGAACAGCATGGGGCGGTTTTCTTGCCTGCCACGGGCTATCGTTTTGGAGTTTCGGTCAGAAGTGTTGGCAACAATGGCTACTATTGGTCGAGCTCGTTTGTCAATAGCAATTATGCGTATGGTGTGTACTTTTACGACGCAAACCTGAATCCACAGGATTGTAGTAACCGTACCTATGGACGAGGAGTCCGTCTCGTGCATATCGTCGAATAATGCTGAAATTCAAGAATTGTGATGGTTACTATGCATACGTATAGGTGCTGTGTTCCTATTTTCTATGTTATTACGGTTCATTTCAAATTGTTATGAAAGAATTGCTGGTTCGTACGGTTTCTGGTCTTGTGTTTGCCGCTGTTGTCATCGTGTGCATATTTCTTTCCCCTTGGTCATATGCCATGCTTATGCTTTTTATAGTCGTTGTTGGCACATTCGAGATGGGAAAATTGTATCATATGTCGGACAAGAGAGATGTTGTTTTAGGTGAATTGTTTTCTGTCTTGTCCTTCGTGTTGGCTACTATGGTGGCGTTGGATGTTATCCCTCAACGATGGCTATCATTTGAATTGTTGTTTCTTCCCCTTCCTTTCCTATATGCATTGTTCTCAAGGCAAAAAAGCGTGAAGGAGGTTCTTGGTTTTGTATATTCTTCTTTGGCTTTCTTATCTTTGCCGTGTTCGTTGATGTTGTTTATGTATCGTTCCGATTTGTTTGGAGCAAAGGCGGGGGAATGGCTTATTATGCTGGTTTTTTGTCTCTTATGGGTTAATGATATTTTTGCATATCTGACAGGAAAATTGTTGGGTAAACATAAGCTTTATTACAGAATTTCACCGGGAAAGACTATAGAAGGCAGTCTGGGAGGACTGATTTTCACCATTATTGCAATGATTGTTTTTGCCCATTATGCCGATTGGCTCCCTATTTCTGAAGGCGTGGGTATTGCAGCCATTGCAGTCGTGTTTGGCACTTTGGGCGACTTGAGCGAATCAATGTTGAAGCGTCAAGCTGGAGTGAAGGATTCTGGTAGACTAATTCCTGGACATGGAGGAATTTTGGATCGTTTTGACTCTGTTATGTTCAGCGTACCATTTATTTTCGTTTATTTGCTGCTGCTATGAAAAGAATTCACAAGCGATTGCATGAAGAAGGAACGAAGGCTATCATTGTTGCAACTGCCATTATTATATTGCTCATAGTTGCGCTAAATTGGATTTGGCCGTCACAAACAGCGTGGCATTATTTGTTTTATGTTTTTGAATTGGTGGTGCTTACATTGGTTGTGCGTTTTTTCCGTGTTCCGATTTGGAGAAAAACGACTATAGAAGACGATGCCGTTCTTTCGCCTGCTGATGGAAGGGTTGCGGCTAATGAAGTGGTGGTGGAGGATGAGTGGTTCCATGAAAAGCGCCGTCAGATTTCCATTTTCATGTCGATTTATAATGTGCATATCAATTTTTTCCCATTTGATGGCGAAGTGACTTATTACAAGTACCATCCTGGGAAGTTTCTGTTGGCTTTCAAACCGAAATCATCCACAGAAAATGAGCATAATACCATCATCCTCAAGGATAAGAAAGGACGCGAAGTCCTAGTGCGGCAGATTGCAGGTTTTGTGGCTCGCCGCATTGTTTGCGATTTGCAGTCTGGCGATGAAGCTGTTGCAGGTGAGGAGTTGGGTATGATTCGTTTCGGCTCTCGAGTGGATGTATTTCTTCCTTTGGATGCCGAGATTAATGTGAAGATAGGGGACAAAATGATAGGCAAGGAGACTGTTTTGGCAAGGTTGAAATAGTCATAGAATTTTCATTATTTCACTTAAGGCTTTCACTTCAAATGTCCTATTACCTTCTACCTTCTCGCATTTCGCGTTGAAGAAAATCTGGTCTATTCCAACAGCTTTGGCACCATCGATGTCAACAGCCATCTCATCGCCAACCATCAGACTTTCTTCAGCGGTAGCTTGGGCTTTGTGCAAGGCGTATAGGAAGATTCCTGGGTTGGGTTTCTTCACCCCAACTTCCTCCGAAACGGTCAAGGTTTCAAAATACGATTCCAATCCTGAACCACTTAATTTGGTGTGTTGTACTTCTTGAAATCCATTTGTAATCAGGTGCAAGTGGTATTTCGGTTTCAGATAATTCAACAATTCCATCGTCCCAGGAACGAGTCTGACAATGCGTGGCGACAGATAGACATAATCCTCACTCAAATGGTCAGCCAAGTCAGTGTTGTAGATACCATAATGCTCCAGGGGTTGGACGAAACGGGCTCTATTTAAATAATCTTTGGTGATTATATCAGCTCGGTAAAGAGTCCAAAGCTGTTCGTTCAACGGGTGATACACTTCATGAAACTCATGGGCACTGGGAATGCCAAGTTTTTTAAGGTTGTATTTCTTATAGAGACACTCAAAAGCAACTTCTGCTGCAGCATCAAAGTCCCATAAAGTGCGGTCCAAGTCAAAAAAGATGTGCTTGTATTTTGATGTTGGGCGTTGAATGCAAAGATGCGAATCGTTCAGCGTAGGTGATTCAGAATGTCGTGAAGCGTTGCTTGCCTTCATTCTTAATTCTCTGTCTCTCATTTGGCGTTGCCATTCAAATAAAGCCACGGCTGCGGCATGGCTCACATTGAGAGAACGAGTGGGGCCGGGTACAGGAATATAAACAACCTTGTCACATTGACTTAGCAACTCGTCACTTAACCCATGGCTTTCGCTGCCAACGATGAAAGCTACATTTTCGGGTAATTCTGTGTCGTATATACAAGTAGCATTGTCGGCAGTCTCAATTGCGACAATTTGCATTCCTTTTGGCACTAGTTCGTGCAAATCAGTTTCTTCACTAAAATACCAACGAATATTGTCGCGGCTTGAGGCCGCGGCTCGACGCACTTTGCCCAAACGGTGCTCGTCTTCCTTCCCTAAGAAACAAATTTCACTGGCACCTATGTTGTCAGCCAATCGAATCAGGGCTCCCATATTGTCGGGGGTCATCAGATGGTCGGCAATAATAATAGGATGTGGAATCTGTTCATAAAGTTTCTCTGGGTTGATCTTGCCGAACAATTCGTTGGATTTCAGGTAAGCCATTTTGGTTAATAGACAATGATTTTCTTTGTAAAAACTTGGTTCTTTGTAGCGATTTGCAAGATATAAATGCCTTGAGGTAATGTGCGGCAATCAATCAGTGCCTCTCCTTCACTTTTCCCTGCTTTGATTTGTTGACCAATGTCGTTGGACAAAAAATAGCTAAATGGTTGTTCGTAATTGATGTTCAACCAGTTGCGAACTGGATTGGGAAAGAGTCGTATTTTGTTTTCAATGCTATCAATTCCCAGAATGTTGATTTCCACTGTGGAAAAAGCAGGTATGGATTGTTGTCCTTCGCTGCTGATGGCCGTGACGCTGTATGTATAGGAGCCTAAATTGAGCAGCTCTGTAAAGGTTGTTTCGTGTTGGGTAGTAATGGGCATTCCATCTCTTCTGATGAGGTAGTTGTCGTCTGGGTTTTGTGCTTGCCATGTCAATGTAACCTCATTATCGGTGACTTGGGTGTCCAATTCAAGTGCTGGCAAAAGAGTAACTGTATGGGTTGAAGGGAACAGAACATCGTCAATCCAGCAGCAATCGTCGCCATAACTTCCATTACTGTCTTTCATATAAATCCATCTGAACCTATGCGTACCAGCGGTTACTGGGAAAGATGCACAATGCCAGTCCGTTACCCCTGACCAAGTTCCTTCTGTATTATTGTCAATATAGAAAGTAAGCTTATCCTTGTTGGCTTCGGTAGATGTTTTTATGTAGAAACTGAATACGCCATCATTAACGACTTCTACTATGACTTGCAATGTGGTGATGTTGGAATTGTTGATGGCACCAGTGCGTGCACAGTAGGTTCCCGAATTGGCGTTGCTATTGTCGACGAACCACGGGGTAGCACCAAGAGTCTCCCATGGGAAGGAACTGAAATCACCAGTTTCGAAGGTCTCCTTGATAGGCCCAATATTGAGGGACTGTGTCCCACTGAATGTGAATGGTGTAGCGTTAAGTAAGTAGTACACTTCGTAGTTGGAACCATTGGGAATATTTGGGGAACTGCTGAAAGAGGTTATAATAGTGGCAGTGCCACCAGCTGGAATCTCTCCAAGATTATTATTAATTGGGTTGAAAATCAATTCGGTAGAACTGCTGTAAAGTTGAACAATAGCATTATGGGCATCAGAAGAACCTGTGTTTTTCACAGTAACCATCAAGTCGCCATTTTCACCAGGGTAAGTGGTCTGTATTGGCCTAAACTCCGATAAGGTAAGTTGAGGAGCATGCAGCACCATTCGGAAAGAATTAATCCAAGTGTCGGTGCCATCAGTGCAAGTGAGCACGAATTCGGCTTGGCTGCCTTCAGTAATCATTTCGTTTACAGTGATTTCAAAACTGTTTGTAATGGCGTATTCTTCCAAGGCGGCGATGCTAGGGATGAAGGCAGTGCCGTTGGTGATTTCTATAAGGGGTGAATCTGTGCTTAGTGTAACTTGAACATTCTCAGTGTCTTCGTTTCCTATGTTTTTGATTGTCACATCAATGCCAGTGGTCTCTCCATAATCAGCCTGCCCGTTTTCATCGTTGATGGAAAAGCTGCCAAATGAGAGGTAGGCGCCATTAGCTGGTATGATGGAGACTTCCTTGTTTTCGGTAACCTTGTTGAAACTGGTCACCACGAGTGATGCGGTCCCAATGTTTATCTGGTCTGTGAAGGTGAGTAATCCTTGTCCATTGACAATAGGTGCGCAGGCAATGACTTCTCCATTCATGGAAAGAGTGGCCAATGCATAATCTGCATCCGCTGTGATGTTGAGTTCGGTCTGTCCAAGGAAAATGGCTTCAGGTTGGCAGGTGACATTGAGGTTTGTGGGCGTATTGGTTCGCAACATTAGACTAGGGTCTCCAAAGAGAATCCAAGTGTTGTGGGTCTTGCCTTGGTCTGAAGGGTGTAGGTCGAGTATTTTCATATTGCCATTGAGTGAGGATCCACCAAGGGTGTGGTGGAATTGGTCAGTCGAACGCCACTCACAAAGAATGTCCACCATTTCGTCTTGACCTGTCATCGGTGGTTGCCAAGGTTGGGAAGTCCAGCTGAACATACCTCCAATGGCACCTGTCGGAACACCCGTATTGTTGTTGTTGGCACGCATCCAGGCTTCTGCGAAACAATTCGAATCGAATTGACCGTTAAGGCAAGCTGTTGACCAGATGAAAGGCCATTTGTAGTCGTTCACCAAAGCGTTCACGTGACTGTTAGTGAAGCCTCCTACATACCAACTCGTTTGCGAACCGTGGTTGCAGTAGTTGCAGATGCTGGCACCTTCATTGAAGTTTTGGCTCAACATAGACGAATTTGTACCTGCACCTACACCTTGATAATGCTGTGAAACTTCACTGTAGGTGTAGTGCATCAAGGTGTCTCGGATGTATTCAATATGCTGATAGTCAGATTCTCCACCGTTGTGACCACTCCCTGCACCTTCTGTGGAACCGATGCCGATACCTTTGCTTAACCAGTCGGCATCCGCAGTAATGTCACGTTCATAGTAAATCACTTTTGCAACTTGGTTTTCCACGTCAGCTACGCTTTCGACAGAGAAACGACCCACGAAAACCTCAGGATAGTAGTCGTTGCCTTCCAATTGGCCAAACCAGATGTCGGAACGTCCCTCGTTCATCGCTTTTGGAGTGATGTCGTTGTAATCTCCTACCAGAAGCACATAGCAAAGATTTTCATTTGGATTGTTGTAATGGCTGAGAATGAACGATTTGATTTGATTAGTATTGTTGCCAATGTCAGAAAGATTGACTATGGTTGTTGGGCGGCCCGATGCGTTTTTCCAAGCAACGAAAGGTTGCATAGCATCCATATATTGGCTTGGACAAATGACCAGCATTTCACCCTCGTCGGCGATGAAAGTGTATTTGGCGGTTCTTTTGCGGTAATTGACGAAACGATGCTGGTACATAGCATCTTCTTCGGGTGAGATTCTGAATTGATTCGATTTGCGGCTTAATTTAGGATTGTCGCCTTTTTCGTTTGTTTTTCGTACCGAAAAAGTCAATTGAGTATACACCCTTAAGGTCTTTGTGATAGGGTTGTAGGCAAAAGGATAGACCAGGATGTTTTGTCCACGGAAGTGACGGAGAATGTATGGCTGGTCCAATTGTGCTTGAATATCAGGGAAAAAGCTGTTTTTGTAATATGCATCACCATAACGGAAAGGTACTTCGTCGGGATTGATTTCGCGGCTAAGATTACCTTTGGAGGGTGCAATCTCGATGCCTTCGAAATCTAGGTATTTAGTCTCTTTGACAAACACTTCCATAGCAGCCATATCATCTATGAGCACAGGGATGGCAAACAATGGAAGATCGGGTAATCCCTCTTCGAGCATTGAAGCCATCTTTGGCACTGTGATGATGTATTGCAAGCCTTCTGGCGTGTTGACTTCTTCTTTGTAGAAACCTTCCAAAGTGAAACAAAGTTCGGTTGTCAGTTCCGTTTCTGAAATCAGTTTGACTTTTGGAGCAGTTGGGATTTGCCGGGAAACACTAACCCATTCTTGCGAAAACAGGTGGGCTGCCGTCAGACAGACGAAAAGTAACAACAATCCTTTTTTCATTTCTCTGAGAATTTGGCGCAAAAATACGCAATTTCTTCGAAACGAAATAAAAGGGGCTGATTTATTGGATAATGTAGGGCTTTCCTACCAGTGCGACTGTGGTGTGATTTTCGCGGTGGTTGATATGGTATGACAGTCGTACAAAATATCTTTAGTAAACAGACATAATTAGTTTACATGTTTTGGAAAAGGCTTGTGAAAATGACTAATTCAATTTGAACGGTTATAGCCAATGGGTCATAGTTGAAAACAAAACAAATATGAACAATAAGTTTGGTTTGTTAGACTTTTGCTTGATAAGTAATCGTTCAAAATAATGTACAGTATTCTTGGATGTAAGCTGTCTGCCGTCAGCTATCAGTTTGGTAGCATTATGGCTGACTGCTGACTGCCAAATTATGTTGCCTTTTATGTAAACCATATTTGATTATCTACTTACCTTAAAATAGTGGTAAAATCGATTGGAGGCAGGAAATGGGGCAAATCTTGTGAAAAAAATAACAAACGGACTCCCCAATGGAAGCCCGTCTGTCTCGTCGGTTTTCAAATAGTCTGTGACGATAGATTTTGCTTAGTCAACGTTTTTGTGGAGGTAGGAGTTCTCTCCGCTAATACCGTTTTGGGAAGCAGAGTATTCTGACAGCCCTTCGTCGGTATGACTGATGTCGACATTGCGGCGTAGGTATGCGGGCTGGTTCTCCAATTCCTCCAAGCCACGAGCTGTCCTGAAGTTCAAGCTCAGGGCACGCAGACGTTGCTTTTTCAACTGTTCCTTCGGGTCGGTTTCCTTGGCCTTCTTGGCTTCGAGTAGGGCGATTTCTTGTTCTGCTTTGGCTTTAACCTCTTCTTTGGTCATGATGCGGGAGGTGATTTCAAAACCTTCGTCATCGTTGTTGCTTGAACGGAATGGGTTGTCGAAAACCTTTACTACCGGACGTTCCACTTCAAAATGAACGGAATGGGTTGTCTCTTGAACAGGAGTTGGGGTTGGCTCAATGGTGGATTCAAAAATGGGTTCATCCTCGATGATTTCGGTCGACTCTTCGACAGACTCAGGTGATTTGTGATTGATAGTATTGATAGGTGTTTCGGCTGGTTCAACGCTCTTGGGCTCTTCTGGTGAGTGTAGCGAATGTATGGTTTTCTCTTCACGCCTCACCTCGGGCTGTACTTCTTTCGGATAAGTGTTTTCTATTTCATTGGCTGCCACTGAACCTACGGCAAGATTGGCGGGTTTGGTGGGATTGTGGGTTCCGTCTTCTTTCATCTTACCACTCAGGTCATACACTTTCTTCGGTTGGACAGGTGTGTCAATAGTGCCTTGTTTCTCAGCAAGCACGGTGGTGTAGGGTTTAGCGTCATGGTTAAACCCCGTGGCAATCAGTGTGACACTGAGAGCTTCTCCGAGACTCTCATCCGTGCCGTTACCCCAGATGACATCGGAGTTGTTACCACAGGCGTTTTGTGCGATTTCAAGGATTTCGTCCACCTCGTCAAGTGAAACCTCGTTGGTGCCAGAAGTGATATAAAGCAGGATATTTTTCGCTCCTTCTATGTTTGAATCGTTGAGCAGAGGGGAATGGATAGCATCTTTAATGGCCTTTTCGGCACGGCTCTCGCCTTCGGCGGTTCCAGAGCCCATGATAGCCTTGCCGCTATCTTTCATAACTGTCTTCACATCC
The DNA here is from genome assembly GCA_946405575.1 of uncultured Bacteroidales bacterium. GTDB lineage: Bacteria > Bacteroidota > Bacteroidia > Bacteroidales > F082 > Limimorpha. The sequence goes on along the minus strand of CAMJHP010000004.1, from coordinate 78,336 downwards.
TCGAAGTCGACATTGACATAGCCAGGCACAGTGATGATTTCTGCTATGCCACGTGCTGCGGTAGCCAACACGTCATCCGCTTTCTTGAAGGCTTCGGAGAGCTTCATATTGCCATATTGGTCGCGTAATTTGTCGGTGCTGATAAGAATGAGTGTATCGACGCATTTTTTCAGTTCATCGATGCCTGCTAAGGCTTGCAGCTTACGGCGGCGGCCTTCGCGTTCCATCGGCATCGTAACAATGCCCACGGTGAGGATGCCTTTTTCTTTGGCCATTTTGGCAACGACAGGAGCGGCACCGGTGCCTGTGCCACCACCCATACCTGCGGTAACAAACAGCATCTTGGTGCTATCGTCCATTAAAGCTTCAAGCTCATCACGGCTCATCTCGGCGGCTTCACGCCCTATGTTGGGGTCGTTACCGGCACCCAATTCGCGTTTCCCTAGATGTACTGTGGTTTTCACCTTGCTTTTGAGCAGTGCCTGATGGTCGGTGTTGCAGAGTACGAAGTCGACACCTTGTATGCCTTCTTCCATCATATGGTTGACGGCATTGCCTCCTCCGCCACCCACACCTATGACCTTGATGTAGTTAGGCTTGTTCACGTCAACGGGCTTAAACAGCTCGTCTTGGGTGTTATCGTTAGTCGTGTAATCTTCTGCCATAGTTTTTGAGTTTATTAGTGTTATTCAAGGTTTTCGTCAGGGGTGAAGAACTCGGTAAACGAGGTCACTATTTTCTTCAAATCGATACCCTTTCTCGGCGGTTTCTTCCCTTCAGTTCCTGTTTTGTCGTTTTCAGTTTCCTTCACTTCGGGGTTCACGACAGTGCTTTCCTCCTTGTGCATGGCTTTGAGGCGCAGTTCTTCAGCGGCTTTAGAAGCTTGCAGAAACTCGTCATGTTCCATTCTGGCGATGGTTTCGATGACTATACCGATGCTGGTTGAATACATAGGGCTCGACAGCTCTTTCATTTCAGTTTGGTTGAGGTGCTCGTTGGGATAACCGATTCGCACTTCCAATCCGGTCTTGAATTCAGCCAATTGTTGGATGTGACGCATCATGGCGCCACCGCCTGTCAATACGATGCCAGCAATAAGTTGGTTGTCGGTTTTGGCTTTCTGGATTTCATATTTCACCAGTTCAAAGATTTCCTCCAACCTGGCTTGTATGATGTGGGCTAAGCTCTTGAATGAAATCTCTTTAGGGTCTCTCCCACGGATGCCAGGTATGGAGACCACCTCGTCGTCGCGATTCTCGCTAGCCAAGGCCGAACCGAACTTCACTTTCACTTCTTCAGCATAATGCTTGATGATGGAGCAGCCGCTGCAGATATCCTCGGTGATGATGTTACCTCCGAAAGGAATTACGGCGGTGTGCTGTATCTTCTTGTCCTTGAAGATGGCAATGTCAGTAGTGCCGCCACCGATGTCGATAAGGACCACTCCGGCGTCTTTCTCATCTTCATCAAGCACAGCTTGTGCTGACGCGATGGGCTCAAGGATCATATAATCCATATCCAAGCCAGCGCTTTGGATGCACTTGATGATGTTTTTGGCCGCCGAGGTTTGGCCGATGATGACATGGAAATTGGCTTCGATCTTGTTGCCTAGCATACCTACCGGGTTGGTGGCCAATTCGCCGTCAATGTATGTGTCTTGACGGATGACGTCGATAATCTCTTCGCCAGGGGTCATGTTGATTTTAAAGGTGTCGTTGCGCAAACGTTCAAGTTCGGCTTCCGAGATTTCAGTTTCATTGTTGTCGCGCATTAGCACACCGCGATGTTGAAGACTCTTGATGTGCTGACCGGCGATGCCTACGCTGACACGGTTAATTTCGACGCCCGATTGGTCTGAAGCTTGCTTGACAGCCGTCTTAATGGCTTCAACGGTATCAAAAATGTTGGTGACCACGCCTCTTCTCACACCTGTGGATATGGTCTTGCCGTAGCCTAGGATTTCGATTTTCCCGTTCTCGACTTTCCGCCCCACGATGCAGGCCACCTTGGTTGTGCCGATGTCTAAACCGACGATGATTTTTCCTTCGCTCATAATATTATCGTTTTGTACAGACTATTTGGTTTTTATAATTGAGATTGATGCTTTTTAATGTATTGGTCTCTGGTTTGTTGATGCGTTGCTTTATAAAGATTTCCAACCGTTTCAATTTGTCGCTGGCTAGGCAGGTGTCGCCAACGATCACTCTTGCTTCGAGCCCTCGCACGGTGAGTTCAAATTCGTTATGTTTATTGCAATATAGTTGCCCGACGCAGTTTTTTACGAAAGGATTCCCTTCGATTGCCTTAAACCAATGTAAGGCGTTGATGAGGTTATGGTCGCGATCAAGTGTGTCGCTGAGTTGAAAAGCACTCGTGTCGTTGTCCAAGAGGAAGTTGCCACTGGCAATCAGCACGTATGGTGTGTAGTCGCTGCAAGTAGGCACTATTATGCCATTTTGAGTCACATAGGCCGAATGGCCGTTTCTGTCGAAAACCCTAAACTTCGGCTCGTATTCTTTGAAGTTGACATTAAGCGTGCCGTCGAGGTCAACATAGAAGGAACTACTCTCGATCCAAGGATTGTTCTTCAGGTGGCTCTGAATGGCAATCATATTGACGGTGCCTATGTCTGACCTGCTACAGATTTGAGCAAGCTCATCGCGCAAATTGCTCTTCCTGACAAAGCCCGTGTCGGTCTCTGTAATCAAGTTGACTGATTTCAAAGGTTTGTTCAGATAGTCTTCTCTTGCAAAAATGAACAAGACAACCAATCCAGCGGCTGTGGTGACCCATAACAATATGCTTAAGATTTTCTTTACCATGTCTTTATCAGTTTTTCGAGAGGTTCTACAAAACGGTCAATGTCTCCTGCGCCCATAGTAATTAATAGTTCGGGCTTTTCGCTGTCAATCAGGTTGATAAGTTCTGATTTCTGGCAAATTCTCTTGTGAGTCATCTGAACCTTGTTCAATAAGGCTTCAGAAGAAATGCCCTCAATGGGCAGCTCACGGGCAGGATAAATGTCTAAAAGGATGAGCTTATCGGACAAAGCCAAAACCGAGGCAAATTCGTCCATAAAATCACGAGTGCGACTGAAGAGATGGGGTTGGAAGACGAGTGTGATGTGTTTGTTTGGGAAAGAAGTTCTGACCGCAGTTAGGCAAGAACGGATTTCCTCTGGGTGATGCGCGTAATCGTCAATATAGCAATGCCTTTCATTGTTGACTCGAATATCGAAACGGCGTTTAACACCCTTGAATGAGGTGAATGCCTCTGCAATAACTTCAGCTTCAAGTCCTATTTGCCGGGCTGCGATGTAGGCAGCTGTGGCATTCAGTACATTGTGATTGCCCGCCATAGGTAGTTTGATTTCAATCTTTTGGCCTTCGCCAATAATCAAGAAATCGGTGATGCCTTTTTCCGACTTTAGGATTACGGCTTGATAATCGCAACTATCACCGAAGCCGAAGCGGATGCCTCGGTCGGTTTGGATGGCCAAGTTTTCCTTGATGATGACTTTGTTTTCTGTGAGTTGGGCAAAGTCGTTGAATCCATCCACCAAGTGTTTTCTGTCGCCGTAGATGTCCAAGTGGTCGGCATCGATAGAGTTGATAATGCTGATGTTAGGGTGGAGGTGTAGGAAGGAACGGTCGTATTCATCAGCTTCCGCGACCAAAATGCTGTCTGTGCCTTGACCTAGCAGCAGGTTGCTATCGAAGTTATTGGCGATGCCACCGATGAAAGCGGTGGTGTTTTTGCCGCAGGTATGGAGAATGTGGGCGACCATAGCCGTAGTGGTGGTCTTACCATGTGTGCCTGCCACGGCGATGGTGAAATGGTGCTCTGAGATTTGTCCCAAAGCTTCGGAACGCTTCATAAAGGGGATGCCGCGCTGACGTAAGGTCTCAAACTCCTTAAGACCTTTTGGAACGGCAGGTGTGTAGATGACAATGTCAATGAGGGCAGGCAATAGACTAGGATTATCTTCATAATGGATTGCCATACCCTCATTTTCCAATTGTTGGGTTAGTGGGGAAGGGGTACGGTCGTAACCAGCCACAGTGAATCCAAAACTGTGGTAATAGCGAGCCAAGGCACTCATACCTATGCCGCCTATTCCTAACAGGTAAATCGTATGTCCTTCTCCGTTTATCATATTTCATTCTTTTGTCGGCTTTTCGATGGATCAATGACTTTAGCTTTTTCAGGTCCCTGAGCTAGTCGAAATGCCGTATTATCAACTAATTGCTTTAATAATCACTTCAACAATGTCATCGGCTGCGTTCGGACGGGCGAACTTACTGATGTTGGCACTCAATTTTGCTTGCAACTCTCTGTCGTCTTTCAGTCGGAATAAGGTTGGAATGAGTTCCTTTTCCGTGTCGGCATTGCGCACCATAATGGCGGCTTCAGCATCAACGAGCTGTTGGGCATTCTTGGTCTGATGGTCTTCGGCTGCGGTGGGCAGAGGCACGAAAATGACGGGCTTCTGCACTAAAGCCAATTCCGAAATTGACATGGCACCTGCGCGTGAGATGACCACATCGGCTAATCCATAAGCCAAATCCATACGGTCGATGAAGACCGTAGGCATTACTTGCTGTTCCAAACCTAACGATTTCACCTCTTCTTTGGCTTGTGAGATGTAGGTCTTGCCTGTTTGCCAGATGAGTTGCAGGTCGCTGTCTTTGAAGGCAGCGAGTTGTGCACTGATGCCTTTGTTGATGCCCAAAGCACCCTGACTGCCACCAACGAGCAGTGCAACGGGCTTCGTTGGGTCGAGATGGAAATAATCGGCAGCTTCTTCGCGGGTACCGTTGAGGGCGATGTTGGCTCTCAAGGGGTTGCCGGTGAAGTGTATCTTTTCGGCAGGAAACCATTGGTCTAGGTGGTCGTAAGCCACACAGATGGCTTTGGCTCTTTTGCCCACATTGCGGTTGGTCTTGCCAGGGTAGGAGTTCTGCTCTTGGATGACAGTTGGAATGCGCAAGTAGTTGGCACCCATTAGGGTGGGACCGCTGGCAAATCCACCCACACCCACTACCACATCTGGCTTGAAACGCTTCAGGATGGCGATGGCGTGGTTGATGCTACTTGTGAGCTTTAGGGGCAGTATGAGCGACTTGATGTCCATTGTCATTCCGCTAATCCACAAGCCTTCAATCGGGTAGCCTGCCTTGGGAACACGTTCCATTTCCATACGGCCCTTTGCACCTATAAAAAGGATATCGGCCTTGGGGTATCTCCGTTTTATGGCATCTGCGATGGCAATGGCGGGAAAGATGTGGCCGCCTGTGCCGCCGCCACTAATCACGACTTTCAGGTTCTCTTTCATCTTCTGTGGTTTCTGTAAGTGCTTGTATTTCTTGTTCTTTATTCATAGCTTCATCTTCGATATTTCGAGTTACACTCAATATCATACCGATAATGAGTCCTGTGGCCATTAATGAGGTGCCTCCCATACTGACGAAGGGTAATGGTTGTCCTGTGACGGGCAATAAACCTATGGACACACCCATATTGACCAAGGCCTGTAGAATGATGAGGAATCCCAGTCCGAAAGCCATTAATGAACCAAAGGTGAGTGGTCGTTTGATGACGATACGCAATACTCTGGTGAAGAGGATGACATAAAGCATCAGTACGATGACACCTCCAATGAGCCCATATTCTTCAATGATGATGGCGTAGATGAAGTCGGAGTAGGGGTGGGGCAGGAAGTTGCGTTGCTCGCTTTTGCCAGGACCTTTCCCAAAAATTGAGCTTGATGCCACGGCGATGTCGGCGTAGGTGCGTTGCATATGTTTGTCGTCAAAGGGGTCCACTTTCTCTTTGTCTTCGCCCATTGACTTGAGTCGGTTCGACCACGTCTGGATGCGGTTTTGCTTTTCATGGTAAGTGCCTACCTTTTCCCCAATCACCATTTCCTGTTGGGCGGCTCGTCTGTGTTTGTTGTCAATGTTAGTCTTGATGGCATCGTAACCTAAATAGGCACCCATACCCATAATACATAACCCAACTAATGCGAAGAGATGTAAGAACTTCACGCGACCAATGAATAGCAGCACCATGCAGACGGCAATCAGAATGACAGCGGTGGAAAGATTTTCAGAAAAGATCAATGCTGCGGTCACTAAAATGGGAAGTGCTAGCTTGAGAAGGAAATCCTTGAAATTATACATAGAGCCTTCCATCATGATAAGCTGGCGTGCCAAATAGGTGATAAGGATGATTTTCGCCATTTCGCTGGGCTGGAACGAGAATCCGCCGACACTGATAGAGCGGCTGGCATCGTTGATGTTGCGCCCGAATACCAGCGTGTAAAGCAACAGAGCCAAGCAAGGTATCATCAGCAGCAAGGCTATCTTCGCATAGCGTTTGTAGTTGATTCTTGAGCCGATGATCATCATGGCAAAGCCGAAAAGCAACATGCTAAGATGCTTCATCAACACCTTGCCCGTGTCGCCTTCGTATTTCGAGACCGCTAGGGCACTAGTTGCGCTATAAACTACAATCAGGGAGATGACTCCCAAAATCAGCGCCACAATCCAGATGACCTTGTCGCCTCTCATTGTTTTATTGATGACATTCATTTTGCAAGTGCTTTATGGTTTCGCTGAAAAGGTTGCCGCGTTCAATATAGGTCTGGTTTTCTTTGTCTGATGTGCAAGCGGGCGAAAACAGCACGATGTCGTTTTCTTTGGCCAAAAACGCAGCTGTTTCTACTGCCTCTTCCAAGTTTTCGACTTCATAGAAATCCTTGATGTCTTTTTGAAAGGTTTTTTTTAGGTTGGCATTGTATTTTCCTATGCAAATCAACGCTTTGACTTTCTTTTTCGCAATACTCTTTAGGTCTTTAAAGTCGGAGTTGCGATCATTTCCACCTGCAATCCAGATGACAGGCTTAACGATATTTTGGAAAGTGAACCAGGTGGCGTTCACGTTCTCGGCTCTTGAATCATCGTAATACATCACACCATCGACGGTGGCAACATACTCCTGACGATGGCCAATAGTATTCAGGTCGCTAAGGCTCTGCTTGATACTTTCCTTCCTGATTTGCAAAATCTTGGATGATATGCCAGCGACCATACTGCTGGGTCTCTTAAGTCTCGTGTTGGTCAATTCCTCAAAGTAAAACATGGTTTATCAGTTGTCGGTTATTTAATTGTTTGGTTTTCCTATTCTTCATTGGCTCGCTTTGCATCCTCGAATTGGAGAGAAGTGAAGCGATCCTGTTGTTTATCTTATTTTGAAAGTAATCAGCGTAAATGCTGCCAACAAGATGGTGATAATCCAGAAACGGATAGTGATTTTCACTTCGTGATGGACGGTGTTGTAGCCTTCACCATGTCCTTTGAAAGTGACAGTGCTGTTGGGCCAGACCCTCTTGAAGTCGCTGTAGCTTGTCCTGAAATGGTCGTGTAAAGGACCTTTTTTCCAAATACGGTGTTTCTTTCCTGTTTTCACGAAACGCTTCACGTCAAGATCGGAGAGGATTTCGAAGAGAAACACGCCACAGAGCAAGGGAAGAAGCAATTCTTTGTGCATTATGATGGCCGACACAGCAATTAGGCCACCAATGGTCAGACTACCCGTGTCACCCATAAAGATTTGTGCGGGATAAGAATTGAACCAAAGAAAACCTATGAGGCTGCCGACAAAAGCAGCAAGGAAGACTACAAGTTCTTCGCTTCCAGGAATATACATCAAATTAAGGTAGCTTGCCGTTTTGGCGTTACTAGAAATATAAGCTAACAGCAATAAAGTGAGACCTATGATGGCAGAATTACCCGAAGCCATACCATCCATTCCATCGTTTAGGTTGGAGCCGTTCGATACGGCGGCTACAATAAAAATGGTTAACAGCACTAGGAAAACCCACGCCAGGTTGTACATCCACTTTGAACCAGCCCATCGGAACAGGTCGGCATAGTTGAGGTCGTGACTCTTCACGAACGGGATAGTGGTTCGCGTCGACTTCACATCTGGACTTTTCACAACCACTTCCTTGTTGTCATCAATCTTCACCTCCACTTTTTCGTTAATTTGAACGGCGGGGCTGAAACGCAGGGTAAGGCCAACGAGGAGACCCAGAAGGATTTGTCCAGCGAGTTTGGTTTTTGGCTTCAGGCCGTCTTTCTTGTGCTTGAAGGTTTTGGTGTAGTCGTCCGCGAACCCCAAGAAGCCAAGTATCAAGGTGGTGGCAATCATCAAAAGGGTGTAAACACTATGCAATTTGCTGACGAGCAGCACTGGTACCAGAATGGATGTGATGATGATAACGCCTCCCATCGTTGGAACTCCGACTTTCTTCGTGTTGTATGGGTCGATTGATGCATCGCGCTGGTTCTCTGTGATATTCTTGCGCTTCAGCATCTTGATGAAATAGTTGCCAAACCATACCGAAACAATAAGGGCGATGATGATGGCAGCGGCTGCGCGGAAAGTGACATAGTTGAATACTCCTGCGCCTGGGAAATTGTGTTGATGTAAGTAATTGAAAAGATAGTATAGCATCAGTTGGCCTCCCTAAAAGCTTCCGACAAGACTTCCTTGTCGTCGAAATGGTTCTTTACTCCGTTGATTTCTTGATAGTTTTCGTGTCCTTTGCCTGCCAATAGGATGATGTCGCCTTTCTTGGCGAGGGCTACTGCGGTGCGAATGGCTTCGCGACGGTTGACGATGCTCAATACCTTGTGCTTGTCTTCTTCAGTGATGCCAGCTTTCATCTGTCGGATGATTTCGTCAGGGTCTTCGTTGCGAGGATTATCGCTGGTGAGAATGACCTTGTCGCTCAGCTTTACGGCAACAGCGGCCATTTCAGGTCGTTTGGATGTATCGCGGTTGCCGCCACAGCCCACTACTGTAATCAGCGTTTCTTTGTGGCAGCGCACCTCATTGATAGTCACAAGCACGTTTTCCAAAGCATCGGGTGTATGTGCGTAGTCAACGATACCGACGATGTGATTTTCCGAATGCACCATATCGAAGCGACCATTGGCTCCGTGCAGTTTGCTTATATCAACCAATAGCTCTTCTTTGTTAAAGTCAAGGGCAGTTGCACTACCATAAATAGCCAATAGGTTGCTGGCATTAAAACCTCCAACGAGTTGTGAGAACAATTCAGTACCGTTCACTTTGAGCAACATACCGTCGAAATGGCTCTCCAAGATAATACCTTTGAAGTCTGCTTCGTGCTTTAATGCATAGCTCAATTTCTTGGCTTTGGTGTTTTGCAGCATGAAAGCACCATTTTTGTCGTCAAGGTTGGTGAGGGCGAATGCGGTCTGCGGCAGGTTATCGAAGAATTTCTTTTTTGCGTTGCGATAGTTGGCCATCGTTTTGTGATAGTCCAAATGGTCGTGGGTGAGATTGGTGAAGATACCACCTGCGAAAAGTAGGCCTGCAATACGGTCTTGCGCCACACTGTGTGAGCTCACCTCCATAAAAGCGTACTCACAATCCTGCTCCACCATTCGCTGCAACAAGGTGTTTAGCTCGATGGGATCGGGGGTGGTATGTGTAGAGGGGACAACCTCGTGGTTAATAATGTTCTCGATAGTGGAGAGCAGACCGCAGTTGTAACCCGCATCGGTGAAGAGTCTATATAATAAGGTGGCGATGGTTGTCTTGCCGTTAGTACCTGTCACGCCTACCAATTTTAGTTTCTCGGAGGGGTTCCCGAAAAAGTTGGAGGCTCCAACACCCAAGACATAGGCAGAGTTATCTACCTTGACATAGGTGACGTTTTCTGCCTTCTTTTGAGGCATCTTTTCGCCAACAATGGCCGTTGCACCTTGCTCGATGGCTTTGTCGATGTAGTCGTGGCCGTCTACTTGCGTGCCTTTCACGGCAAAAAATAGTGTGTTGGGCTTGACCTTCCGCGAATCGAAAGCGATGTCGAGGATGTCCAAGTCCTTGTCACCTATAATTTCCAAAAGGTTACAGTTGACTAATATGTCTTTGAGTTTCATTTCTTTTCCAATTTTAAGTGAATGACAGGGTTGTTTTTGAGAGTGTCTCCAGCATGAAGCGATTGTTCCTTGACCGTTCCTTGGCCATTAAACACGGTCTTGATGCCAATGTTTTCAAGGAGATAGACAGCATCGGTGACATCCATGCCAACCACATTGGGAACAATGTTGTCGGCGAGCTTGGCCTCACGGATACTGATTTGGCCATTTTCGGTACTTTCGACGGAAACCCATTCGCTGTTGAGGGCGAAGTCGTTGTAGTCTTTCGATATGCTGTTGAGGTAATTGGTTTCCTTTTCGTAGCGTGCCAAGACGGGGCCCCAAAGTTGCCCGCTTTGCTTTGTGATAGTGTCGTCTTCTTGTGTGCCAATACGAGTGGCATACACCTTTTCGGCAATTTCCCTGAATCCAGGTGCTGACACGCCACCGGCAGCCCATTTCGCACCACGGGCGCGGCTCACCATAACGATGCAACTATAGCGAGGTTTGTCGGTGGGGAAGTAGCCGACAAAGGTCGTGTTATACAATTTGCGGCCGATACCGGGCTCGTGGTAAGCGTATCCCATCACCTTGTCATAATATTGTGCTGTGCCGGTTTTGCCCGCCACACTGACCACACAGTCAGTAAACTGACGTTTGGCAGTGCCTCTAATGGCGACACCTTCTAACATGGTCTGGAGTTTCTTGATGGACTCGGGCGAAGCGATGTGTTCGTTGAGGACAATGGGATCGTATTTTTCTATGATTTGGTTACCACGACGGATTTCAGTGACAAATTGAGGCTTCATCATACGGCCACCGTTCGCTATGGCGTTATAGAGCATAAGGAGCTGCATAGGGGTGACATTCACTTCATAACCAATTGACATCCATGGCAAGGACACATTGGACCATAGTTTTCTGCCATCTTTGGTTTTGTCGTTGGGGTGTTTGATGACGGGTCGAGCCTCACCTGCAATGCCAGTACCAATTTTTTTGTTCAAGCCTAAGGCGTAGAGTCCGTCAACGTATTTCTCGGGATGAGCGGCAAAGGCTTTGGTGATAAGCACCGCTGTGCCCTTGTTTGAGGATTGCTCAATGACTTCCTGAACGGTGCATATGCCACCTCTTGCAAAGCTGTGGTCGTCTTTCATCACACGGTTCGAGAACTTGATGGGGCCAGTGCCGATGTTCACCAAGTCGGTGAGTTTGGTGTTTTCATTATGGTTGAGTAGGACGACCATTGAGGCAATCTTGAACACTGACCCGGGCTCGTAACGCTCGGTAAGGGCTACGTTGTATGACTCTTCGTATTTTCCAGTTTCATGGTTGAGCCTTAAGTTGGCTAAGGCTTTCACATAGCCAGTCTCTACGTCCATCAGGATGGCACAACCTTGCTCGGCCTTGTTGGTGGTTAAAGTGTTGTTGAGGGCACTTTCCACGATGTCCTGCAACTTAATGTCGAAAGTGGTGATGACATCATCGCCGTTTTTGGCATCGGTGTCATCATCAGAGTTGACAGGAATCCAATCTCCATGGTGGATCCTTCTCACCAGTTGCCTACCATTCTGCCCTTTGAGATACTCGTTATAAGCACCTTCGATGCCGAAATAATAGCCTTTGTCTTCATTCGCCATACCTAGTATGAGACTGGCGAGCTCTTTGTAAGGATGTTCACGGCGGATTTTCTTCTCATAGATGATACCGCCTTTGTAGTTGCCTCGGTTAAAAATGACAAAGTTCTGCATCTGACGCAGCTCGGCCTGAGTAATGTTCAGAGCAATTTTATAGTGACGGTTCTTTTTGGCCTTGCCTTCAGCAAAGAAAGCTTTCCATTGGGTGGCGTTTCTCTTTGGAAAGAGGTCGGCCATCTGGCGACAAAGCGAGTCGATGTTTTCGGCAAGGTAGACCGAATCGACGGCCTTGTAGTCAAAGAAGACATCATAGAGAGGGATGGAGGTGGCCATCAACTGTCCGTCGCTTGAGAAAATGTTGCCACGCGAAGCCTCCAATGTCCTGACACGATACTCACGTTGCTCGGCACGCTCAAGAAGCTCTGTGTTGTCCCTTGTTTGCATCAAGATGATTTTGACAATGATGGCGATGCCGAAAACGAGGACGAGGAGATACACCAAATAGGTCTTCATCAAAGTGTCTGTTCTTGGGTCTATTTTCATGGCTCCTCCGTCTTGATAGGTTCTTCATTCACGTTGATGCGCTTTAGCGGCTCTGTGGCTTCCTTCAGTCCAGTGCCAGCCAGTCTTTTGACCAATACGGATTGCTTCGAAGCATCCATTATGGCCGATTTCAACTGGACATATTCAACTTGAAGGTCGTTCAGGTGCTTCGATGTCTTTGTCAATTCGCGGTTTCTTTCTTCTGCGATGTAAGTATTGGTGATGATGGCCATGAACAATAGGGTGACATAGACCATAAAGGGGAACTGCTTACTGAATTTCTCCTTTATGAGGAAACCGCCGCCCAACACGGTCATGGCGTTTTTCTTCCTGCGTTTATTCTTGCTTTTCTCTTTCTGTCCTTCCATCGCTTATTTCCTTTCTGCGATTCTGAGTTTGGCGCTGCGAGCCCTGTTGTTTCTTCCGTTTTCCTCATCGGAGGGGACGATGGGCTTTCGCGTTATGATATGATAGGGGGTTATTAGGTTGCCATAAAAATCCTTTTCTTCCTTGCCCTCGGCGTTGCCAGTCTTCATAAAGTTTTTCACGAGGCGATCTTCAAGTGAGTGGTATGACATCACCACGAGGCGGCCACCGGGTCTCAGCACGTCCGGACATTGTGTAAGGAATGCGGTGAGTGCTTCGAGTTCTTGGTTGACCTCAATGCGTAAGGCTTGGAAGAGTTGTGCCAACACCTTGTTTTCTTTGCCTCGCGGCAAACGACGCTGTACTGCAACTTTTAGTTGTTCGGTGGTCTCAATGGGCTCAGACTCACGCGCTATGATGATGTCGGTGGCGATGAGTTGTGGCTGTTGTATCTCACCATAAAGTCGCAGAATGCGCGTCAAGGCAGTATGGTCATATGTGTTCACTACCGTCGCGGCATCGTTTGGGGTCATCTGGCTCATACGCATGTCCAAAGGTCCGTTAAAGCGGGTGGAAAAACCTTTCTCAGGTGTGTCAAACTGATGTGATGAAACGCCCAGATCGGCGATGACGCCGTCAATCTTTCCACCGTGATAGAGTTGGATGAAGTTCTTGAAATATTTGAAGTTCTGAGGGATGAAGGTGAAGCGTTCATCATCGAAAGCGTTGGCTTCGGCATCCTCGTCTTGGTCAAAAGCATACAGGTGACCTGTTGTAAGGCGGTCAAGAATGGCACGCGAATGACCTCCGCCGCCAAAAGTGACATCGGCATACACACCTTCGGGGTTGATGTTCAAGCCCCCGATGCATTCGTCCAACATGACCGGATTGTGATACATAACTGCCTCTTTCCAAATTACATAATAGAACTGAGAATATCGAGAACCTTCTTCTTGTCGATGGCAGACACGGCTTCTTTGTAACGGGCCTTGTCCCAAATTTCCATCTTGTTGGCGAGGGCCTCTACCACGACTTCCTTGACCAAACCACCGCTTTCCATCAAGTCTTTGGGAATTTGAAGACGTCCGCTGGCATCGAGTTTGACGAAACGGACTCCCTCATTCAAGAGTCGTAAGGCATCGAGACCTTCTTTTTTGTAAATGCTTAATTTGACGCGCAGTTTTTCCTGCTGCTCGTCCCAATCGCGGCGGGTAAAAAGATCGAGACATTTACCGTCTTCTAGCAGACAGGGACGCATCACGAAACCTTCTTCGGCTTGCTCGCCCATCTGCTCTTTGAACTCAGCAGGCATCATCAGACGCCCTTTCGAGTCCAATTTACAGTTAAAATGTCCGATCGGATAACTCATTTTTGCACTTTTGATTTTCCAAGTGCAAAATTACTGCATTTTTTCCCACTTTACCACATTTTCTCCCAAATAAAGTTATCAACCGAAATTGTTGATAACTTTGTTCACATCTTGTTCGTTTTAATGTTAACAGTTTGCTGCTCAGCGTGGAATATTGTTTTGACAAAAGGTGTTTTCCCTTTTTTTGAAGTGTTTTTCTGTCGAAATTGGTAATTCCAATTCTCTTTTTACTATTTTTGCAAATTATAGTGAATTCGTCAGTTATGGAAACGGAACAAAACAACCTGATTGACCTTAGGAAGATTTTTACGGCCAAGGTGCCCAAATTGATGAGGCATATGCCCGACTGGTTGTTTCGCAAGATTCAACGGTTGTTGCATGAGGAGGATATCAATGAGATTTTGACCAAGTATGCTGACAAGGAAGGCATCGATTTCATCAATGCGGTGGTTGCCGACTTTAATCTTGACGTGGTCCTTGAGGGGGTCGACAATTTGATGGCAAGTGAACGTGTTTTGGTGGCATCCAACCATCCTTTGGGTGGCCTGGATGGCATCGCTCTTATCGGAGCGGTAGGTAACCATAGGGGAGAGACGTTGACACCAGTCAACGACTTCCTGATGTTCGTGAAAAACCTGCGCCCGATTTTCATCCCTGTCAGCAAGGTTGGTAGCGCAACGGCCAATCGTGAGGAGAGTTTGAAGCTTTTCAATGAGACCTTTGCTGGCGATGCCACGCTTTGCTATTTTCCTTTCGGCCTCTGTTCGCGTAAGACTACGGGCGGCAAAATTATGGATCTTGATTGGAAAAAGACCTTTGTCACCAAGTCGAAAGCCTACCAGCGTGACATTGTCCCCGTTCACATCGAAGGACGCAACTCTAATTTCTTCTACAACCTTGCACGCCTCCGAAAACGTTTGGGAATCAAGGTAAACATTGAAATGGCTTTCCTCGTCGACGAGTTCTTCAAACAACGCAACAAACAACTGACCATCTCTTTCGGCAAGCCCATACCTTACCAAACTTTCGACCGTCGTTTCACCGATGCACAATGGGCAGAAAAGCTTCGTAGGTTCTCCTACCAGTTGCCGAAGGATGTCAATCAGATTTTTGACCCTGAAAAAGAATATACGATATGATGAAAGATGTAATTGCACCGGTGCCGGTTGAAGCCATTATGGAAGAGCTGACCCAAGAAAAATTCTTCCGAAAGACCAACAATGGAGGGAATGAGATTTATGTGCTGACGGCGCACGAATCACCTAATATTATGCGCGAAATTGGCCGTTTGCGCGAAATCAGTTTCCGCGATTCGGGCGGTGGTACGGGTCTCGACTGCGATATTGACGTGTTCGATACCCGCGACGATAACTTTTTCTTTCAGCTCATCGTGTGGAACCCTGTTGACCGCGCTATTGTGGGTGGCTACCGTTTCTTGTTCTGCGACCATCTACCCATCGATGCAGACGGACAGGTGGAGACACCTACAAGCGAGCTGTTCAACTATTCCGACAAATTCGTAAAGGAGTATTTGCCATACACCATCGAGTTGGGACGCTCGTTTGTGCAACCTAACTATCAGCCTTCGAAGAACTTGTCGAAGGGCCTGTATTCTTTGGATAATCTTTGGGACGGCCTCGGCTCATTGATTGACATTTATCCTGAAGCAAAATACTATTTTGGCAAAGTGACGATGTATCCCTCGCTGGAACGTACCTCTCGCGATTTAATCCTCTACTTTATTCAGAAGCACTTTCCCGACAAGGATAATCTGGTCACGGTGCGGCCTGAATTGAATCTGCCCATCTTGACCGATACTGAATGGCTTGAAAGTGTTTTCAGTGCAGACAATTACCGCGACAACTATAAGATTTTGGTGAAGCAGGTGCGCGAAAGAGGTGCTTCTGTGCCACCTTTGGTGAATGCCTATATGAACCTTTCACCGACCTTGCGTTCGTTTGGTACGGCACTCAATCCAGGCTTCGGCGAGGTGGAAGAGACAGGAATCTTGATGACAATCAGCGACATGTTTGAAGAAAAAGTCAAGCGTCATTTGATCTACGACAAGAATGCAATCCCTGAACACTTAAAAATGCCTTTCTATGCAAATTAACAAAGCTGAGTTTCTGATGAGCAATACTCGTTTCGAGTTCTTGCCAAATGATAATATTCCTGAATACGCTTTTATTGGTCGCTCGAATGTGGGCAAGTCCTCATTGATTAATATGTTGGTGCAGCGTAGAGGGTTGGCCAAGACTTCATCGGTGCCTGGTAAGACGGTGGCTATCAATCATTTCATCGTCAACGATTCGTGGTATCTTGTTGACCTGCCAGGCTATGGTTATGCTCAGCATTCCAAGAAGACACGCGAGCAATGGCGCGTGATGATCAATAATTATATTATGCGTCGGCGCAATTTGGTGACGACTTTTGTTTTGGTCGATTCTCGTCTTGAACCTCAAAACAACGATCTTGGCTTTATGGAATGGTTGGGCGAGAGTCAAGTGCCTTTCTGTATTGTTTTCACCAAGGCAGACAAGGTGTCGAAGGTCGAGCTTGACCATAACGTGGAGGCAATGAAGACTCGCTTGTTGGAGAATTGGGAGGAGCTGCCGCCTATATTCATCACCTCGGCGGAAAAGAAGCAGGGAAGGGATATGGTGTTGGATTATATTGAGCAGCAGAACAATGAGATAGCCAATCTCCTCAATAAGAAATCGTAATGATAGTTAACCTCAATATTCACTAAAAAAATCTTTGTTATGGGAATGTTAGTTTCAATTCTGATTGGCGCTCTGGCTGGTATCATTGCCGGAAAACTAATGAACTACGGCCTTGGTTTGATATGGGCCATCATCGTCGGTGTTGTCGGCGGTTTTTTGGGTAGCTGGTTATTCAGTATCATTGGTCTCCCTGTCAGCACTTCTTTCTGGGGCCAACTCCTCGTCGGTATCGTTGGTGCCGTGGTGCTTTTGTGGGTGGTGTCTAAAATAAAGAAGAAATAAGCAAGCCTTGCCAATATTAAATGGAGTCAGTTAAGCCTGGCTCCATTTTTTTTGCAACATTATCTTAAAAGCAGTATGGGCTTGCCATCCCGACAAACCCATACCAAAAATAACAAATGAATCATATTAGAGTCCCAATAATAAAGGTGGGACTTTTTTCTGCTTGTCCATCATTGTTCATCTTTGTGTTTTTTACGCAGCAAATAGATGCCACCGAGGCAACTTAAGGCCAGGATCTCACCGCCCAAGGGCGCATACTGGTCATATGTGCTGTTAAGCTGCGGGATGATAGGCAGGCTCTGTTCATGAGTGTTTGCACGCAGGCTTTGCTCCATATCCTCATCGTCTAAGAATACCTGAGCTTGTACATTCTCTATCATGGGACAAAGCAGCACCGTCAGTATTGCCATAGCGGTTATGATTCTTTTTTTCATTTCTATTGTCTCCTTTCTATTTATTTGTTGATGAACATCTTTTGAACTTTTACTTGTTTTGCTTCGGTGAGGCGCAACACATACATACCGTTGGCAACGGTCGGCAGGGTTACCCTACTTTGATCACCATGGATTTCACGACCCATCACCATACGGCCACTCATGTCAAATACCTCAAGCACACCCTCGCCATTCACGATGACTTCGTCGCCGCATTGGAAGGCAAAGGCATTTAATTCCGTCGAAGAACTACCTTCGTTTTCCTCAACGCCTGTGAAATCGAACACCAGACGGAAACGAGATTTGTAGTCCGTTGTTTTGCCTTCGAACACATATTCCTTTGTCGTCAGACAGTTGATGTCTGCACCCGTAATGTTGTCTATCAAGTGCAGGTAGTGGAAGTCGGCATTGGCGGTATTCCAACGCAAGGTATATATGCCATCATTGTAAGCTTTGAAGCGCAATGGGGCATTCGATGTACCTACTGGAGCAAAGGCTACGTGGAGGTCCTGATCCTCAAGATGGAACCAAATGCTCGCATCGCCCGACCGCAGTCCCTTGATTTTCTCGCCACCGCCTAACTCTGGACGGTCAAGTTCAATAATTGCGACATCATTGCGACCTTCCTCATCAGAACAAATCATATTCACTATCGGGTAGTGGGGAGCTTGATTCCTGAAATAGGAGTCAGTTGTTCCTTCGGCTTCACGCATTGTGTTCGTGAAGCGCAAATTACCCGTGCTTTCAACATGTACCAAGAAAGCTTGGTGTGGGTGGAGCAACTGAGGTGCAGTGAAGGTCTCATCATCATCTTCATCATCATCAGGTGTGGAAGAAGTTATGGTATAGGGGACATAAGCTTTTGCGTCAGCATCAAGAATGTAATAGGTATTTAAACCGTTTTGAGAAAGGAACTCATCAGCATTAAGGTAACTCTGGAACGGGTTGCCTACCATATTGATGCCAATCAAAGGCTCCTCGTAACCAGAAAGGTTTGATTTGGTTACTGGTGTTGTAAGCTGCCCTTCATTCTTTTCGTTGTTCAGCACGCCGTCAGCCATCAGTATCGAAGGCTCACTAACGGCCAGCAAGTAACCCTTGCCGACCACCATCTCTTCTTCGTTCTCATAGGGGATATGATGGTGAATATTGTTCTCATCCTCATCTTGATGCCAGTGATCCAAAAAGTCGTAGCCAAGGGTACTCTTATTGCCAAGTGCTCCCTCGCGCTTGAAATTGATCCAATGGTAATACTCCTCGCTATAGAAATAGAAGTCGAAACTGCCTCTATTGTCAGTGGTCCCACGCCAATTGCCGTAAGGCGAGTCAGTTGGGAAATAGCCAATCTTGTTTGGAGCATAGGTTGCGGCAGTGTTGTCATCAGATTGGAACCATTCCGTCTTCGGAGGATCCATAAAGGTGACCTCCGACCAATTTGTATGTGGGATACCATTAGCGACAAGATTGCTATAATCATCACGGACAGAATAATCGCCTTGGTCGCTGTGATAGAGAAGTCCCATAGGAGCAGCCTCAAGAGCCGACGAGAACATATGCCAGTCGTAGGGTGCGCCGCCAAGCCAGCTCTGATCAGTGTTATCGAATGCCACACCTACACGAGCGTCAAGCTTGTTGCCTTTGGTTTGTAGGATACCAATGTTCGGGGCGATATAGACGCGCACGTCAGTTCTCGTGTCTGTGCTCACCACGGTCGGATTGGTATCGTATAGGTAAATACGGCCTCCTGCTTGGTTGCCATTCATAAGTCCTATGCTGGTTTGGAGATTGTCCTGATTGATTAGACCAATCATATCATTGAGGTCGGCACGGTAAATGAGGTAAATGTCATCCTTAGTACCTGCGCTGACAAAGTCATCGAACTCAAGGATTGGATAATCGTCGTTCATCGGGCTGGCCATGGTACGTGTCCATGTGGAATAACCATCGTTTTGCTCCACCCACTTGTTGAGCGTGGCCAAAAGGCCCTTCAGTTCACCATCATTGTCAACGGCGCCATTCACAACATAGGCATCGCTGCCTCCAGTGATCTGCTGGTCGCTGTGGGCAAAGCCATACTTGCCGCTCACCAAAGCCGTCGCACCGTAGTTGCCCGGGTTCGTAGGATCATCACCGTTACGAACATAGCCGGTTTCATTTTCGGGAGCGTAGCAGATATCAATTGTTCCGTTGTTTTGGCCAGCAAACCAACCGAATTGGCTAGGCTCGGTGCCTTGCAGACGTACATAACAGTTCTCAACTGCACCACTGTTGATGCCAACCAAGCCACCGACTTTGACGCCATTGTTGCTAGGGGTAAAGCTAGCGTTGCTGAAGCTGTTTTTCAAATCACTGCCATTTTCCAATTCACCTATCAGACCGCCCATGGTATGAGCCTTACCAATCATGATGGGCATAGCCATCGATGAGTGGACATGAACGGCATTTCCGTCCACCAGGCCAACCAGGCCACCCATGACCGTGTTTTGCCAGTTGTCCGACTCCATCGTGCCACGTGCCTCGCAGTTGCTGATGGTGCCGCCGTTGGCAGTGCCTGCCACGCCACCCATATAATAGGTGTAGCCGTGGTTGGCTGCCACATTGGCTGCCACGTTTGAGTAGTTGTCAAGGAAGATGTTCTTCAGCGTTCCCTGGGTTGCACCGAACATGCCGTAGAGGCTGATGCCCGAGAGGAAACCGTTCTTGATGCCCGTGACGAGATAGCCTTGGCCGTCGAATGTGCCCGTGTAGTAATGGTCGCCTTGGGTATCACTCTCGGCGAAAGTGCTTGATGCAACATCGTAGGATGTGACAGCTCCTATAGGCACCCAACGGTTGGCCGACATGTCGATGTCTGCCTCAATGAAGGCATTAGTGCTACGGTTGTCACCCGTACAGCCGTTCAGGTTGTTCACATAGGAGATGAACCAAGCCAAGCCCTCAGGAGTATAGATGTGCCAACCGTCGGCATCTGTGGTATAGTGCTGATCGACACCATCTGGCAAAGGATACTGCGTAAGATTTTCCTGCGGATCCTTGTTGACAGTCGTCGTCCAGCAACCGTCAAAATAGAGGTATTTGGTTTCGAATCCCTGTGACGGATAATTCTCGCGGGTATGGATGGCAATATGTGTCTCTGTGTCATCAAATACGGCACCATTGCCAGCCGTGATGCGGTCCATCAGTTTATAGAGCCATTCTTCCTCTGTGTCGACATTCTCCACGAAAACCACAGGGTGAGGATGTGGCTGACTAGGGTTGGTGGTTATGCCGATTTTAGTGATGTAAGTGTTACCGTCGGATTGTGCAGAAATATCTGATTTCAAGGTGATGTATTTGTTGTTGGAAGGCAGATAGACATTGTTTTGCGTTGCCTCCGAATAGCTTTCACCAGCGTAGTTCGTGTAGGCTTTCAAGGTTTGCTTATCATCGGCTGATCCGCCGCCCAAATTGAATGTACCATTCATATAAACACCACCGCCAAAACCATCTGCTGGCACAAAATTGTCCTTGATTTCTGCGGCATCTCTCATATTGAGAATGGCGCCCTCTTTGATGTAGATGCCACCACCTTCTGTTGATGCTGAGTTCTCTGTGAAAATGCCGCCATTGAAGGTGATGTTGCCGCCATTCACATAAAGGCCTCCGCCTTGTTTGGCCGTGTTACCGCTGCCAGCTGTTGCTTTTGCTGAAGTGTATGTACCAATTTGGGTGTTGTCTTTCACCAAAATGGTACCTGCACCAGTGTAAATGCCGCCGCCTTGGCCTGTATTGTTCTGAGAGCTAGTTGCAGTGTTACCACTAATGATGGCACCGCTTAGAGTGATGCCACCTGCAGTTGAATTACCAAGATATAGGCCACCGCCGTTGCCATTGTTGGCAGTGTTGTCAAGAATAAAGGATGATGTGATATTGACGGTGCCATTTTGCATATATAAACCACCTCCGTTTTTCGCTTCATTCTCACTCACAATGATACCAGCTCCAGTAAGGTTGAGCGATCCACTCTGGATGTACACACCACCACCGTTGCCATTGTTGGCGCTAGTGCCATCGCCATTTGTTGCAGCCTTGTTTTTGGTCAACAGCACGTTTCCACTAAGGTTGGTGCTGTTGTCTCCAGAATTTGCCACATACAGACCTCCACCGTTTCTTGCTGCCGTGTTGTAGCTGATTTCACCTCCTAATACTTCCACTTGCGATTGGTCGCCAGTCACATAGATGCCACCACCGCCCGTATCGTTGTTTGTGGAAAGGGTCTTGTTGGCGTTTTCCTCACTACCACCAATGGTCACCCCGTCGTTCATAGTGAAGAGGCCGTTGTTGACATACACAGCCCCACCTCTTCGATTTGCTATATTCTTAATTAGAGTAGTGTTAGCATTTAACGTGACAGGACCTTGCACAAAAATGCCACCGCCATCGGAATTGTAGTTCCCTGAGTTTTGGGCTTTGTTTCCATTGAAAGTAGTGTTACCCACCGTGACGCTTTTGGCATTCGCATAGATGCCACCTCCATGGTTGGCAATGTTGCCTTCGAACAAGGCATCAACTGCATCATCTCCTTCGTTTTTGTCAACGGTTACCACAGTGTTGGCACCATTGGCAAAAATGCCACCACCCATACCTCTAGCAGTGTTCTCGATAAATGAAGTGCTTTTGATGCGAATAGTGATTTCGTCAGAAGTCCCGTTTGCCCAAATGCCACCACCATTTGCACTTGTATTCGTTGTGGATGTGTAATTGTGGCTGATAGAACCTCCTGTAGTTTCCACATTGCCTCTGTTGACGTAAGCGCCGCCGCCTCCATTGGTACCCAAATTATAACAGAGGGTTCCGCCAAGCAAGAAAAAGTCTCCACTATTTACATAGACACCGCCGCCAGTCCTATCAGAAGTGTTGCCGTGGCCTTCTTTACCAATGGAACCATTCATCAAAGTAAAAGATCCACTATGCACATACACTCCGCCACCTCGGCCCCCGCCCTGCTTGTTTTCGGCATAATTGTCTATAATACTTGTTTCGCTATCTCCGATACTCACCTGCTTGATTGTCAGTTGACCTTTGTTGACATAGCAACCACCGCCTTCATTAGCATTGTTATTGCTAATGATAGCAGCAGTAGAATCATTGTTGATGACAACCTCATCTTCAACATTCACATAGAAACCACCACCGTTTCTTTGGGCATTGTTCTCCGTAATGGTTCCGCCATTCACTGCGATTGTTCCTCCAGTAATGTAGAATCCGCCACCATCACCATTATTGCCATTTGGATTGACGGCTACATTATTGGTAACCAATCCTTTCACCATAACAAGGTCACCGCCTTCAATATAAATGCCACCACCATCTATGGCAGTGTTGCTCTCCATAGTCAGAAGTTCATTTTGCCATGCTGGTTTCATAGAGCCAACACGTGCCTGAATGGGTTGGGCCTCAATATCATACCATGTAATCCCCAAAGAAGGATCATAGTAAGTTTGATCTGGACGAACGGTATAATTAGGATCAAGTTCCTCGGTAAGGGCAAGTCCTCCACCGTTTCCGTTAGCAGTGTTGTCTTGAATATTTCCGAAATTCAGGTGAGCCTCCAACCCGTAGAAGTTAGTGGTTCTATTCATATAAACGCCACCGCCATCTATCTCAGCAGTGTTGTCCCTAATCGTGGCTCCGTTTACATTAAGCTGAACCTTAAAGTATTCTCTGTTTGCATGTCGATAAAATCTTACATGTGGATTTGTTGTTTGAGTAAATTCAATAAAATCACATTTAAAATGCAATCCACCGCCATTTTCACCCGCCCAATTGTTTGAGATGACGGTGCTGGCATCGAGGGTTAAAATGCCGTCATTGGGATCCCACCTGCCATCATTTGCATCGAGGTGATTTTGGTTTCCTGAATTGAACACACCCAATGAGATGCCGCCTCCACCGTAATCTGCCCTATTGTTATCAAAAGTGCAGCCTTCAACCTCAGCCAAGGCATCAACGCGCATTCCACCACCATAACGAAATGCCCAATTGTTGTAAACTTCTGTTCCGTTCTTGATCTCTAATGGGCTAATTAAGACGGAGTTCCATCTGATGCCACCGCCATCGCAATTCGTGTAGCAGTCATGAATGCTACAATTGTCAATGGTCATCTCACATCTGTTCTCGCCCATGGACCTTATGGCACCGCCGCCACCGCCACCTTTAGTAATTATTTCATTAAAGCCACCGTCATCGTAAACATAGCAATTCCTTATTTCAGAGTTTTTAAGTTCAAAATTGGAACCATCTGTAAGACTGCTTTTGTTGTTCAAATAAATCGCTCCGCCATGGTCTATGGCCCTGAGCCATTCAAATAGGCCATGATCCACAGTTACATAGCTAGCGCGAATTTGACTTGTTGGATCGCTCTTGATGGTAATACCAGCTCCAGCGTTACCGTCTTTCCAATGGTTACGTATGGTAACATAATCCAAGTTCACATATCCACCTTGAATAAACATAATTGGTGCTTTAATGTTACTGCCACCAGAGTTTTTAACAAAATTGTAAAACGGTCTTCCGTTTCCAGAAGGGTCAGTATCTTCAACAAGACGCATGCTACAATTACCATCTAGCACAAAGGGGTGTTCTGGTGTTCCCTGTATGTTGACATGAATATTGTTCGGATTATTATTTCCAAGATCAGTCCAAATAAAAGCGTTGGTTTCACTAGTCATATTATTGCTTCCATAACGAATTATCGTGGCTCCATTATGGGTCTGCCCTTGATTGTTCAATGTTAGTGTGCCTTGAGTACAAGTTATCGTTCCATTCAGCTGTACTGGAGCATTCGTGTTAAATGTAATAGTTACGTTATAACCATTGCCCACCGAAATACTGCCAATTCCATCATAATAACCATACGGATTCCAATAATTTCCTTCGCCCGGACCCTGTACACGAATTCCATTCCCGTTCGTTTCAATTGTGTAGCTACCACTACTAATAGTCGGGCTCCACCAATTTTGTGCCCTCAGCGGGACTGCACTAAAACACAGCAATGCCAAGACGAGCATCGCTGGCCATTTTTTCAGTTTTCTTTTCTTTGTAAATCTTTTCATCTTTTTTATTAAATGTTTGTTACTTGTTGATTTTCGACCTATTAGAATTGTCACTATCAAAGTTTTTCCTCGCAATGAAGACAAAAACTTGCTAGCCAAAAAATTAGGTGCAAAGATAGGCTTTTTTCCTTTACAAAAAGCGATGGATTAGGCACTAAATAACAAGTGTTATGTAACAAAATTGTTACAAATCAAAGATGGCTTTAGACTGAGGATTAAAGAGTATTTGAATCCCACTCGGCAAATGCGGCCGTTACGCATCATCTACCATCTGTAGGTTTGCAATGCAAATGATTCAAAATCAGTTATGTGCATAGAGAATCAAACATTTTTTAGCGTGTCTTTTTCGAGACTTTCGGAATAAGCCTTGAAGAAATCCACGCCAAGCACGCTGGAAATGCGGTAGAGCACCTGTGTGTCAATGCTGTAGTTGTTGAAGATACGGTAACAGGCCATACGGCTTGTGCCAAGTTGTCGACTCAGCCACACCACACTACGTCCCTGCTTCTGTAGTTCTTTATGTATCTCTTTCCCTATGTTGATATTGTCAGTCATGTTGAGTAGATGAACAATTTATAATTAAGTAACTGCTCAAAATTATAGTTCATAGTTGTTTTGCTTTCGACTATGGCCATTGACTGTGACCACTTTGGATAGGGCTGGTAGCTTCTAGCCCTTAGCTATTAGCTTTGTAGCTCCTGAGCTAATTGCTAATAGCTAACAGCCCTGCATTGTCATTGTCACAAGTCATAGTACGAATGATTTGCGTTCTATATGTAGACTAAATTTACTCATTTACTTTAAGCTATAAGGCATTGATTTGTGGTCAGTTGTGAATGACTATTTATCTAAAATAAACCCTAGTAATTCCCGTTCCGCCCGTCTCCAGCGAGGCATCGCAGAATCGTTCCACCTCTCGGATATGGCTGAGTTTTTCACGGATGAGCTTGCGCAGGATGCCATTACCCTTGCCGTGGAGGATGCTCACTTCCTTGATGCTGAGGAGTTTGGCTTCGTCCAAATACTTGTCCACGATGTCCAAGGCTTCTTCGGCTCGTTTGCCGCGCACGTCAAGGGTGAGTTCAAAATGTTCGGCTTTCTCGCTGAGGTCCTCAGCGATGCCGCTCTGCCAACGGCGCTGGGTCTTGCGGGCCTCGGCGCGACTCACCTTGCGAAGCTTATCTGGGCTGGTGCGAAGCCTGATGCTGTCGAAGAGAATGGTGGCATCCGTGTCGCTGATGGCCAGGATTTCGCCCACCACCTGCATCTCCTCGATGCAGACGGTGTCGCCCACTTTCAGCACCACTTCAGCCTCTTCCTTTTTCTTGTCCTCAGCCACTTCTCTAGCCTTCTTTGCGATTTCTTCCTTGGTCTTCTCCAAATTCTGGCGAATCTCTTTAGTCTTTACCTTTTCGGCCTGCGCCTCCTTGATTTCCTTGATGGTACGCTCAATCTGGCTGTTGGCCTTCTGAATCAGTTCCTGCGCTTCGGCTGCGGCATCGCGGAGGTATTGTTTTTTCTTGCCTTCGAGTTCGGTGAGCAGGCCTTTGTATTTTTCAACCACTTCAGTCAGCAGTTGGTCGGCGATGCGAAGGTCTTGTTCCTTTTTGCGGATGTTCTTCTTGTCGACTTCCAACTGCTGCAACTGTTTTTCAAATTTCAAGTGTTGGTCGCCTGTGATGTTGGCAGCGTCGTCGAGAATCTGTTTTGGGAAGCCGATTTTCTTGGCGATCTCAAATGCGAAGGAGGAGCCCGGCTTGCCCGTCATCATGATGTACATAGGCTGCATAAACCTTGTGTCGAACAGCATGGCACCATTTACAATGCCCTCGTGGCTGTCGGCCAAAAGCTTCAAGTTGGCGTAGTGTGTGGTGACCATGCCGAAAGCTTTCTTTTTATTGAGTTCCAATAGTATGGCTTCAGCAATGGCTCCACCTAGTTGTGGCTCTGTACCTGTACCAAACTCGTCAATGAGGAACAAGGTGCTTTCATTGGCTTGCTCCAAAAGAGCCTTCATATTGATAAGATGTGAGCTATAGGTAGATAAGTCATCCAAAATGGACTGCTCGTCGCCGATATCGATGAAGAGGCTTTCGAACAAGCCGCACTGCGAGTCGATCCGCATAGGCGGCATCAGTCCGCATTGCAGCATATATTGTAGTAAGCCAGTGGTTTTCAGACAAACCGACTTGCCGCCCGCGTTGGGACCGCTGATGACGAGGATGCGCTCTTTTTCGTTGAGCTGCAAATCCAAAGGCACAACTTGTTTGCCTTGGGCTTTCAACTTGTGTTCCAAGAGCGGGTGTCGCGCCTGCTGCCAATTGATATAAGGCGTATCCATCAATTCGGGCTTCACACCTCCTGTTTCGTTGGCCAGCAAAGCTTTGGCACGAATGAAGTCAAGTTCGCCGAGTAGGTTCCAAGCCTTACGAAGTTCGGAGAGATAAGGCCGCAACAGTCGGGTGAAAGCCATCAGGATACGATGGATCTCGCGCCGTTCGGCATATTCCAACTCCTTGATTTCGTTGGAGGTGTCGAAGATTTCGGCAGGCTCGATGTAAACAGTCTGGCCTGTGGCCGACTCATCATGGATAAAGCCGCGAATGGCGCGCTTGTCGCCTGCCTTCACAGGGATGACCAAACGACCGTCGCGGACGGTAAGTTCTGATTTTTGGTCGACCCAGCCAGCGGTTTTTGCGTCACTCATGATTTGGCGGATGCGCTTCTCGATGCCGCCTTGCTTGCGACGGATGCTCTGTCGGATTTCAAGCAGTTCTGTAGAAGCATTATCAGGGATTTCGCCTTTGTCATCAACGAGGCGGTTGACCTCCGTGAAGATACTCCGTTCGATGAAAATGTCCTCAATCAGCGACTTGATTCGAGGCGTGGCATCGGCACTCTCCGAGTGGCCATAGCGCAAAATAGCTTCTATAACATTGAGTGAAGGCTTCAGCGCAAACAAATCTTCCACACTGAGGCAAGTACCGTCTATCTGGATGCGGTGGAAGGCCTCGCGCAAGTCGTGGAAATCGCGCATAGGAAAAGGCACTCCCGTCTGCATTAGGTGGATGAATTCTTCAGTTTCCTCCAGACTCTTGAGGATATAGCCTTTGTCTATCGAAAAAGCCATAGCATTCACCTTCTCCTGTCCCATCTGGCTGATGCAATGGTCAGAAAGCATCTGACGGACGCTGGCAAAGCCGATCTTTTGTTCAAAGTTAGTTGGGTAAATCATCGGGTGGCAAAAATACACAAAAAATCTGAATAAAAAGAACCTCTCTGTCCATGTCATTCCTTCGGGAATCTATGGACGGAGAGGCTCTTTTGAGTATGTCTTCAAAAATTCTTACAGGCTCAGCTCATACATATAGCCATGATACTGCAACGAGCCGTCGATGATGGGGAAGAAGAACTCGTTGTCGTGTTCCACGTTCTTCAGCTTCAGGTTTTCCATAATGACGGTCTTGGTGCCATCGTTGTTGGTGGTGACCTTCAGAGTGCCACTCTTGGCCACATAGCCAGTTTGGGGTTGCATGGTCCAGAAGTCGGCGTTGAGAGCGACGTGGACACAAGGCAGGATGGGCAGATAAGGGGTGAAAGCATAACCAAGCGGGTATTCGCCGTCGACGAGTTGTCCGTTGCCATAGCTGACAATGAAGGAACGCTTGCGGTCGGATGACATAAAGAGCATGGACTTCACACCATCACCGAGGATGCCCATCCCACTGATAGTGGTGATGCCAGCCAATCCAATGGGGCTTTCGATGTTCTTGATCTTGAACTTGTTGTCGGCATCGAACTGATAAGGCGGCAGTGTGCCTTGGAAGTTAAGGGCCAACTGGACGGTCTGTCCGTTGTCGTTGACACCCATGCTTTGTGACAGGATGACAGTGTAGGTGCCGTTTTCTTCGGTGACGGAGAGCAGGCCGTTCATCCAATAATAAGTGTCGCCATAGAACAAGGTGTCGGCACCCATGATGAAGGGCAGTTCACTGAGGTTGAATTCGTGGAAGCCGACCACGGTGGGGACAGGATCTTTCGTGTTATTGCCCATCGTGTAGGTGCCGGGGACGATGTTGCCGTTGAAGATAATGGCAATACCCTCGTTGTCGGCGGCAGTCATCTCCTTGGAAGCGAGGACGATGGCATTCTTTTGTCCATACGTGACGGCCTTGGCGGTAACGATGTTATTAGTGTTATTGCCTACCGTCATGGCACCAGCTTGAACTTCAGGTGTCACATTGTTGTTGTCGTTGTTACTGTTGTTGTCTTTACAACTTGTGTTCATCAGAGCAAAGCTACAGAGGAGCATCAAACTTAAAAATACTTTCTTCATGACGATTTTGGGTTTTAGTGTTGTCTTTGTTACATAACGAATAGTAACCGCAAAAATTGTGCCTAAAGGCTGTAGGGCTGCCGTATTACAGCAACCGTCATTGGAATTTGGCAACGGCTGCCACAATGTGATAGCCCTACATCCAACCGTATTAAATATTCAGCCTCAGCTGTATCTCCTCCACCTGCCGTTTCAGTTCTTGAACTGTCTGCATTAGTTCCTCTTCACGGAAACGGTTCTCACGTTGCTCGGGCATCTCCGCGCTGATATAATGCACGAACTTCCACACCTCTTTGATGTCGGCAGCTGGCAAATCGTATGGGTGATAAAGCGGGTTCAATGAACTGAGCGTGAGTTTGCTCTCGTGTTCGAGTTTGTTGTCCACAATCTTGAAGACGATGCCGTCGTCCTGGGTGAGTACGATGTAGGGCTGTCCGCTACGAATATAGGTCCAGTCGAGAACATATTCGCCCGTGACATAGGAACCGTCGGGGATGGGCAGCATCGAGTCGCCGCTGATTTGGAAGGTGCGGTATTTGCGGTCTCGCGAGAGGAAGGGCATAGTAAATGTCGGCAGCACCTTGATGTATTCGGGGTCGGCGAAGCCAGTGGCATAGCCCGCCTTGGCTTTCTCGGTGACAAGTTCGATGTTCTCGTTATTGTCATTGTTGACTGTGGTAGCCAACACGCGCAGGTTGCTGCCTTTCAGATGTACGTCGTAGCCGCGCTCAAGTTGCAAAAGTTGGCTGGGACTGATGCTGCTCAGATCGACTTTCACCAAGGTGTCTATGGCGATACCGAAATATTTCGAGAAGGCGACTAAGGCCTCAAGGTTAGGCTCGGACACACCGTTTTCATAGCCGCTCAGCGTGGAGCGTTTCATGTTTAGCGCAAAAGCCACATCGTCCTGGGTGCGATTTCGGTGTTTGCGGAGAAATTTTATGTTCGAATTGAAGTACATATTGTTGAAGTGTTGGTTGTTTAATTGTTTAATTGTTGTTTGGGCTGTAAGCTTTAAGCTATAAGCCGTAAGCTGCCATTACGTTGGCGTTGGCTTATAGCTTACGGCTAACAGCTTATAGCCGAAAAGTACTTTGTTTTTCAGGAGTTTAAATATTAATTTCAAAACTTTCTATTTTACTATGCCGCTATCTCAAACAAAATGATTAAATTTACGGCGAAATATTTGACTAAAAACTCGTCAAAAGTACAACTTTTTTGGGACATGTATGCGTTTTAGGCAAAAAAAGGAGGAGATTTTATGGAAAGGACGATTTTGCATTTGGATTTGGACACCTTTTTCGTCTCGGTGGAGCGGTTAATCAACCCCTCGCTGGATGGCAAGCCTGTTATCGTGGGCGGTATGTCGGACCGTGGCGTAGTGTCGACGTGCAGCTATGAGGCACGAAAGTTCGGCGTGCATTCGGCTATGCCGATGCGGATGGCTCGACAGCTGTGTTCGCAGGCCGTTTTCATCCGTGGTGATATGGAGCTTTACAGCCGCTATTCGCGCTTGGTGACCGACATCATCGCCGACAGTGCGCCAGTGTATGAAAAAATGTCCATCGATGAGCATTACTTGGATCTGACGGGTATGGACCGTTTCCACGACTGCCAGCTGTGGTCGCACGAACTACGCCAAAAGATCATCTATGAGACGGGTCTGCCCATCTCTTTTGGCCTATCGGAAAACAAGACGGTTGCGAAAATCGCGACGGGACAGGCCAAGCCCAACGGCGAACTTCAGGTGCCCATACCTTATATTAATAACTTCCTCGACCCGCTTTCGGTACAGAAAATCCCGATGGTGGGGGAGAAAACCTACCATTTGCTCCGCTCGATGGGTGTGGAGAAAATCGGTACTTTGCGCCGACTGCCGCCACTTGCGATGGAACGCGCTATGGGCAAGCATGGCCTCGACATCTGGAAGAAAGCCAACGGACAGGACAGCACACCCGTGTGCCCTTACCAAGAGCAGAAGTCCATCAGCAAGGAAAGGACGTTTGAGCAAGATACCATTGATGTGACGACCATCAAACAATGCCTTGCGCGGATGGTGGAAAGCCTCGGCTTCGACCTCCGCTCGCAAGGAAAACTGACGGGCTGCGTGACGGTGAAGGTCCGCTACTCCAACTTCGACACGCACGATATGCAGCAGCG
This sequence comes from uncultured Bacteroidales bacterium, assembly GCA_946405575.1. Lineage (GTDB taxonomy): Bacteria > Bacteroidota > Bacteroidia > Bacteroidales > F082 > Limimorpha. The sequence continues at coordinate 47,439 of CAMJHP010000004.1, read as the reverse complement.
CATCCCTTATACGGCTTTCGACCACGTGTTGCGCGAAACTGTGAATGGCATTTTTGATAAACTCTATAATCGGAGGATGATGATACGCTTGGTCGGCGTGCGCCTCAGCGAATTGGTCAGTGGAGCACCGCAACTGGCCCTGTTTGACGATAATATGGAACTGACGAACCTGTATGCTGCGATGGATAAGATCAAAATGCGGTTTGGGGAACAGATTATACATCGGGCGGCGGGATGATGGTTTTGGAAGCAGCGAGTTCTAAACCATCAAAACATTCCAAGAAATACAATTCAGTCCTCCGCCTCGTCTAACGGCTTCCAACGAAGGAATCCCGACCACCTCACAATCAGGCAGGGCATTGGCAATCTGTTCCAAAACCTGCTTGTCCTCTTCAAGCCCCAACTGCGGCACAAGAATCAATTTGCCAATTTGCAAGAAATTGATGTAAGCCCAACTGCGAGCGTGTCGTCTTTTGGTTTCATACTTCAACGGGATGACCTCAAATTGTTTTTCCAACACCTTTCGGAAGCGGTTGTAATAATAAGGTGAAAAATCACCATAGTTTGTCAAAAGGATTTTCCCGTGACCCGCATAATGGACGACGCCATCGCTGTGGCCGAAGGTTTCTTTTTGGTCCCAAGGCAGAAACAGAATGTCGCAACGGAAAGCATCTTTCAGGATTCTTTCCACTTCGGTACGTGTTTTGTCCTTGTTCTCGACAAACACTTTTTCCGTCATTACAATGGTGTCGCCGCATTTCACCACATTGCCGCCATCTATAACAAGGTCAATCGTGATGGCATTTTGCGCTACTTGTTCCAGACGGTTCTGTGGTGCTTGAAACACTTTTTCAGGGTTGGTCTGAATACGGCGATAGTAGGGAGTTTGCAAATAGTCGGGCGTGTATTTGTAGAACACAAAAAGGTCTTCTTCTATTTGGATTGGCATAAAGTCGCGGCACCAAATGTCCTTGGTTTCAGAAAGATAGGCGTAGCGAATCTTGTTCGTTTCCAATACTTCAACAATGTGCTGGTTCAAAATCGGACATTTCTTTGGCAAAAGGTCAGAGAAATAGACGGTGTTGGTGAGGTTGTCGGTGGTCATTTTTTTATGAATCTATCAGTTTTATATGAACTATAACTTTTGACGGTTCTTCCGGTTTTTGTGTCAAATCTTTGTTTTGTCGGTTTCCAATCTTTTATGCTTCCATCGTAGAAACATAAGTTCAAATTTCCATCAATTCTATTATTTATATCTTCTTTGCCAAGAGAACGAACTGTCGATTCGAGTTTTATTTCAACCTCAGGTTTGTATGATTCCAATTTTGGCATTTCGTTACCGCAAGAATTAAGAATTAAATCTTTACAAGTCAATGGTCCTGTCGTGAGCACTCCTTTTTCGTCTTTTATGCTTCTGACAAGTATTCCACCAAATTTGGCATAGTTTTCATCATAATGGCTGTCGAAGCATATATCAAAGCCACTTAAATGATAGAAAAAAATCCCAGCACTTTTGTTTGTTCGCGAGTATGTCACTCCAAACCATTTATATCGTTCTTGGTCTTGCAGATATTTTTCTTTGTCGTAATAATAGAATTCGACTTCGACGAAGTAATACTTTCTTTCACCGCAATGAATGCAGAAATTGTTGAACAGATTTTTTGCGATTTCTTCAAATACTTCTTGAATATTACAGCCGTTCATCTTTTCCAATGGTTTCTGTAATAAAGATTCTTGTATGGTCATATCGTTTGCGTTTAAAATTTGCCGCAAAAGTAGAAAGAAGGTTTAGATGGATTGCAAGAAAATCGGTTAAAAATTGTTAAAATTTTCTCAATAGTTATTTACAACAAAAATAACAAATTGCAGTTGTTTTGTGTATGAAATAAATTCATTTTCAAAACTTTGATTAAACTCAAGGCGACAAACATTACAATAACAAAGTATGTGTTCGGTTAAATCTCTCCCGACCACAACATTTTGAAGAAATCGAGAACATAGACACATTCAATGTCACCAATTCGGCGGTTAAACTTGTCGAGCGAAACCACCATACGACGACTGTCAGGATGTTCTTCGCCAAACGCTTTCAATCCTTTGGTGTGGCGCGGCTGTATCTCTTCGGTCGATTTGATTTCAATGGCCACTCGTGCATCTCCAATCACAGCGTCCACCTCAATTCCCGTATAAGTGCGCCAATACGATAAGGTTTCTTCAGAATGGGTGTAATGTAGCCACGCATAAATCTCTTGAATGACCAAGTGCTCGAAAGCGTGTCCGTAATCGACGCTGCCTCTGCTCATTTCCTTGCGGTGCAATAAATGATTGGCCACACCGATGTCGTATCGCTATTTTTTATGTATATCCAATATTTTCATTGAAAATCGAGGATTCTATCCAATATTTTCAATCAAAATCGTGCGCAAAGATAGATTGTTTTTCTGAATTGGCAAAATAAATCGGAAAAAAAGAGACTTTCGTTGGCACCAATTCCAATTCATCTCAAAAACTTTGATTAAATTTACGGCGAAATTTTTGATGAAAAACTAATCAAAAGTGTTATGCTGATTGCGGTTCATTCATATAACAGCCTGTGCTACGGGACGTTGCCGATTGCGGACTTGGTCACGAAGGCTGCCGCGATGGGCTATTCCGTCCTGTCTTTGACCGACATCAACACGACGATGGGCGTGGCCGATTTCGTGGTGGAATGTCAGCGGAAGGGTGTGCGGCCCGTCGTGGGTGTGGAGGTGCGCAATGGCAATGAACTGCTCTATGTAGCCTTGGCCAAAAACAATATGGGCTTAGCCGAACTGAACCGTTTTTTGACGCAACATAACCTCACCAAACAACCTTTCCCTGAGATTGCACCCGATTGGGAACAGGTTTTCGTGATTTATCCCTTTGGAAAACGGAAGTCCGCACAACTGAAAGAGAACGAATTTCTCGGCGTGCGTTTCTCCCAACTGACCAAATTGTACAATTGCGAATCCTTTGAAAAGCTAGTTGCCATGCAGCCCGTGACCTTTGCCGGGGCCGACGATTTCCAGTTGCACCAGTGTATGCGTGCCATTGACGAAAACGTACTGATTTCGCGCTTGGAGCCAGCTGCTTGTGCCGCTCCCGATGAGATTCTTTTGCCCGTCGAAAGGTTGAAAACGACCTTTGCGCTCTATCACCAACTCATTGAAAATGCGGAGTATATATTAAATGGGTGCGAAATCGATTTGGATGACAGCGTGAAAAACAAACGCACTTTCACGGGCAATGTCTTTGACGACCGCGAATTGCTGCGTAAATTGGCTTTTGATGGTATGATGTATCGTTACGGCGCGACCAACAAGACTGCTTATCGTCGAATCGAGAAGGAGCTGGACATTATCGAGCGGATGGGCTTCTGCGCCTACTTCCTTATCGCTTGGGAGATTGTGAAATTCGCCATATCACAAGGTTTCTATCACGTTGGGCGGGGTAGTGGCGCGAATAGTGTTGTAGCATATTGTTTAAAAATCACCGATGTGGACCCGATAGAGTTGGACTTATACTTCGAACGTTTCCTCAACCCCAAGCGGAGCAGTCCACCCGATTTCGACCTTGATTTCTCGTGGCGCGAGCGTGACAAAGTCATCGAACACATTTTTGAAAAATATGGTCGGGAACACGTGGCCTTGCTGGGCGCGACGGTCACGTTCCAAAGTAATTCGCTTTGTCGCGAGTTGGGCAAAGTGTTTGGCCTGCCCAAAGGCGAAATCGACCTGATGGAGCGCAACCCCGAGGCCTTCGCCCGACAGAGCGCAATCGGGCGGCAGATTCTGGCCATCGCCGATCACCTCCGCGACTTTCCGCGCCAACGTTCCATTCATGCCGGCGGCGTTTTGATTACGGAAGAACCGATAACCAACTTCGTCGCCCTCGACCTGCCGCCCAAGGGCTTCCCAACTACGCAATTTGATATGTATTCTGCTGAAAAAGTCGGGCTCATTAAAGTGGACATCCTCAGCCAGCGCGGCATCGCCCACATCCGCGACGCGGTGGAGATGGTGGAACGCAACTGCGGCGTTCACATTGACATCCATCAGGTAAACGCACTGAAAGAGGACGAGCTGATAAAGCGGCAACTGCTCAAAGCCGAGACCTGCGGATGCTTTTATATCGAAAGTCCGGGGATGCGCGGTCTATTGCGCAAGTTGCGTTGCTCCGACTACAAGACCTTGGTGGCAGCCAGTTCCATCATCCGCCCGGGCGTGGCCCACTCGGGAATGATGCGCGAATATGTCAACCGTTTTCATCATCCTGAAACTGTGGACTATAAACACCCCATCTTAAAAGAACTTTTGGCCGAGACCTACGGCGTGATGATTTATCAAGAGGATGTGCTCAAGGTGGGACATTATTTCGCGGGTTTGGACTTGGCCGAAGCCGATGTGCTGCGCCGTATGATGGGTCACAAGATGCGCGACAAGTTTGAGTTCGAGCAGGTGATGAAACGCTTCTTCGACAACTGCAAGGCCAAAGGTTATCCTGATACCTTGGTACAAGAACTTTGGCGACAAATCGAGTCGTTTTCAGGTTATTCTTTCTCGAAGGCACACTCGGCATCATACGCGGTGGAGAGTTATCAAAGCCTCTATCTGAAAAGCCACTATCCGCTTGAGTTTCAGGTGGCTGTGATTAATAATTTCGGTGGCTTCTATCAGACTTGGTTCTACTTTAATGAAGCACGGCGTATGGGCGCGAAAATCCACCTGCCTTGTGTCAACCGCAGCAGCTATCTCACCACTTTGAACGGTAGAACGATTTTTATGGGTTTCGTGCATTTACAAGGGTTGGAACAAAGGTTCGTGGAGCGTTTCATCGCTGAACGCAAAGCCCATGGCCCATTCGCCAGCTTGGACGACTTTATTTTAAGAGTGCCGTTTTCGTTGGAACAGCTCGTTTTGCTCATTCGCGGAGGTGCGTTTGGTTTTACGAAGAAGACTAAGGCCGAACTATTGTGGCAGGCGCATTTGAACAAGAGCCAAGCCAAAAAGGAGCAACCCGAAACGCTTTTCAAGCTTGAGAACCAGCATTTTGAGTTTCCAGATTTCAAGGCCAATGCCTTGCAAAACGCCTACGACGAGATCGAACTTTATGGCTTCCCGGTATCCCTCACTTGGTTCGACCTACTTAAGACCAACTTCCGTGGCGAATTGATGGCTTGCCAAATGCTGAACTTCGTTGGACAACGTTATAGGATGTTGGGCAAATTGGTGACAGTGAAAAACTTTCGCACCTGCAAAGGTGATCCGATGGCCCTCGCCACTTTCGTCGATGCCGCAGGAGAAGCCTTCGACACGGTGCTTTTCCCGCAAGTTTTTAAAAACTATCCTTTCCAAGGTGATGGCGTGTATCTGCTTTTGGGCAAAGTGACAGAGGAATTCGGGCAACCTTCGTTAGAAGTTGAGAAAATGGGGAGACTGGAGTATAAGGTATTATAAAAACCGAACCCGCAAGAGCCACTCCTGCAGGTTCGGTTCGTTTTGGCGCACAAATAGATTTTCTTTCGGCAATTACCGCACGATGATTTTGCAGCTGCCTTGACCTTGCTGCGTGCGTGTATTGACCACATTGAGGCCGCTGTTCAGTTCTTGGGCAGGAATGGTGATTTGCCGTTGGCCTTCTTCCACTGGCACACGCTTGATGACCTGCCCTAAACTATTGACCACCGTTACTTCCTTGGCATTGTTGCCCTCGCCCAATTCTACCGTGATTTGCTGGTCACAGGTGGGCATAGTGGGAAACACCGAGATGGGAAGTTCAACATTCACCTTGGTAAGACCTTGGATGTGGTTGATACGATAGAGTTGCATCTTTTCTCCTTCTTGGGTGCCTTCTTCATCTGATTCTACCAATCCAAGATAGAAAATATTGTCCAAATTAATGATAACGGGAATATGACCACTCCAATTAGACCAATGATATCCTTCTTCAGGATAAATTGTCTGAATCGTTGAACCATCTGTCGATTTGATGTGCCAAAGATTTCCATCACCCCACGATAAGTATTCAAAATGATTGTCAGAATTAAACAGATTTTGAGTTAAATACAAGTGTTTTATGGATGAAAAATCTGTTCCTCCATAATTAAACCATTCACAATTAGAGAAATCTAAGTATACACATTGTTGTAAATCTACAGCATCTGGCAATGAATTTGATTCAAAAATTACAGTGGAAAAATCGTGATCGTAAATGCAAAACTTGGTTTCATTAGTTTCAAAATCATAATAATTATATAAGACATTCGAATGCCCATTATTGGTAAACACTCCAGGAATACCACTAGCCGAAGAATAAAGATGAAGGGCATTCACAGGAGTTTGCGCATTCACGGCAGCCGTTGCAAAGCAGAGAATAGTGGCTAGAACAAAAATAAATCTTTTCATTTTCTTTAACCCTAAATACGTCAATCGGGCGCAACCTTTAATTCTCCTTTCCAGCACCTCAAAGGACAATTGTATACAAAAGAAGCGTGGCACTGATATGCCCATTCTTAAGTTGGAGGTCGTGGAAATTACCTTATAATGTAGAATATAATAGACCCGTCCACGTTAAAACAGCGCGGATTATTATACCATTTTGCATTGTAATTCAGAATTTCTCACGTTCCCAACAACAAGACGAGCATAACGCTTCGTGTTTTCTATAATTTGGCAATACAAAGATCGAAAAAAAACGTTACCGCCATGAAATTAGTGCATAATATACGGTTTTTATGGAAGAAGACGAATAAATTTCAAGAAAAATATAGTGTTGCCTGAAAATCCAACTTCCAAATCCCCAATGTTTTGTATCTTTGCACAAATTTTACAGAACACAAAATGCATCGACAACTAGTTTTATCTTTGGTTTGCCTTTTAGGGTTAATAGCCAGTGCTTTTGCTCAAGACAAAGGCCATATTTCGGGTACCGTTCGCGACGAAAGTTCGGGCGAAACCCTAATAGGTGTCTCCATCTATGAGGAGAAATTGCAATCGGGTACCACAACCGATGAGAAAGGTCGCTATGAACTGGACTTGCCATTGGGCGAGCATACACTTCGCGTTTCTTATGTTGGTTATAGTACGGTTTACAAAAAGATTAGTGTTGCGAAAAAGCCGATAACGCTCAATATTAAATTGCAACCTGAGTCGGAGAAGTTATCGGAAGTGCAGGTGACTAGCGAACGTAAGGATCGTAACGTGACGGCTATGGCGATGAGTGTACAAACGCTTGATATGATTACCATCAAGAAGATTCCTGCATTAATGGGCGAGGTGGACGTCATTAAGTCTATCACATTGCTGCCAGGTGTCCAGTCGGCTTCGGAAGGTTCGTCAGGTTTCAGTGTGCGTGGCGGTGCTACCGACCATAATCTTATTCTATTGGATGGCGCTCCAATCTATAATGCCTCGCATTTCCTCGGTTTCTTCTCAGTGTTCAACAATGATGTGGTAAAGGATGCCACCCTTTATAAAGGTGATATTCCTTCTAATTTTGGTGGACGTCTTTCTTCGGTACTTGATGTTTCGGTGAAAGACGAGATGCCGAAACAGTTTGGAATACAAGGAGGTATAGGACTTGTGACAAGCCATGTGATGATGGAAACGCCGCTTTTTGACCACAAGACCTCTGTGATGCTGGCAGGCCGAAGAACTTATGCTGGTCTTGTTTTGCCTTTCCTTGGCGAGGACCTGAACAAGTCCAAAATTAATTTCTATGATGTGAATGCCAAGATAACGCAGACACTTGGAAAGAACGACCGACTTTACTTCTCTTTCTATAACGGTCATGACTTGTTTTCGATGCAGCAAATGATTGGTTTGGGCTATGGGAATAGTAGTGCCACATTGCGTTGGAGCCATATTTTCTCCAATCGGCTGACCTCCAGCCTTTCGTTGATAGGTTCCAGATATCGTTATAGCATAGATATGAATTACAGCCCATATGATTTCTCCATCAAGGCAGGTACGGATGCAGCCAGTCTTAACTATGACTTTTCTATGCATTGGAACGACCAGCATGTGACGAAATTTGGTTTGACGACAGGCATTCAATCCTATCTGCAAGGCGAAATTGAGGATCGTGGAGGTGCATTGTCGCAATATCTCCAAGTGGATCAGTCGAAGTCGGTGGCACGCAAGGGCTTGGAACATGCATTGTATTTCACGCATGATTATAAGCCCACTTCCCGACTCACTTTCCGTGGTGGTTTGAGGCTGTCTTGTTTCCAAAATATCGGTGAGGAAGACTTTTTCGAGTTTGAAGATGTCATCCATATCGTTTTGGATACCATACATTATGGTAGCGGAGAGGTGTTCAATACGGTCATTAATCCCGAACCTCGTGTGGCTGCTATGTACCAGTTGGACGAGCATTCGTCGGTCAAGGCTTCGTATTCGCGCACGGTGCAATATGCCCAAGTGGCATCGTCGGCAACAGGTGGCCTGCCGTTTGATGTGTGGTTTCCGACTAGTCCCAATGTGAAGCCACAGAAATGTGACCAGTTTGCCCTCGGTTATTTTCGCAATTTCGACAATGATGTCATTGAGACTTCGGTCGAGCTGTATTATAAAAATATGCAGAATGTCATTGACTTTAAGGATAATGCCATCACCTATGGCTATTTGTTGATTGATGGTGAATTGCGTGTGGGCAAAGGTCGTTCCTATGGTGCGGAATTCCTTGTTAGGAAGAATGTTGGCAAGTTTACGGGTTGGATATCATACACTTATTCACGCACGTTCAGAACCATCAAGGGAATTAGTCATGGGATGGAGTATAATTCTCCTTACGATCGTCCACACAATATCGTCATTGTAGGCAGCTATGATGTTAGTCCACGTATCACGTTGGCAGCCAACTGGATTTACAATACGGGTCAGCCTGTTACATTCCCTTATGGTCAATACTCCATCAATGGCGTAACCTATGCTGTATATAATGGAATGCGTAACGAGAGCCGTTATCCTGACTACCATCGCTTAGACCTGTCGTTTACTTGCAAGTTGGGCAAACTGGAAAATAGGAGATGGCAACACGAGCTTAATGTGTCGGTCTATAATGCTTATGCACGCCATAATACATGGGCTATCACCTTCGACCAAGGTGAGAATGGCAGCATCATAACCAAGAATATGTATTTGTTTTCTGCCGTACCTTCCATTTCTTATAATTTCAAGTTCTGAAAGTTATGAAGAATCTGCATTGTGTGTTGGCTGTTGTGGCTTTTGTCGGTCTGACCGCGTGTACGGAAGACATTAAGATTGATGTTGTGGAGGGAGAACCGATGATTGGTGTGGAGGCTTCGTTTACTGATGAGTTGAAACATCACAAAGCGATACTTAGCTATTCCACCAAGTTTTACGCTGAGGAAGAGATCCGTATGCTGAGCGGTGCTACAGTCTATGTCACAGATGGTTTGGATACGGTCTATTATTATGAGGACGCAGAACGACAAGGGTATTATTTTACCGACCTAGTTGCTGGAAAGAAAAATACGTTGTATCGTCTTTGCATTGAAATTCCTGAAGAGGATGGGACGATTCAGCATTTGTATGCCGAAAGCTTGATGCCCAATAATGTGGATTATATCGATAGTCTTGTAATAAAACATTTCAATGGGGAAAATGATACTGTCCCGACAACGTTTTTTATGGATACTATCGAATGGCTTTATCCATATTTTCAGAGCCTTCCTGACCCGAATATCATTTATATGCCATGGATTTCCATCAACGACTCATTATTGACAGATACGCTTACGCAACGTATGATAATTCCTGTGGGAGGCTATGCGGGTTATTATATCAATGGTCCTGAGATGCAGGCGGCCAACAAGGAGATTCCTATCGCCTATTTCCGTAGGTCGAATTTGAAAGATGGTGACTCTATTCACGCCAGATTGTATAGCATTCCTGCGGATTATCTGACTTTCGTATACACCCTTTTGGTTTCATCAGGTAGTAATCCGATGTTGGGTGCTCCAGCCAATGTGAGTACCAACATCCAACCCGAAGGTAAGGGAGTAGGGTGGTTTTTTACGGCATCAGCCGTCTCTTCAGAAACTGTTTTTCGAAAATAACAATTGATTATGGCAACTAAAAAACACTATTTCGGTTTGCTGGTTGGACTTGGTTTGCTGGCAATGTCGTGTACCGAGAAAATCACATTGGATTTGCCTGAGGGCCGGAAGGTTCCCGTTGTGGAAGGTTCCCTGACGAATGAATTCAAACGTCACGAGGTGATTCTCAGCTATTCTTCTGAAATGTATAACACAGAAGGTGCTGAAATGATTTCTGGCGCTGAAGTTTATGTGGTTGGAGGTGGGGATACCATCTGGTATTATGAACAGGAGGACAATCCTGGCCATTATCTGACGGATTCAGTTGCTGGGAAAAAAAATCGACGCTACCATTTGGAGGTCAATGTTGAGAACAACACACTGTTCTCGAAGCCTATCTATATGTATGCCGACACCAAAATGTCCAATAATGCCTCTGGCATAGATTCTTTAGGTTTGCTGCCCTTACGCAACAAGCAAGGCATTCCTTTTGTGAACGACTCAGCTGCAGTTTGTTTGTGTCCCTATTTTCAGGCACTTTCCGATAAGGACATTGTTTATAATGTGGAATTGTATCTGAATGGCAAATTGTTTAAGAATCGTCCTTCGAAATTGTTCAACCTGTTTTCAATGAGAGGTTATGCAGGCTATTATTTCAACGGTCCGGAGATGCTTCATAACAATGTTGAGATTCCTGTGGGCATAATGAATAAGTCATATTTGCGTAATGGAGATGTGATTAAGGTGCGGCTTTATAGTATTTCAGAGGATTATATGTATTTCCTTATGGGACAAAAATTGGCCATTGGGGTCAATCCGGCAATGGGTGCCTACCCAGCTGTGTTCTCCAATCTTTTCTCCAATTGTAATGCCATAGGATGGTTCAACGCCACATCTGTTATTGAAGGCGAGAGTGTTTATTATGAGAGTATGTTTGAGCAATAGTTTTGAATTGCGTTAAAAGGAAAGGCGACCCCTTCAAACGAGAGGTCGCCTTTTCCGTTTAAGATGGGTGGTTGTTATTTCACCACCACCTTTTCCATATGAACTTGAGTGCCAGAAGTGAGGCGTAGGAAATATACTCCCTTGGTCATACCATCAACGCTGATTTGTTCAGTGCCTTGGGCAGTGCCTTTGACCACCATCTGACCCATTCCATTGTACATCTCGTATCTGTACTCGGTGTTGCCACCGTTGATGTAAAGGATGTTGTTGACCGGGTTGGGATAGATGGTAAACTCAGTTTCACCTTCTTCCACACCGAGTTCGGATTTGACCACGATACATTCAGGAGTGCTGAAGCCACCTGTATACTCTGCAACGACACAATAGGTGTAGAAGGACTCGCTGAAGACTTCGTCAACATAAGTGGGTTCTGAGGTTTGAGCGATTTCAATACCGTTGCGGCAGATGATGTAGTTGAAGGCGCCCTCAGGCTCGTCCCATGTCAAAGTGTTGGTGCCAACACCTATTTCAGCAACTAGGTTTTCAACAGGGTTGAAGTTGCCGATAGTTTGTCCGCCGGCACAGTTGCAGTCGAATTCATAGAGCAGGCCGCTATGGACAGAGGTGCAATTGTATATCACATCTCCATCTTCATACTTCACGACAAAAGAACACTCGCCGTCCCACTGTCCCTCGGTCCAGTTGAGAGTTACATGGACGCCATTGCCAATTTCGATGGTATATGTGGCAGATGCGCTGTTTGTCATAGTGAGGTTCTGCGAAGGTGTGCCATCATCGAAACTGACATTCAAGCTGGCTCCGTTCCAACCGTCACCATAGGAATCGGACAAAGTAAAGACAACATTGCAAGAGTTCTTCATAGTGATTGAACCTTCGGCAGTCAAGTTACCATCGGCTTGGATCATGAAGTTCACGGGAATCTGTTCGGTTTCAGGACAGGTAGGATCAATTTGGATGTTGAACACGCAAGTGCAGATACCTTCAGGATCGATGGTACCCATCTCAATGGTGGGATTGAGTAAGGTGACGTATTCGCTTTCGCAAGTAATAGATGCAATGGCGTTGGTGGCCATATAGTGCCCTATGTTCTTGAATTTGGCAACGAAAGTCACTGTTTCTCCGGGAACAAAGCTACCGCCCCAATCCGTGCTTGAATATTCAAGAATGGCTTGTCCAGCAGTGACGAAGGTCTTGCCGATCCATGTTTGCCTTCCGTCGGTCATTTGCACATCGATTTGGAATCTGGTGCCGTCTTCAACACCTTCTGCAACAATGAAGCTGAAAGCGTCTTGCAGAACGATGGTTTCTTCAGCTGCCAACACGCCAAATTGAGCTGTCCCAGTGAGGATATTCAGACGTTCGTCATCACAAGACAAGGTAACTGTAGTGTTGCCATTGGTCGGATCAACACCCACGTTCTTGAAGCTTATAGTCAGGCTTGTCTCCACATTGACAGGAGCGAAGTTGGGCATATAATTTGCCACGGTGACATAGGGACCTTCGGCTGGAAGGACTTCGATAGGCATAACTTCAGTTACTTTGTTATAACCCATAACAGTAAGGGTGGCCGTGCCAACGTTACTCATTGGGGGGAAACTTAGGGTGCAAATGCCGTTGTTGATGTAACCTGTGGCAATCACTTCGCCGTCCATCATCAGGGTGGCAATGCCATAGGCAGTGTTCTCAGCAGTGATTTCCAATTCGCTCATACCCAACATCAGTACAGCTGGTGTGCAGCTGAGGTTCATACTAACAGGATTATCGGTGCGAACCATCAAGCTCGGATCGCCAAAGAGAATCCAGGTGTTGTGCGTGGCGCCTTGGTCGCTGGGGTGCATATCAAGGATGTACATATTGCCGTTGAGCGAAGCACCACCGAAGGTGTGGCAGAACTGATCGTTGTTTTTCCATTCCGTAAGGATGTCGACCATCTCGTCTTGACCTGTCATTGGAGGCACCCAAGGCTGAGAAATCCAGCTGAACATTCCACCGATAGCACCAGTGGGACGACCTGTGGTTTCGTTGGTTGCTCTTAGCCAAGCCTCACCGAAGCAAGTGCCATTGAACTCGCCATTGTTGCAAGCCACCGACCAAATGAAGGGCCATTTGTCGTCGTTCACCAAAGCGTTCACATGGCTGTTGCTGTAGTTGGCCACAGCCCAACTGGTCTGTGAACCATGGTTGCAGTAGTTGCAGATGCTCTTGCCTTCGTTGAAGTCGGCACTAATGGCACTGGCACTGGTGCCACCGCCTACGCCGCTGTACTGTTGTGTGACATTCTCGTATGTGTAGTGCATCAAGGTGTCGCGGATGTAGTTGATGTGCACATAGTCGGCTTCACCACCGTTATGGCCATTGCCTGCACCTTCGTTGGCACCAATGCCAATACCCTGATTAAGCCAAGTAAGGCCTTCTGGCATATCGCGCTCGTAGTACAACACCTTTTCAACATGAGTTTCTACATCCTTCATATTCTGTACCGAGAAACGGCCTGTGAGAACTTCAAGGTAGTTGTCGTTGCCTTCCAATTGGCCAAACCAGTTGTCGGAACGTCCGCCACTCATTGAGTGAGGGGTAAGATCCGAATAGTCACCAACGAGAAGAACGAACTCAAGATTACGTTCAGGGTCGGTATAGATGCTGTTGATGTAGTTTTTGATTTGGGTGTCATTGTTGCCACCGGCTTCGGTCACGCTGACCATTGTGGTAGGACGACCCGATTGGTTTTTCCAGTCTACAAATGACTGCATAGCACCTAAATACTGATCGGGGCAGATAACTAGCATCTCGCCACGGTCTTCAATGAAAGTATACTTTGCTGTGGTTTCTTTGAAGTTGATGAAACGATGGTCGTAGGAGGCCTTCATTTCCGAAGAAACCTTGGCATTGGCTTTGCGGGCTGTCTTTTGGTTGACTCCATTGTCGCTTACTTTGCGCATTTCGATGGTCAAATCATGATAGACACGCAATGTCTTCGTCACAGGATTGTAGGCAAAGGGGCGCACCATAATGTTTTGGCCACGGAAGTCGCGAATGATGTAAGGCGTTTCCAGATAAGCCTGTGCAGCGGGATAGAAAGCGTCTTGGCTATACATTTGGCCATAAGTGTAAGCTACGCTTTCGGGATCGATTTGACGACTGAAATTGCCTTTTGAAGGGGCAATTTCAACATTTTCGTAATCGGTGAAAGCACTGCTGATCACACTGACCTGCATCTCGGCTACGTCACCGATGATGGCTGGGACAGGGAATTGGGGAAGGTCGGGAGCACCTGTATCAAGCATAGAGGCCATTTTCGGGACGGAAACGACTTGCTGGATACCGTTTGGGGTGCTCACTCTGGTTAGATAGAATCCACCCAAGGAGAAGTCGATGACGACTTGCTGCTCACTGCTGGAAACTAGCTTAACCTCGGGACCGACAGGTGTAGTTTGACTGATGCCAGTCCATTGCTGTGCAAATGTCATCGCTGACAAAGCCACAAACACAAGGGAAAAAAGTACTTTTTTCATGAGTGATAGATTAAAAATGTTGGTTATCAATAGAAACTGCAAAAATACGAATCTTTTTCTGTTGTTCTATGGTTTTGACGGAATTATTTTTCACTGCACTTTTTCGCATCTTGGGTAGAGTGAGGTTTTTTGTGTACTTTTGCTGCCTGTTTTAAAGTTTTAAGCAATGGGATTTTTCTTGAGATTGATATTGACAGGTTTAGGATGGTCCTTCGGTGGTCCAATCGGTGCCATTATAGGATATGCAATTGGCGGACTGTTTTCTGGCAATCGTCCTAAGGTTATTCGTTCAGAAGTGAATGAAACCTTTGGCAACACCGAAGAAAAGCGCGACTTCAATGTGACATTATTGGTGCTTTCTGCTGCAGTGATGAAAGCCGATGGTAATGTGAAACGCTCAGAGTTGGACTATGTGAAGCGTTTCTTTTTGCAGAATTTCGGTCAAGAGCGAGCGGAAAGTTATATCAAGATGTTGCGTGAAATTTTGGAAAAGGATTACAATCTATACGAAGTGAGTCAGCAAGTAGGGCACTATATGGACTATTCTTCGCGCCTGCAATTGCTTCATTATTTGTTCGGTATAGCCAATTCCGATGGCAGGATTTCGACTGAGGAATTGGGTGTCATAAATACTATATCCGACTATATGGGCATAACCAACAGCGATTTCCAGTCAGTGAAGGCTATGTTCATTAGGGAAACTGATAGTGCATACAAGATACTCGGCATCGAATCTTCAGCCTCCGACGAGGAAGTGAAAAAAGCTTATCGTGAGATGGCAAAGAAAAATCATCCCGATTTGGTGAGCAGTCTCGGTGATGATGTGCGACAAGCGGCCGAGAAGAAATTTCAAGAAATTAACGCAGCTTACGAGGCCATCAAGAAACAGCGAGGTTTGTAAACAAGTATACAAAAAAGGCAGCCAAACGGCTGCCTTTTTTCGTTTAAAGGAAGAACTTTATTCCACAACAACCTTTTCCATGCGCACTTGAGTGCCAGTGGTAAGGCGGAGGAAGTACACGCCCTTCATCATACTGCTGACGTTGATTTGGGTATTGCCTGTGGCATCGCCGCTGGCGACCTTTTGTCCCATACCGTTGTACATTTCATAGCTGTATGTGGAGTTACCGCCATTAATAAACAATGTGTTGTTGACAGGGTTGGGGTAGATGGCAAATTCGGTCTCAACCTCATCGACGGCATCTAAGAACTCAACGATGACGCATTCCGGAACGGAGAGTCCGTCGGTATATTCGGCCACCACGCAGTAGGTGTAGAAACCGTCTTTGTTTGTGAGAACATCGGTGAAGGTGGTTTCAGTCGTCTGGGCAATTTCAATACCATTGCGGCTAATGATGTAGTTGACGGCACCTTCAGGAGCATTCCAAGTCAGGGTGACACTCGTGTTGGAAGCCTCAGCTTGCAGGTTCTCGACAGGGCTGTAAGTGCCAATGGTGGCACTACCACTACAGTTGCAATCGAATTCATAAAGCAGACCGCTACTGACTGAAGAACAATTGTAGATTTCGCCTCCGTCTTCATATTTTACAGAGAATGAGCACTCACCGTCCCATTGTCCCTCAGTCCAGTTGAGGGTGACATGGACGCCATTACCGATTTCCACAGTGTAAGAAGCTGAGCTGCCGCTGCTGATGGTCATATTTTGGGTAGGTGTGCCATCGCTGAAGCTGACATTCAAACTGGCACCGTTCCAACCATCACCGTAGGAGTCAGCGAGGTCGAAAACGACATTGCAGGCATTCTTGAGGACTCCAGCACCTTCTGTGACAAGGCCACCGTCAGCACTCAAAGTGAAGGTCAGAGGCAGTTGCTCGGTCATGGGGCAGTTGGCGTCAACAGTGATGTAGAACACGCAAGTGGCAACACCCGTTGGGTCGATGGTGCCAGCTTCGAAAGTGCTGTTTTCGATGGTAACATATTCGCTCGTCGAAGCAATGCTAGCGATGGCGTTGGTAGCCATGTAGTGACCAGTGTTCTTAAACGATGCAACGACAGAGAGTGTTTCGCCAGGCACAAATCCACCAGCGCTGGCCATACCGTCGAATTGCAGCACGGCTTCACCAGCGGTGATGACAGCCTTGCCTTCCCAAGTCTCGCTACCGCAGACAGCGTCGATATGGATGGTGAATCTGGTGCCATCGGCGACACCTTCGGCGATGCTGTAGGTAAAGCCATCCACTTGAATGGTGGCGTTAGGATCCAAGCTACCGAAGGAGCTTGTGCCATTGATGATAGTCAAACTGTTGTCTTCGCAAGTTAAGGTAATGTTGGTTGTGCCATTAGTGGCTTGTGATCCCACGTTCTTGAAGGTGACACTCATTGAAGATTCATCGCCAACATGAACATTAGCAGGAGTGAAGCTGTCGACGGCAACATAAGCGCCATCCAATGCAGCAGCAGGAATGACATTTGTGTATGGAATGTATTGGGGATGGGTCACACAGATGGTGACATCACCACCACTAGTGACGGGGCTAATCGGAATATCTGTAGTGCCGGTTTCATCAATCATACCCGCACCGTAAAGGAAACCGTCTTTGCTGATACCCACATAGGAACCAGGCTCGGCACTAACGGTAAAGTGGTCCATTCCAATAGGCAGGGTGGGCATATGGCTGATGGTGTTTTCGGTGGGTTGGATGCGGAAGGGCAGGATAGAACCGTCACCCAAAGTATGGTAGGCCTGCCAGCAGTAAAGGGTGCTGATGTGGATATCATAGCCAAGGGCTTGAGCGGCATTGCCAGCCAAGTTACCAATGAACATCATAGAGGTGACAGTGTTGTAGGCATCGTCGGTCCACATGGCGTCGTAGAAGCCCATAGTGGTCTCTTCGTAAGAAGGCATAGTGCCGTCGGCACGACTTGTGGCACCCACACCAAAGTAATAGTCGTTGAGCCAGTAAGTCGATGGGCAGGAACCGATGTAAGCGTAGGCGGCCTTGTTCTCGGCGCGCACCATAGCCTCGCCGAAGCAAGTGCCGCTGATACCCCAGTCGGCTGCCTCGCAGCAGTTACCCATTGCGAGGAAGTATTTATGCTCGTTGGTCAGGTTGTTGACATCACTGACAGTGAAGCTTGGGCCAGCCCAGCTGGTGTTGGAACCGTGGGCAGTGTAGTTGGCGAAGCCGACGCCTTCGTTCAGCCAAGTGTAGCAGCCTGAATATTGGCCGTGGCTGTATTCATGGACTTGGTCGTAGCCGTGTTCTTCATTGTAGTAATAGTTGGTGGCGTACCAAATGGTGGGACGACCCACGGTGACACCCCAACCGCTGTCTTCACCAGCGATGAGGAGCACGTTGTTCAGGTAGCTCGGGTCAGGCATGGTGTATTGCTCATATTCGAGAGCCTTGTTGAGCATCGCCTGCATCTG
This sequence comes from uncultured Bacteroidales bacterium, assembly GCA_946405575.1. GTDB lineage: Bacteria > Bacteroidota > Bacteroidia > Bacteroidales > F082 > Limimorpha. The sequence continues at coordinate 29,489 of CAMJHP010000004.1, read as the reverse complement.
TGCGACAGTTTCAGCAGGGAAACGGCTATGATACATATCGGGGAACTCGTCTCCATCAACGCTCGAATACTGAAGGTCGGTGACGCAGTGGGTCTCACTACCTGTGGCGCTGGCAGGAACTTGGTTCTTGTCGCCCATAATCATAAGGAAGGTAGGAGATTCTTTCTCATACTCTTCTTGGATGAAAGCACGGATGGCCGCGGCAGTGGTGCCGATTTCGTCCGTATAGTTCACATCCAGATAGAAGCCTTTCATAGTCTTCCAAGCAAGCCATTCCTGTATGCACTCTTCAAACATACGGTCGGCAATGATTAACATATGAACAGGGGTCTGCCAGAGATCGGGGTGCTCGTCATACACATCGTCGCGCCAGTTGAACATCTGTCTGTAGATGTTGGCGAAATAGGGCGAGAAGGTTCTGGCAAACTCATCGTAGGAAGCTGACTTGTCGTATTGGTCGTAACAAACCTCAACCTCAATGTCGTTGAAGACACGGATGCTATTGGTGGCGGCATCATATTGCACAGGGTTGACCGTAAGGGCACCGATTTGGATGCCACGCAAGGTGCCTTGAATCTGAACCTGGGCGATGGGACGATTGGCAAAACCTTTGGCATTGTACGCCTTTTCGTTGTAAGCAAAAGGCACATCCTCAGGCTTCTGATCCTTGCGGAGCGGCTGTTGCTGGGGATAAAGCGTCTTGACGCCAAAGTCAGCGAGGGAATAAACCTTAGTGTTGTAGTTTTTCACCTTGACGGAGACGTTGCTGACGCCATAAGGGATGGCTAACAATTTGTTGACGGCTGGCAGGTTGGGCTCGCCTACATTGCCAGAGGGATAGGTGCCGTCCATAGTAATGTAGGAAAACACACCTTTTTCTGTGGAAACTTCAGTGGCATCGATGCTGCTGAAGGAAAAAGAGGCTGTGAAGCCTTCGTCAGTTACGTTGGCACAGCTCTGTGTCGACTTGGCAGCACCGAGTTCGATGTGCTGAGCCAACACTTGTGTGCCCAACAGCAAACCTACCATAAGGAATGCTGAGCTAAGTAAACGAAATTTCTTCATTTTTTGAATTTAATTAGTTGGTATTGAATTGATTAATTGATGATTGTGAAAATGCAAATGTCAAATTGCAAAAATAAGGATTTTTCTGGATTCATTATGGTTTTTTCAGCAAAAACTATTTCCTTTTCAACAGGTTTTTATATGTCTTTTCGCTGCCGAGTACTTCCAAGGCTTTTTGGACTCCAGAATCGGCAGAGGACATCACTTGGTAATATTGTTGGGTTTCCCAAACATTTCGGGCAATTAAAGCTTTGATTTGCAGAAGTAAGAACTTCTCGGAGCGTTTGAATTGTTCGTCGTTCCATTCTACTTTAGCTTCTTCTGCAGCGGCTTTCAGGCCGTTGACTAAGTCTTGACCCACAATGAAGTCTTTGTTGAAGCTATCGAAGTCTCTATAGTGAGACTTGATCTCGTCGCGATGCTTGAGGCCATAGTCGGTGGTGAAACGGTTCAAGGCACCTTTGCGGACGAGGTTGGTGTAGAGCTTGCTGTTGTATGCTGTGTCGACAGGGATGAAGATGTCGGGCATAATGCCGCCGCCACCATAGACAGTGCGGCCACCATCAGTCTTGTATTTCAGCGAATCGGGGAAATGTATGCTGTCGGCATGATAGTATTCGCCATGTTCTAGACGTTTGGTCATCTCTTTGGCATAGTCCTCGGCTCCTTTTTCGTAAGGCCGTTGGATGCAACGTCCTGATGGCGTGTGGTAGCGTGAGGTGGTAAGACGGATTTGTGAGCCATCGGGCAAGTTGAAAGGTCTTTGGACCAAGCCTTTACCAAATGAGCGGCGACCAATGACAATACCTCGGTCGTGGTCTTGGATGGCACCAGAAAGAATCTCGCTGGCCGAGGCAGAGCCTTCATCGATGAGGACTACAAGTTTGCCGGTGGTGTAAAGGCCGTCTTTTGTGCACCTCCATTCCTGATAAGGTGAGTGAATGCCTTCTGTGAAGACGATGAGTTGGTTTTCGGTAAGAAATTGGTCAACAAGCTCTATGGCGGTGTTGAGGTATCCTCCTGTGTTGCCACGCAGGTCGAAGATGAGCGACTCCATACCTTGGGCTTGAAGTTTGGCAAAGGCTTCCTTGAACTCTTGTGTCGATTCTTGGGCAAAACGGTCGAGTTTGATGTAGCCGACATGCTTGTCGAGCATATAGGCAGCGTTGATGCTGTTCAGCGGAATCTTATCGCGGATGATTTCAAAATCAAGGAGTTCTTTGTCGTTTCCGCGTTTCACGCTTACGGTGACCTTGGTACCTTTCTTGCCACGCAAGCGTTTCTGCACATATTCGTTGTCGATTTTTTTGCCAAAGGCATCTTCACCATCGATTTTGATGAATTGATCGCCAGTCATGATGCCCACCTTCTCCGATGGACCACCTGCCACAGGGCTGATGACGGTGATGGTGTCACGAATGAGTTGGTAGGTTACGCCAATGCCTTCGAAGCTCCCAACGAGTGGCTCGTTGGCTTTCTCCACATCCTTCTTGGAGATGTAGGCCGAGTGCGGGTCGAGTTCCTTCAGCGCGGCGACGATGGCGTCTTCCACCACCTTGTCGCTATTGGCAGTATCCACGTAGAAGTTCTCAATAAGATATAGCGTGGAGGCGAACTTCTGGACGTTCATTTGAGCCTTTGATTGTGACTTTTGCGGTTGGTTTTGGGCTGTCGCTGGCATTGCAATCGAGCATATGACGGCCCAAAAAAGCATTTTCAGTGATTTCATGGGTTAAAATGTTGTTTTTAGGGGCGCAAAGATAGTGAAAAAGAGGGAATCACGGCTTTAGTATCGTCCAAAATATTCTACTTTTGCCACATCAGTCCATTTTCTGATGAAAGCAGTCTTTGCATTGGTATAGGCATCCCGATCGTGTTCAAACTGTTTCCAAAGCCTAAGTTTCAGAGATTCATAGTCTTTGGCAGCATTCGGATGTTCCAAAAGATAATCCCTGAAATATAATTCATCGTTGTCGCCGGCATATCTGAGATGGATATGATAGACCTTGTCCGCAAAGCCGTTTTTGGTATAGCCATAGTTGAATGATATTCTGCGTTCTTCGGTTGACATTCGGATGAAACCGTTTTTCTCGATGATTTTTGCAACTGATTCAATGTCAAATACTTTTGGCGTTTCAATAAGGATGTCTACGATATTCTTTGCCCATATTCCTGGAATCGCACTACTGCCGATATGGTTGATTTTTACAGGGTAATCAGACAAAATGGACTGCAATTTGGCCTTCATTTCCTTATAGAGCAACTCCCAGTTGTCATTATGCTCAACGAGGAAAATAGGGAACAATTCCCATAGTTCCTTTAACGACATCTCAGACAGTTCTTTGGCCATACTTATTGCCTCAATATATCAAAAGTATTGTCTTCATTGAGCTTGATGATTGTCGAACACTTGGGTTTGGCAAAGCTGTCATGGTAGAGCTGCACCACGTAATCAACCGAGTTCTTCAGTTCCTCGCTGATATCGCTGAAGGTCATAGCGGAGGGCTGGCCTGAGAGGTTGGCCGAAGTGGAGGTGATGGGTTTGCCCAAGCGGCGAATGACTTCCTTGCAGAAATCGTTGTCCACCACACGGATGCACACAGACTTATCAGAGGATATGTTCTTCGCAAGATTTTTGCTTTGCGCGAATACAATGCTTAAGGGGTTGGTGGTGTGTGCAATAAGATCGTAGGCGATGGGAGGCACGTTCACCACATAGTCTTTCAGTCTCTCAGTAGAGTCTACCAAGATGATGAGACTTTTGTTGGCAGGGCGTTTTTTCACCTCATAAACACGGTCGCAGGCGCGGCTGTTGGTAGCGTCGCAGCCCACACCCCAAATGGTGTCGGTGGGATAGAGGATGGTCTTTCCTGCCTTTAGTGCTGCAACGGTGCGTTCCACTTCTTCTATAAAGGACTTGTCCATAGTATTTATTTACTTATTTGTTTGTTTTACAATGTGTTGCTTATGGTTGCAAAGGCCTGATTGGCCCGAATTGTTTTCCACCGAATAGTGCACCAATGGCTTTCAGTCGGCCAATCCATTTGTTTTTTGGATGGCTCGGTATGGCCGGCATATCGGCAGGAACGCCAAGGTGGGTCAGGTGTTGGCGCATCATGCGGTTGGTGATGCCCCATTTGAAAAGGAATTGCAGTTGCCCTAGGTTTTTGCTCACCCTTTGGGTACTTTTTGTCTCGAAATGATAGGCGCGGCAATGGGCCAACCCTTTAAAATGGCGCACTCCAGCCATCCAAAGTTTGGCGGTCAGGTCAGGGTCGGAATACATACCTGGAGAGTATTCGATGCTGTAGCCGCCCACGAGATCCCAAATGTCGCGGTGGAGCAGGTTGGGCGGCCAAGTGGCTCCGTGCCAGTCGGTCATAGGATATTGCATGTATTCTTTCAACAGCCGCTCTTCATCAAAGGTCTCCACGCTGTCGCCATAGTTGGCTAAAATTCCGACATCCAAGTGGTTATGTGGCTGAATCATCGTACCGGAAAGGAAAAATCGGGTATCGGGCAGCGATTGGATTTCATTCATTAGGGCGGTGTCCCAATCGGGCAAAAGATACATATCGTCGTTCAAGTAGAAAATATAGTCCGCTTTGACCCGGGTGCGCATCATGTTGCAGGCCATACAAACACCGACGTTGTGCTCTGAATAGGTGTAGTCAAGTCCTTCATTTTGAACCCATTCCAATGTGCCATCAATGCCTTCGTTGACGTGGACGATGATTTGGTGGTCATAGGCCGAGTTCTTGCGGATGCTGCCGATGCAAATCTTCAGATATGGAAGGTTGTTCCATGAGGGGATGATGATGGAAAAAACGGGTTGCATAGTAGGTTACGGTTTGGCTAAGGTTTGATACAATTGCATAAGTTTGTTGGCAATGGCCTTGTCGGAGAACTTTTCGGCAAAGGCCTTTCCGTTTTGTATCATATAGTTTCTCAGCTCTTTGTTATTTAAAACAATCTTGATTTGTTCTGCAAGTTCGACTTCGTCGTTGGGCGAAACAAAACGACTGCTCGGGCCTCCACTTTCCTCAAGGCAGCTTCCTTTTGCCGCAATGACAGGAAGTCCACTTTGTAAGGCTTCCACAATTGGTATGCCAAAGCCTTCGTACATAGAAGGATAGACAAATATCGAGGCTCCTTGATATAGGGCGGGCAGGTCGTTGAAATCGACATTGGGAAGGATATGGACTTGGCTTTGGAGTTTCTTTTCTTTTATATATTGTTGTAATTCAGCAATATATTCGGTCTTTCTTCCTGCGATGACTAATGGTTCACTAATGGCTCCGACTTTCAGTGCTTTCAGGATTAGCAGTTGGTTCTTTCGTGGCTCGATGGCACCCACGTTGAGCAAGTAGGTTTCAGGCAGGCTATATTTCTTTCTGGCTTTTTCCTTTTGGCTTTCAGTAACTTGTTGGCAGAAAATGGGATGACAGCCTTGGTAAATTACGCTGATCTTTTTTTCATCGATGCCCCACAGTTCAATGAGGTCCATTTTGGTTTGTTGGCTGACAGCAATGATACTATCGGCCACGTGGCAACTGCGCAAATATTTGATTTTATATGATTTGCGGTCGATGAAAGGGTAGAGCTCAGGGTGGCGGATGAAGATGAGGTCGTGCATGGTTACCACAGTGGGGATGTGTGTCTTTTCAATGCCTACGGGTAGTTCGTGACTGAGGCCGTGATAGAGGTCCAAGTGACGTTTTTCGGCCTCTTTGGTGATGCCGAAGGTGCGCCAAAGCGAGTGCATGAAAGTGTGACTCGGCTGGATGATGTCCACGCTGTACGGGCAATCGAAACGGATGCTTGGATCCCTCTTTGGCGTGAACAATTCCAGCTGGCAGTCAGGGAAATGAGTTGCGATTATACGAATCGTGTCGCGACTGTAATTGCCCAATCCACGATGGTTGTTGAAAGCCCGTTTTGCATCGTATCCTATCCTCATCTTGCTTGGTTTTGAGCGAGTTCAATGGCTGTTTTGTATTTGAGCCACACACCTCTCGCGTTGATTTTACAGATGGTCAAACCCGTGTGCCCATCCAAGAATCCTCCCTTAAAGATGAAGTCGCGGATGAGACGCCATACCGTGTGAGTGTAAGCTTTGAAAAGGGTCGTTTTCTTTCCCGACTCAACGATTTCCTCAGCCGAAAGTCGTGCGAATTTCTCGTTTTGGCGGCGGTGCTCCTCGATGGAATAAAATGAATAATGAAGCAAATCGCCGTCAAGGTGGATGATTTGGGTGTCTGTAGCTAACGAAAGTGTTTCATGCACTTTTTTGCCTGTCCATTCGGCTTGACCCCGCCTGAAAATACGCACTTTTGTATCTGGGTACCATCCGCTATGACGAATCCATTTTCCGCAATAGTTCATCAAGCGGTTCATCGAAAAAGCCCTGTTTTCAATGTTATGGTTCTTGATCTTCTGAATGGATTGTGCCAGTTTTTCCGACAAGGCTTCATCGGCATCAATGGAAAGAATCAAGTCGCAGGTGGCGAGGTCGTTGGCGAGGTTCTTTTGGTCAATATAGCCGAGCCAGTCTTGGGTGAAGAACTTCACGCCGTAGCGGTCGCAGATAGCCTCGGTCGCGTCGGTGGAATGGCTATCCACGACGATAATCTCGTCGGCCACAGGCGCGACGGAATCAAGGCAACGCTTGATGTTCCGCTCCTCGTTGAAGGTGATGATGACGACCGAGAGAGTGTTCATGGACGGAAATTTTCCGCAAAAGTAATGTTTTCTTCGTTTATGGGGATTTGCTTCGCAAAGAAATCTGTAGAAAATCACAATAAAATCCCTATCTTTGCGCCCTTATTTGTGCGATAGATGAATATCGGAATCCCCATTTGGATGTTAGCCTTATCCCTGCTGGCTGGTCTGGCAGCGGCCGCGGTGTTGTATTTCCGAAACAAGAAACAACACTATGGCAAAGCATTGACAATCATTTTGTTTGTGCTGCGAACTATGATGGTTGGCTTGCTGGTCTTGCTGCTCTTCAACCCGCTCATTCGGCAGAAGTTCAGTTCGGTGGAAACACCTACGATTATTCTTGCGCATGACAATTCTTCCTCCATTGTCCTTTGTAAGGATTCTACGTTTTACAAAAAGGATTATCTGACCCAATTTGAGCAGTTTAGGAAAGACTTGAACGCTGATTTTCAAGTTGATGAATACCTTTTCGGAGAGGATGTCCGTGATTTCGAGCAACTCGATTTTTCCGACCAACTGACGGACTTGTCGTCATTCATAAAGACGTTGGACAGAAGATATTACAAGCGCAATGTGGGCGCGGTGCTGCTTTTTTCAGATGGTATCTACAACCGTGGTTTTGAGCCGGAGTTGGTGGCGGAGAATTTCCCGTTTCCCATCCATACGGTCGTTTTGGGTGACACGGTTTCCTATCCCGACCTCGCCATCCGCAATGTGCATTATAATAAGTTGGTGTCGCTCGGTGCGACCTTCCCCATCCGTGTGACGGTCGCTGCTCGCGATTTGGCTGGCCGCAAGGCACAACTAACCCTCAAGGAAAGCGGTCGCCTCATCGAGAAACGTGATATTGAGATTCCGTCCAACCGCTTCTCCAAGGAAATCGACTTTATGCTCGACGCCACCAAGAAAGGCGTGATGACCATCGACATCGAAGTGAGCGGCATCGCCGAGGAGGAGCAACTGCTCAATAATGTGCGCCATATCTATGTCGAGGTGCTCGATCAGAAATATAAGCTGTTATGCGTAGCTGCCTCGCCGCATCCCGACATGGGTGCCTTGCACAGCGTGCTTAACGACAACTATGAGGTGGACTTCTGCTTCGGCAAGGAGACACTGCCTGAGTTCAGCAACTATGACCTTGTCATCCTGCATCAAGTGCCCTCTGCACGCACTGACTTTGCAGCTTTGAAGTCGCAGTTGGACAAAAATGTGAAACTGCCCGTATTCTTCATTGTTGGCAACGACACCGACCGCGATATGTTAAGCAAGTTACAGAATGTCTTTGCCTTGCATTCTGGTGCGACCAACACCCTGATGGATGTCAAGGCGCACCAAAACACAGCTTTCTCGACTTTTACTTTTGATTCGAAATCGGAGCAACTCATCGCGAAATATCCACCTTTGGCCTTGCCACATTTGGAAATCAACACTTTGAAATCGCATGATGACCTGTTGTTACAAGAGGTGATGGGCATCAAGTCGGGACTGCCTCTGTTGAGTTTTGCCAATGACGGGCGCAAGATGGCCTTCTTGTTTGGTACTAACGTGTGGCGTTGGAGACTGTACGAGTATTACCAGAACAAGAACCACGATGTGTTTGACGAGATGTTCTCCAAGTCGCTGAAGTACTTGCTGCTGTCAGCCAACGACGGCTCGGCCATCTATGCCAAGGAGACCTATTACAGCAATGAGCCCGTCATCATCACCGCCGAGTTGCGCAACCCGAACAACGAACTCGTGACCGACCCCGATTTGACCATTCAAATCGAGAATAAGCTGACAGGGGAGACCTACGACTACACCTTCTCGAAGCGCGACCACGACTATGAACTAAACGCTGGTTTGCTACCCGAAGGCCTGTATATCTATAAGGTTCAAGCACAGATAGGCGAGCGCAAGATCAATGTGAACGGCACCTTTAGCGTGGTGGCCATCGGCATTGAGGCACAGCAGCTTACCGCCGACATCGACCGGATGCGCACCATCGCCCGCTTGACCAACGGAAACTGCTATACTGCCCGCGAGTTGCAGCAACTTTTTGCCGACTTGCACAATGATTCGCGCATCACCTCCGTTGAACATCATGAGAGCCGCTTCGAGGATCTGATTCACTCCAAATGGATCTTCTTCGTGCTTATTGGCTTGGCTGCCGTGGAATGGCTCTTGCGCAAAATGTTTGGCAGTTATTAAATCCGAAACAACAATTAAACAATTAAACAATAAACAATTCAACACTATGAAGATTCAAGATCAAGCTGTCGTCACGATGACCTACGTCCTGCGTGAGAACGACGAAAACGGTCCCATCCTTCAGGAGACCACGAAAGAGAACCCCTTTGTTGCCATCTTTGGCATGCATCAACTGTTGCCCAAGTTCGAAGAGAACTTGATGGGTAAGGAACCCGGCGACTATTATGCCTTCCACCTGACCCCCGAAGAGGGCTACGGCGAGCGTGACGAGAATTATATTATGGATCTCGACAAGAACATGTTCATGCAGAACAACGTGCTGATGGATATGGTGAAAGTCGGTGCCCAACTGATGATGCAAACCTCTGATGGTCGACCGATCGCCGGCATCGTCCGCGAGATTGGCGACAACCACGTGAAGATGGACTTCAACCACGATATGGCGGGCAAGCACCTCCATTTCTCGGGCGAGATCCTCGACGTGCGCGAGTCGACCGATGAAGACTTTGCTCCTGGTGGCTGCAGTGGTTGCGGCGGTGACTGCGGTGAAGGTGGCTGCGAAGGCTGTGGCGGTGGCTGCAACTGATTTTAATATTCTGTTTGTAGAGACGTGCTATGGCGCGTCTCTACAATGTTTTTGACAAAACTCTGGGGAAAAATCCTAAAATCTATGATTTTTCCCCAGAGTTTTCTATTTTGTAATGCAAAATGTCGCGTAAAGCGGCACAGCTTTGATGTTGTTGTCGAAGCCGAAATGCTTTTGTGAAATCCTTATCGAATAAGGTGCATTGTATTTCTTTGCAAACAAATTCATGCTGATTGCCTTGTTCCGTTTGCCTTTCTTGACTTCCACGGGGATGATGTCAGTGCCGAGTTGCAGCACGAAATCCACTTCGGCAGTGTTGTCGTTTTTCCAGTAGTAAAGCGGAATTTGGTTGCCTTTAAATTGTTGTGCCACATAGTTTTCGGCCAACGCGCCCAAGAAACTGTTGTCTTGCTCAATGGTGGAAAGCACAGTCTGGTAGGCAAGCCCCGACTTCATGGTGAGCAGTCCCACATCGGCCATATAGAGTTTGAAGTCAGAGAGATCGGCATAGGCTGCTATGGGCATCAGTCCTTGAGTGGTTTTTTGGCATTTCAAGACGATGCCTGCCGATTCCAGCCAGTCGATGGACTCGCCGAACAGTGTGGCACTGCCGCCTTTTTGCACCACTTTGTATTGGAACTTGGTGTTTTCCTTGGCCAATTGGGTCGGGATTGAGTTGTAGCAGGCTCGAATCTTCACCGAAGTCAATGCGGAGGCATATTTCGCCATGTCGGCAAGATATTCATTCAAGATGCGGCTTTGGATGTCGATGATGTCCGGGAACTTTTGCGTTTCGACAAATTGCTTGACCACAGCGGGCATGCCTCCTGTAATCAGGTAATGCTTGTAAAGTTCGATGAGCATTTGGTGGATGCCCTCGGCAAAAGGTTGGTTGTTTGCGAAATGCTGTTTGATTTCCTCGGCAAAAAACTGTTTCCCATTAGCCCATAGAAATTCCTCGAAATCAAGGGGATACATGTTGGTTTCATCGACTTTTCCGACGGGAAAGGAGTACTTCTCGCGATTGACGGCCACCCCGAGCAAGCTTCCGGCGGCCACGATATGGTATTGCGGTGCTTCCTCGCAAAAGACTTTCAACGCCATCAAAGCCCGCTCGTTGCTTTGGATTTCATCGAGGATAATTAGCGTTTTCCCCGCTGTAATCTTTTGATTGTAGGCGGCTTCCAAGTATTGGATGATCCTTGTAGGTGTGAGGTCGCCTTCAAAAAACGCTGCCGTCGCCGTTTGGTTTTCCAAGTGTACATAGATGGTGTTCTCGAAATAGGTTTCACCAAAAGCCTTCAAGATATAGGTCTTGCCCACCTGTCTTGCCCCGTTTAGGATGAGAGGCATCCTGTTCGTCTTGTCCTTCCATTTGACCAGTTCGGCCATCACTTTTCTTTCCATAGTTTTTGCCTTTTATGCCGCAAAAATAATCATTTCTGACAAAACTCTGGGAAAAAATCAGAATATTTATGATTTTTCCATAGAGTTTTGTTGATATCTTGTGTAATGGAGGGAATGTTTTCCTCAAAAATTGCGCAACTTATTGAAATATTTTCTGCGCAAATGATGCTTTTTGATGCCATTTGCGCAGATTATCTTTGGATTTTCTGCGGAAAAATTCATCACTCAAATAGTTCATCTAAAACCACCTCGCACTGAACACCTCCACTGTGTGCATTTTGCTTTACGCCTTCAGTAGTCACGAAGGTGAGTAAAAGCGTTTTTTTCGTGCCGGTTTCTTGAACGAAAGTCGTCAGTCTGTCGTTGAGCGTATCTTCATAAGCTTTGTCGATTTCGTATTTCCCTTTGGAATACTTCATTTCGCAGATGTTGATGGTTTCGTCTTTGCGGTCGATGAGCAGGTCTATTTGGCTGCTTTTATTCGCTGACGAACTTCGCCAAGAACACGCCAAAGTCTGCACTCCGCTGATTCCCAATGCTTTCTTGATTTGCGACAAGTGCGCCAAACAAAGCCGTTCAAAAGAAATGCCGCTCCAAGCACTATGGATAGGGCTATTGAAAGAGGTCGTCCAGAACTGTTCGTCGTGATACTTGTTTTGGACGATGAAATCAAAATAAAACAAGGTGTAGGAATCGATGAGTTGGAACAGTGTGTCGCTTTTCTGCCTTTTGTCGGTGGCTTTTTGAAGGTTGCCAAAAGGTTCGTAAGTCCTTATAAACCCGCATTTTTCCAATTCTTCAAGCACGGTGCTTAAGGCTCCGTTGTCGGTGACATTGGCTGCTTTCACAATCTCTTGTCGGGTCAGGCCTTTGCCTTTCGTGGCCAATGCGGTCACTACTTGGATGTGCGTGTTGGCTTTCTTGAACAGGGCGTGGTAAAGTTCGTTGAATTCATCTTTGAGGCTCGCATTGGGGGCAAAGAACAGCATATCAACATTTTGCGCCACGCTTTTGCTTTTGTCCATCAGCGACATATAATAAGGTATGCCGCCCATGACCATATAACATTCCGCGATTTGTTTCCTTGAATAGGAGAAACCGTAAGCGCGGAAATAGGCTTCACATTCATTCAACGTAAAAGGCTCAAGCACAATCTGATGCGTGATTCTGTTGTGTAGTCCGCCACGGCTGTGGATGAGGTTGTCAATCATCCAAGAGGTTGCCGAGCCGCAAACCACCAATTTGATGTCGTCGCGCAAGGATGCCCAACTGTTCCAGAAGTTTTCCAATGCAGCCACAAACCTTGATTTGGCCGTACTCAGCCACGGAAGTTCATCAATGAAGATGATTTTGTTGCCTTTAGGCAAGGATTCCAAATGCTTTGAGAGTTCATAAAATGCTAATATCCAGTTTTTTGGAATCTCAAGCCGCTCGGTTTTGAAATGCTTTTGGACGGCGATGGCAAAGTTGATGAGTTGCTCGTTTTTGGGTACTTCATGCGCTCCTGTGAGGAAAAAAGCGAATTGGTCCTTGGCGGCTTTTCGGATGAGAAAGGTTTTCCCGACGCGCCGACGGCCATACACAGCGATAAATTCCGAGCCTTTTGAGGTGAAATAATTTGTAAGAGCCTTATATTCAACATTTCTTCCGATAAGTTTCTTTTCCATGGCAATAATATTTTCTGCGCAAAAGTATAAAAATTACCATAGTTGCGCAACTTATTGAAATATTTTCTGCGCAAATTTTGCTTTTTGATGCCATTTGCGCAGGTTATCTTTGGATTTTCTGCGGAAAAGTCTTTTTGAAAAGTTTTTCTCCGTTTTCCATAGTTTGAAATCTTTTTCCTTATATTTGCACCGTCGTTTGGCAATACCCAAGCGGCAGACATATTAACAAAGACGCTGAACTAGCGTTTATTCGCGGCTATCGGAATCTCGCAAATTCTATGTTGTGTCGTGATAACGCAATGGTCATCGTCCATAGTTTTGGTATATATTGCTTATAGTATCATACCAAAAGCGTGGGCTGATGCATTGCTTATCTTACATAACAGGGCAATGCGAGAGCCTCGATAGCGGGATAAGCAAGAGTTGATTCCCGCGCTTCTTTCGTTATATGCCTTGTCATTTCAAGTTCTCTGGCGCTCGGGAATCCGCCAAACTTGAAGTTGCGCCCGATGACGAATTTAGGGTATTGAATTATGAGAAATTTGAGTCCAGATTTTAGTCATCTGGTTGTTTATGCCTATATTTTTGGCATTGTGGCAATTATAGTTGCTGTTTGGGCAATTAGTAGTATGATAAAAACCAAGAATAGAATTGGCGGGAAAGTGCTTTCAATAATCCTTTCAGGATGTGTTGTTGCAATTTGTGTGTATATTCTTTGCATGGATAACTATTTGAAAATGCATGAACAGAAATTTGTGATAAAGTATAAAGAAGGTGTGGGGAAAGTTTATGAATCGAACGCACAAATATACAAGGATGATATCTCATCGGATTCTCGTCTTCTCGTCACTTGTAGTGAATGGATTATGGAAGATGTTCAGATTTGGTCTGCTTATAGGTATAAAAAGTACGAGTACATTGATGATGAAGAGGATTTCTCAATACATGTACTTGTGCCAATGAATTCATCTGGTGAAAAAGGAAATAAAAGCCGAACATTTAAGATTCAACTTTCTGAAGATGGTGTTCAGTATACAGTTGAGCCATATGAAATAAGAATGGAATCACAAGAGTCTGATGCAATACAAGTCGGATATCTTTTTCGAATATCCGATTTTTATAGAATTTGTGGTGGCTATGTTGAATCAGTCGTATTCGAATCTCCAACTGAGTTAGGAGAGATAATACAAATAAACGAAACTAATGTTGGCATACTAAGGGGACAAGCGGAATTGATAGAGAATCGACTTGAAAGATAGATGAACGAACAAAAATGGCTTCATCGTTGAAGATGAAGCCGTTTCATTTAACCTTGTAGAACCGTCTTTACAAGGTAAAATCACTTCCTCAGCCCCGCCAATTGCTGCTCAATCACGGCAATCTTGGCTTCGGCGTCGGCTTTCTTCTTGCGTTCCTTGTCGACGACGGCGGCTGGAGCATCACTCACGAAGCATTCGTTGGAAAGCATTATAACTTATTTTCGAGAAATACAATCACAATTTGCAAATATTCAAAAACTTTGTCTATTTTTGCAACAACAATACAAAAACAGATGGATATGGATACTGTAAGAATTGACATTGAACTACCATCGTGCGGCTATTATTCCAAAGAAGAATTGACCGATTTGATATATTCATACGCTTTGTCATTAGTGATGCCAAACACCATTACGGACAGGTCAGTTGATGATGAGCTGAAGGAGTTGAATCGTCGTGCTGCCGAGATGGAGAACGATTCTTCGGTTTGTATACCCCATGAAGAGGTTTATGAAAGAGTAATGTCAAGACTGCATCGGTATGAAACTCATTTGGCATGAATTAGCTCTTGAAGAATTGGCTTCGATAGGCGAAAAGGTGTCAGAATTGTTTGGCGAGAAAGTAGCTGATAAGGTTGTCAAAGACATAATGGAAAGGGTTAGCGTTTTGGCGTCAAATCCATTTCTTGGTACAAAAGATGAAAGATACTTGCCATTCTTTGTCTTGCACTCATGGCATAACCGCATTTTCTATCTTGTTACTGATAATGAAATTAGAATTTTAGCCATTTGGGATAATAGACGGGATGAAAAAAAATTACCGAAATTGTTGTCATCGAGATTATGAAGTTTATTCGAAAGATTGCGGTGGCATTTAAATTATCGGAGAAACAAATACGGATAGTGGAGGATAAGAATCGCCACTATCCGTTTTTTTGTGTAATCAGTAGAGTCGGCGCAGCACCGTCTCTACATTTTTATTTCCTCAACCCAGCCAGCTGCTGCTCAATGACAGCAATCTTAGCTTCAGCGTCGGCTTTCTTTTTGCGTTCCTTGTCGACGACGGCGGCAGGAGCACCGCTCACGAAGCGATCATTGGAGAGCTTGGCCTCAACGCTCTTCAGGAAGCCCTGGGCATATTTCAGTTCTTCTTCCAGTTTCTTGATTTCGGCCTCGACATCCACACTGCCAGTAAGCGGCACGAAGAACTCGGTGCTGCCCACGATGAAGCCGAAGGCACCGGCAGGAGCCTCGGCCACATAACTCACCTCGCTCACATTGCATAGCTTTGCAATCACGCAGTCGAAGTCCTTGTTGGCCGTGCCCTTCACCACGAGTTGGATAGCGTCGCGGAAGGCGATGTTCTTGTCGGAGCGCACCTTACGGACGTTGTTGATGACCTCTTGGGTGAACTCAAACTGCTTCAGAATCTGCTCATCAACAGCTTGCAACTTGGGTTGCTGGGCAATGATGATATCATCTCCTTCTTTGCGCTCAGCAATGGCGTGCCAGATTTCCTCGGTGATGAACGGCATAAAGGGGTGCAACAAGAGCATCAGGTTCTCGAAGAACTTGATGGTGGCGGCGTAGGTCACGGGGTCGATGCCCTGGCCTTGCGGAGCCTTCACCATCTCGAGGTACCACGAGCAGAAGTCGTCCCAAGTGAGCTTGTAGATGCCCATCAAGGCGTCGCTGAGGCGGTACTTGTCGATGTTGTCGTTGGTCTCGGCCAGCACTTGGTTGAAGCGGGCCTCAAACCACTTCACGGCCATCTTGGCGGCCTCGGGTTGGGCAGCGTTTTCGTCCACATTCCAGCCTTTCACGAGACGCAAAGCGTTCCAGATCTTGTTGCAGAAGTTGCGGCCTTGCTCGCAGAGGGCCTCGTCGAAGAGGATGTCGTTTCCAGCAGGGGCGCTGAGCATCATGCCCATACGCACGCCATCGGCACCGAACTTGTCAATGAGCTCAATCGGGTCGGGGGAGTTGCCTAACGACTTGGACATCTTGCGACCCAACTTATCTCTCACGATACCCGTGAAGTACACATTCTTGAACGGCACTTCATTTTGGTATTCCTCACCAGCCATGATCATGCGCGCCACCCAGAAGAAGATGATGTCGGGGGCGGTGATGAGGTCGTTGGTGGGGTAATAGTACTTGAACTCGACGTTGTCGGGGTCAAGGATACCGTTGAAGAGCGACAGAGGCCACAGCCACGAACTGAACCAAGTGTCCAAAGCGTCGTCATCTTGACGCAAGTCTTTGAGGGTCAAATTCTTGTTCCCCGTCTTCTCGATGGCGAGTTTCAAAGCCTCTTCGGGCGTCTCGGCAACCACGAAACCGCCTTCGGGCAGGTAGTAGGCCGGAATCTGATGGCCCCACCACAGCTGACGGCTGATGCACCAGTCCTTGATGTTCTCCAACCAGTGACGGTAGAGGTTGACATACTTGGCGGGATAGAACTTGATGTCGCCATTCAACACGGGTTTCAGCGCGATGTCGGCGAGGTGTTCCATCTTGAGGAACCACTGCATCGAGAGCTTCGGCTCAATCGGCACATTGGTGCGCTCGGAGTAACCCACCTTATTATTATAGTCCTCGATTTTCTCCAGCAGTCCAGCATCCTTCATGTCGATGATGATCTGCTTGCGGCAGTCCTCACGACTCATGCCGATATACATGCCAGCGGCTTCACTCAAAGTGGCATCATCGTTGAAGATATTGATGCTCTGTAAGTTGTGTTTCTCGCCCAGTATGTAGTCATTCACATCGTGGGCAGGGGTGACCTTCAGACAGCCCGTACCGAACTCGATGTCGACATAATCGTCCTCAATGACGGGGATGACACGGTTCACCAACGGCACCACGACTTTCTTGCCGTGCAGCCATTGGTTCTTTGGGTCGGCGGGGTTGATGCACATGGCGGTGTCGCCCATGATGGTCTCGGGACGCGTGGTGGCCACCACAGCATAGCGGCGACCTTGCTCATCGGTGTGGATGATTTCGCCTTCAGCGCCCGTGGCACCTGTGCCGTCGTCCTCGTGGAGGTAATAGCGGAGGTAGAACAGTTTGCTATGCTCATCCTTGAAGATGACTTCCTCGTCGCTCAAAGCCGTTAAGGCTTTCGGGTCCCAGTTGACCATGCGCACACCACGGTAAATCAGGCCTTTGTTATACAGGTCGACGAAGGCGCGGATGACGCTCTTCGAGCGGATGTCGTCCATGGTGAACGAGGTGCGTTCCCAGTCGCAGGAGCAACCGAGGCGGCGCAACTGCTTGAGGATGATGCCACCATGCTCGTGGGTCCAGTCCCAAGCGTGCTTGAGGAACTCCTCGCGGCCGATGTCAGTCTTCTTGATGCCCTGTTGCGCCAGCTTGTTCACCACCTTGGCTTCGGTGGCGATGGAGGCGTGGTCGGTGCCGGGCACCCAGCAGGCGTTCTTGCCTTGCATGCGGGCGCGGCGGATCAGGATGTCCTGAATCGTGTTGTTCATCATGTGGCCCATGTGAAGCACGCCAGTCACATTCGGCGGCGGGATCACGATGGTATAGGGTTCGCGTTCGTCGGGAGTGGAGTGGAAGTAGTTCTTGTCCATCCAGTGTTCGTACCATTTGCCTTCAACTTCCTGAGGGCTGTATTTGCTGCTGATTTCCATGTATAGGATGTTTAATTGTAGACTGTTTAATTGTTGACTGTTGACGCGCTTTGCGTCATTGCGAGGAACGAAGCAATCCAGTATCCTCGTTTAAAACAATCGGCAAAAGTAGCGATTTTTCGGCTATGCTCGGACTTTTTTCTCCATTTTTGCTATTGCAAAACTTTTTTCCCTATCTTTGTCCGCTGTTGGAAAACGAGAAATTTGAAAAACAACAAATAATAATCATTAAAAACAAATCATTATGGAATTTTTGAAAGCAAATTTGACAATCGTACTGTTGTGTGTGATTCTTGCCATCGTGATTCCCTTCTTGATCTTCTACTTGAGGACCGCGAAGCGTGATCACCCGAAAGGCTTAATTGCTGCTGCCTTGAGTAACATGGGCGAGCGTTTTGGTTATTACATTATGAACGCCATCCTGTTGCTGTTCCTCGTTTCGAAGTTTGGTCTGCCTGATGCTACTGCAGGCCTCATTTACTCAGTGTTCTACTTTGGTATCTATGTGCTTGCCTTAGTGGGTGGTATCATTGCCGACCGTACTCAAAACTATCATGGCACCATCCAATGGGGTCTGGTCATTATGGCCATCGGTTATGTGGCTCTTGCCATCCCGCTGTTCAGCCGTAACGCTGATGGTATCATTGCTGATGGCAATGGTGCTTGGTGGGGCATCTTGATCTTCACCTGTGCAGCTCTGCTTATGATCGCTTTCGGTAATGGTCTCTTCAAAGGCAACTTGCAGGCTTTAGTTGGGCAACTGTATGACAACTTCGAGGCCGAAGCTGCCAAGAAAGGCCCTGAGGCTTTGGCTGAAGCCAAGGATCGTCGCGATAGTGGTTTCCAGATTTTCTACGTGTTCATCAACATCGGTGGTGTGATTGCCCCCTTCGTGGCTCCTCTGCTGCGTACATGGTGGCTTAAGGCTCACAACTTCATTTACAATGCCGATATGCCTGCACTCTGCCATCAGTTCCTGAAAGATGGCCAGGTGACCACCAAGTTCACTGAAACCATGGGCAATTCCGTCATCGATGCCAGTGCCGCCACTGACTTGACAAAATTCTGCTCTGATTATATCGGTGTCTATAACCAAGGTATCCATTTCGCTTTCATCGCTTCGATGATCGCTATGATGATTTCCTTGATTGTGTTCTTCACTCAAAAGAAGAAATTCCCGCAACCCGCCAAGAAACTGGCCACTGAAGTTGCTGATTACACTCCCGAGGAGAAAGCCGCTATGGCCAAGGAAATCAAGCAGCGTATCGCAGCTTTGTTCGCTGTGTTGGGTATCGCCGTGTTCTTCTGGCTCTCGTTCCACCAGAATGGCCAGTCGCTGATGGTGTTCGCCCGCGACTTCGTCAACTCCGAATGGCTCGCTCCTGAGATCACGCAGGCATTGAACCCGCTGTTCGTGATTATCCTGACGCCTATCGTCATGGGTATCTTCGCCTCATTGGCTAGAAAGGGCAGGGGCGTCTCTACACCGCGCAAGATTGCTTTGGGTATGTTCATCGCAGGCATTGCTTACCTCTTCCTGATGGTCCTCTCGCTGGCTAACGGTTATCCGTCGGGCGATGAGTTCCGCGCCATGGATAGCAGTGCGATGGCTGCCGCAGGCTTGCATAAGCAAGGTTACTGGGTGATGTTTGTCGTTTACTTCTTCCTGACCGTGGCTGAGTTGTTCATCTCCCCGTTGGGCCTGTCGTTTGTGTCGAAAGTGGCACCTCGTCATATGCTGGGTCTCTGCCAAGGTTTGTGGCTCGCTGCCACCGCCATTGGCAACTTGATGATTTGGATTGGACCCGTCATGTACAACGCTTGGCCGATCTGGATATGCTGGGCCGTGTTCTTGGCCGTCTGCCTCATTTCCATGTCAGTCATGTTGGGTATGGTAAAATGGCTTGAACGCGTCACCGCCTAACGTTAAACAATAAACTTTAAATGCTCAACTGATGTTTAAAGGACATCCTAAAGGTCTATATGCGCTCGCCCTCGCCAACACGGGCGAGCGCTTTGGCTATTATACCATGTTGGCCATCTTCGTGCTTTTCCTGCAGGCCAAGTTCGGCTACAACGAAGCACAAGCGGGTAATATCTACGGCATTTTTCTCGGATGCGTCTATTTCATGCCCCTCATCGGCGGTATGCTGGCCGACCGTTTCGGTTACGGCAAGATGGTGAAGTCGGGTATCGTGGTGATGTTCTTAGGTTACTTGCTGCTGGCGGTACCTATGGCAACGACAACGGCAAAGATTACCATGTTCTCTGCCTTGGCACTCATCGCCATCGGCACGGGCCTTTTCAAGGGCAACCTGCAGGTGATGGTGGGCAACCTCTATGATGAAGCCAAATACAGCGCTTTCCGCGACAATGGCTTCAGCCTGTTCTATATGGCCATCAACATCGGTTCGATGTTCGCTCCTATGGCGGCCACCAAGGTGACGGATTTGTTCCTCGGCAAGGCAGGCTTCAGTTATGTGCCGCAGATTCCTTCTTTGGCGCACCAATACCTTGATGGCACCATCACGCCTGAAGCGCTTTCCACTTTCGAGGCCTTGGCGATGCAACAAGGCGGTAATGTCAGCGACTTGGCTGGTTTTGCCAACAACTATATCGATGCCTTGTCGGGTGCCTACAATTACGGCTTCGGCGTGGCCTGCATTTCATTGATTCTCTCGATGGCCATCTACCTGAGTTGCCGCAAGTGGTTCAAGCACGCTGATGTCAACACCAAGCAGGCTAAGACGATGGAAAGCACCACCGTGAATGTGACGGAACTCTCGAAGGAGCAGACGCGCGAGCGCATCACCGCTTTGGTGATGGTCTTCGCCGTGGTCATCTTCTTCTGGATGTCGTTCCAGCAGGCAGGTCTCTGTCTTACCTACTTTGCCCGCGATTACACGCAAAGCACGGCAAGTGGTTTCACCCGTTTTGGCTTCAATATTTGGTCGTTGACTTTAATAGCCATCTCGATTTATACGATGTTTGGAGCCGCCCAGACCACCAAGCCCTTGAACCGTGGCATCCTATGTGGTGTTACGACATTTCTGTGGGTTATGGCAGTGATGCTTTATAAGACTATGCCCGACCCCATCAACATCCTGCCGCAACAATTCCAGCAGTTCAACCCATTCTTTGTAGTCGCCTTGACACCTGTCTCGATGGCGGTCTTCGGCGCTTTGGCGAAGAAAGGCAAAGAGCCTTCCTCGCCGCGCAAGATTGGCATGGGTATGATTGTGGCCGCGTTGGGCTTCCTCATCTTGGTAATTTGCTCGTTTCCATTGGCCAGTCCAGCTGAGCTGAAGGCGCAAGGTGGAGTGAGTAGCACATTAGTCTCGCCCAACTGGCTGATTAGCACGTATTTCGTCCTGACTTTCGCCGAGTTGTTGCTGAGCCCCATCGGTATCTCCTTCGTCACCAAGGTGGCACCGCCCAAGTACAAAGGCATGATGATGGGCTTGTGGTTCTGCGTGACCGCCATCGGTAATTACCTCACCAGCGTCATCGCTCGCATCTGGGGCACAGGTATGCCGCTCTGGATGGTCTGGGGCGTGCTTGTCGTGCTCTGTCTGCTCTCCGCCGTGTTCATCTTCTCGATTATGAAGCGACTGGAGCGGGCAGCTTCGGGTTGCTGATTTTTTGGGATTTCCTTACGGAAAGAAATCTTTCAAAATCTATATTAAAATCTTTGAGAATCCGTGTCTATATGGCAAGTGGCTGTCAGACACGGATTTTCTTTTGATTTTTTGAATGATTTTTGATGGATTTCTGCCTTTCAGGGCATTCCGTCAACTAACATTTACTAATTTTGCAGCCAAAATACAAACCTATGTCAAGAAACGAACAAGAACTGAAAGGTGTCACGTTATTAGGTAATCAAAACACGCATTACAGCTACGATTATACACCCGAGGTGCTGGAGACGTTTGAGAATAAACATCCTGAGAACGAATACCTTGTGACTTTGGATTGTCCCGAGTTTACCTCGCTGTGCCCCAAGACAGGCCAGCCCGATTTTGGACACCTTATTATTAATTATATCCCGCGCACGCTGATGGTGGAGAGCAAGAGCTTGAAACTCTACCTCTTCAGTTTCCGCAACCACGGCGACTTCCATGAGGACTGTGTGAATATCATCATGAAGGACTTGGTCAAGCTGATGAATCCCAAATATCTTGAGGTCATCGGCCTGTTCAATCCTCGTGGCGGCATCTCCATCAAGCCCTTTGCCAACTACGGCGACGCGGAGCATCAGGACATGGTCAAGCAACGGCTTCTTGGTCATTGCGAGCGGAGCGTGGCAATCTAGACAAAAAGCTTTTACTCTGGATCGCTTCGTTCCTCGTGATGACGCAAAGCGACGACTGAACAACTGAATAACTGAACAACTGAAAATGAAAGATGCAGTAATCATCATCTCAGGCGGCGTGGACTCAACCACGATGCTCTATGAGTTCAAGGATGAAATCGCCTTGGCCATCACCTTTGACTATGGCTCTACTCAAAACGGTCGTGAACGAGTGTGCGCTGTGACGCATTGTCAACGCTTAGGAATCAAACACATTATCGTCCCATTGGAGTTCATGCACCGCTATTTCAAGAGTGCCTTGTTAATGACAGCGGCAGACATCCCTGAAGGCAATTATGACGACGAGAATATGAAATCGACGGTGGTGCCGTTCCGCAACGGCATCATGCTGGCCATTGCTGCGGGCATCGCTGAGAGCAACGGCTTGAAACGCGTGATGATTGCCAACCATGCGGGCGACCACTCCATCTATCCCGACTGCCGCCCAGATTTTGTCAATGCCATGTCAGAGGCCATGTCTGCGGGAACGTATGAAAACATCAAGGTCTTTGCGCCTTATACCTATTTGAGCAAGAAAGAAATCGCCGAGCATGGCAAGGCCTTGGGTTTGGACTATACCGAGACCTATTCCTGCTACAAAGGTGGCGAGAAGCATTGCGGTAAATGCGGCACTTGCCGCGAGCGCCGCCAAGCCCTGCATGATGCTGGAATCGAAGACCATACCGAATATGAATGCTGAATGCAGAATAACTGAATAACTGAACAACTGAAAACTGCCAATTGAATATGTATTACGTCAGAAAAACCTTAGAAATATCCGCATGCCATCAGCTCTATCTCGACTACGAGAGCAAGTGCGAGAACCTGCATGGCCACAATTGGAAGATTAACGTCTATTGCCGTGCTGAAAAGCTTGACAGCAATGGCATGGTGTGCGATTTCACCGAGATTAAGCGCTTGATTCACGGCAAGATCGACCATACCAATATAAATGAGGTACTTGACTTCAATCCTACTGCCGAGAATTTGGCTAAGTGGATTGTGGATACCGTCCCGAACTGCTACCGCGCCGATGTATGGGAGTCGCGCGACAACAAGGCTTCCTACATCAAGGACGACGCGCCACAGAATTTTGATTGATAATTTCGTCACAAAACCTGCAAAACCGTCAAAACCTTCTTTTAGGTTGTAGGAAGCAAGCCAACCGGCTGCTTTCAGGCGGCAAGCGGTTGCGAGCCGCCACATATTTAATCATTGTATTGTAAGTTTTGTGAGAAAAGAAACCTATGTATAAGATAAACGAAATATTTTACTCATTGCAAGGCGAAGGTTTCCACGCGGGAACACCCGCTGTCTTCGTGCGTTTCAGCGGCTGCAACTTGCGTTGTGCTTTTTGCGACACACAACATCAGGAAGGGAAAATGATGTCGCTGCAAGAGGTTGTGGATGAGGTCAATAAGTATCCCATTGCGCCGTTGGTCGTGCTGACAG
Source organism: uncultured Bacteroidales bacterium (assembly GCA_946405575.1). GTDB lineage: Bacteria > Bacteroidota > Bacteroidia > Bacteroidales > F082 > Limimorpha. Next base: position 6,136 of record CAMJHP010000004.1, on the reverse strand, counting down.
GCGGTGAGCCATCTTTGTTTATTGATGAGGCATTTGTGGCGGAATTGAAGCAGCAAACAGGTAAAAAGATTGCCATCGAAACTAACGGTACCCGACCTGTGCCCAACAACCTTGATTGGGTCACGCTTTCACCTAAAACGGCTTTCGCAGGCGGTAACATCTTTCTATGTGTTGTAAAGTGTTGTGATGAGTTGAAAGTGGTCTGTCTTGGCCAGGATTTGGCGCAATATGATGACATCATGGCCAAGCATCGTTTCTTGCAGCCTTGTTTTTGTGAAGATGAAGTGCAGCGAAAAGCCAATATGAAAGCCTGCGTCGAAGCCGTGATGCAGAATCCTGGCTGGCGGCTTTCATTGCAGATTCACAGGGCTTTAAATATCCGATAATAGAATGCTTTGTACCTCGCAATGACATCACGAACACGCTTCGCGTGTCTTTGCGAGGAACGAAGCAATCCAGACTACAAATTATTTATGAAATCTATTACTTCTTCTCGGCTCGCTGTACACCAAAAACACAGCGGGCTTTTTGTTTAAATCGCCCTTATAGCTTTTCCATTCTCCTATGCTTTGGCTGATGATGAGTTCGTCTTCGCAGGTGAGGTTGCATGCGATGCAGACCCGTGTGGCTGGGTGGAGGTTCTTGCAGAGGTCCTGCAGCATAGCGTTGTTGCGGAAAGGCGTTTCGATGAATAGTTGCGTCTCGTTGTTGGCCGCCGACCTTCGCTCCAAGTCCTTGATAGCGTTCTGTCGTTCGGGGCTCTTGATGGGTAGGTATCCGTGGAAAGCAAATGCTTGTCCGTTGAAGCCCGAAGCCATTAAAGCCAAAATCATTGCATTGGGACCAACCAATGGAATGACTTGTATGCCAGCGGAATGAGCCAAGTCTACCACCAAAGCACCTGGGTCGGCGACACAGGGCGTTCCGGCTTCCGACATCAGGCCCATATCCTCGCCTTGTAGGCACGCGCCGAGGTGCTCCATCAGGTCAAGGTTGCGGGCGTTGTGCTTGTCGAGCTCGATGAACTCGATGTCATCAATGGCACAGTCCATCCCAATGCGGCTCAACACGCGGCGCGAGGTGCGGGTGCTTTCCACCACGAAATGTTTCAGTTGTCTAATGATTTCGAGTGTCCCGGCAGGGATGACTTGTTCAGGTTTCGTTGCGCCAAGCAGGTTGGGCACTAGATAGAGTTTTCCAAAATTGTTGGCCATAAAACGAGGGGTTATGACAAGGCGATTTTCTTCTCGATGTCGGCAAACATCACCTTGAACTGCTTGTCGGTTTCAAGGCGGTCGGCGATGGTCTTGCATGCATGGTGCACCGTGGCGTGGTCTTTCTTGCCACACTGCTGACCGATAGAGACCAAGCTCGCGTTAGAGTATTTCTTCGACAGATACATAGCAATTTGGCGAGCCTGCACCACCTGTTGCTTGCGCGTGTTGAGTGCCATTTGTTCAGGAGTAATCTTGAAAAATTCGCACACGATATTGATAATGTATTCTACTGAGACCTCCTTTACGGTGTTGCGTACGAACCTGTCGATAATTTGTTGCGCCATATCAATGGTGACAGATTTTTTGTTGAGCAGGGATTGGGCCATAAGTGAGTTCATCACACCTTCCAGTTCGCGGATGTTATTGCGCACATTGCTGGCAATGTATTGTATCACTTCTTCAGGGAAAGTGATACCATTGTCGTGTAGCTTTTCTCGGATGATGGAGGTTCGGGTGGTAAGGTCTGGCGATTGCAGGTCGGCGGTTAATCCCCATTTGAAGCGCGACAACAATCGGTCTTCCATACCTTGAAGTTCTGAAGGGAACTTGTCACTAGTGATGACAATCTGTTTGTTGTTTTGCTGCAAGTGGTTGAAAATATGGAAGAAGACATCTTGTGTGCCTGCCTTTCCCGAAAGGAACTGAATGTCATCAATGATGAGCACGTCAATCATCTGGTAAAAGTTGATGAAATCAGGACGGTTGTTGTTTTTGTTGGCCGTCACATATTGCGTGGAGAGCTGTTCGGCCTGTACATAAAGAACAGTCTTTTCCGGGTGCAAACGTTTGGTCTCCAAACCGATGGCGTGGCAAAGGTGGGTCTTGCCCAACCCTGTACTACTATAAATGACTAAGGGGTTGAAGGCGGTCTTGCCGGGCTCTTTGGCGATTTTCAAGCCAGCTGAGCGGGCTAGTCGGTTGCATTCGCCTTCAATGAAATTCTCGAAGGTATAGTTTTCGTTTAGTTGTGAATCTATTTGCAGTTTCTTTAGTCCGGGGATGACAAAAGGGTTGATGGGACCTTCCGATAGGCGTTGCGGCGCAGGTTGACCGATGGGATTCTTCGGATAGTTGCGATTGGAGCTGGGCAGGGTAATGGTCCCTGAGCTGTTTGCGCTGTCAACAGGTATCCTGTATTCCAGTTTCCCTTTTGCGCCGACAAAGCGCTTGATGACTGTCTTGAGCAGGTCGATGTAATGCACCTCAAGATATTCGTAAAAGAACTGCGTGGGCACCTGAAGGGTCAGAACATTGTCGGTCAACGAGAGTGGCACGATGGGTTCGAACCAAGTCTTATATCCCTGTTCTGTGACGTTATCTTTAATCACAGACAGACAGCTATTCCATATTTCCACATGGTCCTTTGACATCGTATAATACTCTATTTTATTGTCTTTCAAACTACTTGAAAAGTAGAATGAGTGTAGCGTTTTTGCGTGCTTTTCGGGCTCGTTTTGACATGGCAAAAATATAGGATTAATTGTTTATAAAAAAATCAAAAATCTATTGATTTTTGATTTTCTTTTTTCTATAATACGAGATTTTCAATTTTTGAAAAATAAATATGTTTGTAAACAATTGATTTACATTGTTTTGATATGTGTTATTTTTACCCCGAACAAATTGCTGAATTTTTCAAAAATTTGCGAAGCGGAATTTTTTCTTGTTGAAAACTCCAAATAGCAGTCTAATTCAAAGCGTGGATTTTGCTGCTCCAAATTCTCATCTTTCATAATGCGCATCACCTCGTTCATCAGAGGGTACTCAAATTCCAAACTGTAAATTTCATTTATGGTTTTTTCCACAATTTGCGCGTTGTCAAGGGCTTCGCGAGAAGCGGTTTTATAGGCATTGATGAGTCCAGAGGTGCCCAGTTTGATGCCACCGAAATAGCGGGTCACGATAACGCAAACGTTAGTGACGTCTTTGGAAAGAATCTGATTGAGGATGGGCTTGCCTGCCGTGCCAGAAGGTTCTCCATCGTCGCTTGAGCGGAAAGTCTTTTTGTCGGGACCAATCATATAGGCAAAACAATGGTGCCTTGCGTCAAAGTATTTCTTTTTCACCGAAGCCACGGCTGCCTTGGCCTCATCTTCGCTCATCACGGTGAAGGTCTCGGCGATGAACTTGCTGCCTTTCTCCTTGTAAAGGCCTTCGCCGCGAGTGGCTAACATATAATACGTGTCGTCTTCTTTCATGGCTTGAGGGTGATAAGGATGACAGAAATGATGGCAATGGCAAGACCGAGATAGTTCTTCCAGGTCAGCTTTTCCTTGAAGAGTAACCAACCAGTGAGGGCGGTGAGGCTGACCACTCCGATGTTATAGATAGGGAAGAGCACCACATTGTCGAAACAGCGCATAGTATGATAGACGCTATAGGTCGAGAAGAAGTTGATGACGCCAAGGCCAATGCCGCCCAAAGCGCTTTTCCATTGCCATTTCGACTTGCCACGGATGAGGTCGTAGGCTACAAGAAGGATGCCGAACAATAGGGCAATGAAATAGATGAAGGCGATCATAAAACTCATATTGTCACCTTGGTTGCGTTGCTCGGTGAGTTTCATCAGAATGTCACCAGTTCCCGTCCCGAAAAAGATGAGAATGGGCAATAACCAATTGGTTTTGTTGGCTTTATCGGTTTTCCCTTTTCCACCTACCACCAACACCAAAGCCACCAAAGCCAATACAATGCCCATCGTGGCAACAAAATTCAGTTTTTCGCTAAACAAAACCACGCCTGCCAAAGTGGGAAGAACCACCGAGAGCTTGCTTGAAAGCGAGGTGACCGTCACGCCCGATCGCTGTGTGGAGGCCGTCATTAGCACATAGGTGAAGATGAACCAGAAACCTGTCAATAATGAGAGTCCAAACCAGGGCTCGCCTATCAACTGCGTTGGAGTGTCGAACTGCTTGCACATCAGGAAACCCGTTCCAGCGGCGAAGACATAGTTCCACATCAGTGCCTGGTGGTTGTCCAGTTTGAAGCGTTCGAAGAGCCGCATCGCGACGAAAACGCCGGTGGAGAATAATATGGCAAGGATGAGGTAAATCATTCTGCAAAAGTACGATTTTTTGCGTATCTTTGCCCCATGATTGGATTTAATCTGCAAAAAACAAAACGACACTTCACCGAATCACTGGCCGAAAAGTTCCCCCAACGTGAGGCGGAGCAACTGATGCGTATCCTCTTGGAAGACCTCTTTGGCATCGATTGGAACCAGCAGCTAATGAACCCCGACTTGCGCATCGACGAGCATCAGCATCATCAATTGAGTGAAGCTGTCAAGCGTTTGCTTTCGGGCGAGCCAGTGCAATATGTGACAGGTATGGCGCGTTTCGATGACCTATTAATAAAGGTATCGCCGTCGGTGCTCATCCCGCGCCCCGAGACGGAAGAGCTTGTGCAGAAGATATGTGCAGACGGCCTTCAGCACCATTCCGCTGTTGAGCCAGCAGCCTTGTCATTCCAGCATAGGTATGTGGGGAAGAGGGAATCTATGGCTGCGGTTTATAAGGGAGATAATCCACCCCTTCGCATCTGGGACATCGGTACAGGCTCAGGTTGCATCGCCATTGCCTTGGTCAAGTATTTTGTGAATGCTGAAGTCATCGCCTTCGATGTTTCGGAAGAAGCCCTGCAAATCGCCAAAGAAAATGCCGAAAGCAATGACGCGAAAGTGACTTTCGTGCAAGACGATGTCATGAATCCCACATCCGAGTATTTCAACCAGCCCGTGGATTTGGTGGTGAGCAATCCTCCCTATGTTTGCGACAGTGAACGTATCACGATGGAAACCAATGTCCTTGACTGGGAGCCTGAAAAAGCTTTGTTTGTCCCTGACGACGACCCACTTCGGTTTTACCGCCAGATTTTGACTTTGGCCAAAAAGCGGTTGAATCCTGATGGTCAAGTTTGGTTCGAAATCAACGAACGGATGGGGGAGGAGATGGTAGAGCTATGCCATGAAATGGGATTTTCAAAAGCCGAGGTTTTGGAGGATTTTGCTGGGAAACTGAGGTTTTGCAGGGCTTGTATGACTATGACTGTGGAATAGTTTTCACCAAAAAAGTTGTAATAACCCCCAATAACTAATTGAAAATCAATACACATGTTTTTGAAAAAGTTTGTAATGGCCCAAAGACTTGCCAAAACGACAAATTTTTTCTATACTTTTGCGGAACAAGTTTCAAACAAGTTATAAACCTCAAAATTCAATCATCATGTTCATAAACAAAAACATCAAAATCGGAACGCTGCTGGTGCTGTTGGCGGTGCTTATGGGCTTTGCCTCTTGCAAGAAAATCGACCTTGCCGTGCAAATTCCGCAACTGAAAGGCTCTTGGCAATGGGAGGAATCCGCAGTTGGCGGCGTTGTCGGCATTATTCATGCTGAAACCTCGCAAAACCTTGTGCTCATTTTTGAGGACGACAACAAAATCAGCGTCGCATACAATGGTGAATGGCTTTTCCAAAACGAGACCTACACTGTCACGAAGTCGAATAACAGCCTTTATGGCGATTATATCATCACTTTGCCGAAAAAGATCCAGACCAAAGTTGCCGAGTGTTTGGGTCATTCGGAAGGAAGCATTGTATTGAGCGGGTATGTCAATCTTTTTGACTTTATGTCTGAGGCTGGCCCGAGTACACTGGTCAAGAAGTTGGGAATCATCGATAAGAAGGAAATCGATGTGGGCGTTGCAGGCGGCAATTATCATAAGAGTTCGGTATTTACACCGATCACTTACACCGATCACTAATTGCATTAAAATTTTCCCTATTTTTGCGCCGCGATTCAGGCCAGACTGTCGCGGGTCGGGAAAGCCGGCGCGAGGAAAGTCGGGACAGCACAGAGC
>CAMJHP010000003.1 GCA_946405575.1 uncultured Bacteroidales bacterium | reverse complement strand
CCTTAGCTCCGCTGCTTGACGGCCAAGCCGTCAAGATCCAGACGGAGCAGGGCACTTTCACGGCAACGGCCACTAATGACAGCCTCACAGTCACCTACGAGGCAGAACCCGAGCCAGTACACTTCGCCGACACACTGCGTTATCCGCAGATCGTCGTCGAAGAGCCGCCGCCTGAAAAGAAAAAGCCACCCGCTTTCATGTGGTTTCTGCTCGGTATGGTGGTGGTGTTGCTGGCTGTCATCATCACTGCAATAACGATTGTGATCAAAATGGTGAAGGTTTCCTGATGGAGACCTTCTCCTTTTTTTTGTCACCTCGTCCGGCTTGGTAGGTGGTTTTAATTTTACCTCAGTCGGCCAAAGGATGCGGGGGTAGGTGTCGCATCTTTTAGGAAGCTCAATTGCCGCATCCTTTGTCCGCCTTCGGTTAATAGTGGGTTTGCGTTTTCCCGCTCTCGTTTCTCATCCTCGGTCGGTCATCCGCAAATCCACTCCAGCAATTTAATCGATTCGGTGTGCTGCCTGGCTGTCAAAGGCTGCGGAGGTCGCTTGTCCCTTGTGGGGAAGCTTTATGGCCGCAGCCTTTGCCATCCAGTCAGGCTTCAGTCTGTCCAAGGGAGGGGAGAAGAAGCGCAAAAAGGCGCACCTTTATATAATATGGTTGTGGATGGCTAAAAAGTTGTATCTTTGTCTCGCTTTAGACGGCCATCTATCCGGATAAAGCACCCCATTTTTCTAATAATGGGTTATCTAAAATTGCGTTTTGCCGCCTCGAAAGGGGCGGCATTTTTTAATGTTGTATTTCAACAAGTTATCTTTGATTAACGTGAGAAATATGGGCAAAAATAGCACATTTGATATTAAAATAACTATCGGAAAATCAACTACTTAAATTGCTTTTATGGGCAAATTTTGGGCAAAAAGTCCAAAAACCCTGCAAAGTAGGGGTGATTTTGTCATGTGGTTCTTTCTCAAAATCTCTGTAGATAGGCGGAAAATATAAGTAAACGATGGGCAAATTTATATCTATATTTCAAATCTCATGGGCAAATCATGGGCAAATTTCAATTTTTGCCAAAAAAGAAGGGAGTCACGAATCTTCGTAACTCCCTCGTTTTCAGTTTGTCGGGGCAAAAGGATTCGAACCTTCGACCCCCTGCTCCCAAAGCAGGTGCGCTAGCCGGACTGCGCCATACCCCGAAAAAAAAGACGATGCAACCATCGTCTTCTTTCTTTCGCGGAGAAGGGGGGATTCGAACCCCCGGTACCCATTGCTGGATACGACAGTTTAGCAAACTGTTGGTTTCAGCCACTCACCCACCTCTCCTCGGCGTTGAATTGCGGTGCAAAAATAGGCTTTTTTCCAATACCCACAAGCGTTTTTTGTCACTTTTTTTGAAGAAAAAATATTGTTTGTTGATTTACAGTAAAATACAATTTTCGGAATGTCTTTTTTATATGATTGAAAATCGGTTCCTATCTATGCTTGAAATCGTCAAAGACGAAAAATAGCGAAAAATAAGTCATACTTTCCAAATTATTCCTATATTTGCACGCTTATTATGTATAATAGGTTAAGGCAACTCCTTGACCATAAAAACAATTTGAAATGGAAAACAACGAACAAGTGACTCAAAATCCTGCTATTGAGGAAGGTTTTGAGAATGATGCAACGACATCAAAGGCGCTTAAAAAAGTCATTGATGGTAACGACAAAAAGAAGATTGTCAAACTGATTCAGTCCAACATCCTGCCTTCCAAGGTCAGAGTCGAAGTAAGGACTTTAGGGGAGGAGGTAAGGACCGAATTGAGTCCAGTCGTCGATGAAGTAGTCCCCGAAATGGAAAATGTCTCCGAAATGGATGATGACGAGCTGGTGGAAGACAACAATGAGCTTGACGATCTCAATAAGCTGCAACTGGTGGAAATGCTCGAAGAACTTGTGCAAGACACCGATATTCAAAAGATTAAGGACAAAGTTGCAGCTATTCGTCTCCATTTCAATAAGTTGAATAAGGAAGATATGGACAATGAGCTTGACCAATTCCTGCAAGGTGGTGGTGAGGCCGAGAGCTTCCAGCATAAGGAAGACCCCGTTGAACAGCGCTTTAATGCAGCGTTTGGCATCTTTAAGACCAATCGCGCCAAGCAAAATGAGGATCTCGAGAAACAAAAGCTGGAAAATTTGGCCAAAAAGCAAGCCATCTTAGAAGAACTAAAGGAAATCATTGCTTCGGACGATTCTCTGAAAAAGACATACGATGACTTCCGTGTCTTGCAAGACCGCTGGAAGGAAATCGGTTCTGTGCCAGCAACGGAGAACTCCAATCTTTGGAATAATTATCATTTCCTTGTTGAGAAGTTCTTTGACAAGGTCAGAATTGGTCGTGAGCTTCGTGACCTTGATATGAAGAAGAACCTTGATGCCAAGATTGAACTTTGCGAGAAGGCAGAGGAACTGCTAGACGAAAAATCCATCACTAAGGCTTTCAAGGCTTTACAGAAACTACATGAGGATTGGAAGGAGATAGGTCCAGTGCCTCAAGAAAAGAAAGATGAAATCTGGGAACGCTTCAAGGCAGCGACAGACAAGATCAACCAGATTCGCCGCGAGCATTATTCTAAAATTGAGGAAGAGCAAACCGCAAATTATGAAGCCAAGAAGACTCTCTGTGAAAAGGCAGAGGAAGTTGTTGCTGAGGATTACACGAGCGTGAACGCTTGGCAGAAGAAATCGAACGAGTTGTCTGAGATTTTTGGTGTTTGGAAGACCATTGGTCCCGCCAACAAGAAGGACAATGAGGAGATATGGCAGCGTTTCCGTGGTGCTATGGATGCTTTCTTCGCCAAAAAGAAGACCTTCTTCGCTACATTGAAAGACAGACAGACCGAGAACCTCGAGCGCAAAACCCAACTTTGCATTGAGGCAGAAGCCTTGATGGAGTCTACAGAGTGGAAGAATGTCACTGAGCAGATGAAGAAACTTCAGGAAGAATGGAAGACCATCGGTCCTGTGCCGAAGCGTCATGCTGACAAGATATGGAAGCGTTTCCGTGCAGCATGTGATACCTTCTTCACCCGTAAGAACGAGCATTTCAGTGGCCGTCGTACAGAAGAAGAGGCCAACCTGACTGCCAAGAAAGCCTTGATTGAAGAGATAAAGGCTTTTGAACTGGGTACGAGTCGCAACGAGAATATGGATGCTATCAAGGCCTTCCAGAAGCGTTGGATTGAAATAGGGTATGTGCCAATGAAGCACAAGGACGCTATTAATAAGGAGTACCGCGAACTCATCGATGGGCTCTTTGATAGGATGCGTAAGAACCAGAATGAGGCTTCGACCAACGAGTTCCGTGAGATGATGGAAGGCTGGAAAGATGATCCGAATGCAGGTGACCGAGTCCGCAAGGAGAGTTCGAAACTTCAGATTCGCATCCAGAAACTGCGCGAAGAGATTTCGGTACTTGAGAACAACATCGGTTTCTTCTCCAACAGCAAAAACTCAGAGCTGATGCGTGCCGAGTATGAGAAGAAGATTAACAAGGCCAAGGAAGACCTGAAGGTTCTTGAGGCTAAGTTGAAGATTGCCGAGGAATAAAAAAAGCATTCTTCTCAAACGAAAAGCGGGATGAGGATGACTCGTCCCGCTTTTGTTATGCCCAATGGGTGGGCAACGAAAAAAGCACCCCGAAATGAGGTGCTTTTGGATTGAAAAACCTTGGCTTCGATTAGAAGTTGAAGCGGAGATTCAATGCAGCCGACCAGGTTGAATACATGCTAGCATAAGGAGCCCATGTGGGATTCATAAACTGGTAGGTATAAGGATTGGATTCAGAACCATTACCATTTACTCTTAAGATACTAGAAGTGGAAAGTCTTTGGACGTTACCCCAGCTTCTATTGAGCAGGTTGGCAATGTTCCTGACATCGACGCCGAAGCTGATGCTCGGGCCAGCCTCGAACTTATAGGTTCTCTCATACTTGCAGTTGATGGTGTGTCTCCAAGGAGCAATGGCACCACCGCGCTCTGCGTATCCGCCACGGTGAATGCTAAGATATTTGTCAGAGTTAATGTAGTTGTTAAAGTCAGACTTGTTTTCTTCGCTAATGAAAGGCATGTTGGACAGTTCACTTTCCGTAGGAATATACATCAAACTATGAGCACCTTGGTCGCCATTAAGGCTGTTTTGATAGGAACCGCTCTGAACGAACTCGGTGTAGCTAAAACGTGAATATGAGTAGTCTCCAATGTAGCAGAGGTTAAGGCCTTCATAATAGAGGCCAACCGTTTCTGTAGTATGTTTGCCAGTAGTCCAGGTCCAACCTGCATTGAAGAGAACACGGTGAGGCGAAACATAAGAGCTATAGCCCAATTCGTGAGCATTGGAACCGTGAATGCCAAAAGTGTTCGTGTTGAAGGCGGAGGTGACTTGGTCGCCAATTCCATCGATGACATTTTTGCCTTCAGAATAGGTGTAGGCAGCCATCAAATTGAGACCGCACTTGAAATTCTTGCTCAGTTGTGCAGTGACGGAGTAGTAGTAACCATTGTTTTTGGAGTTTGTGATAAGATAAGGAGTCACAGCCTTGCCTAAAGAGTTGGTAACACCTTCACTCACCCAATAGAGTCTCTTGCCAGGCTCGCCAGGAAGTTGCAATGAATCGCCAGGAACAAGTCCAAGCTTGGTGACAGCAACAGATTTGATGTCTTTGCTATAAACGCCTTCAATAGTAGCCTTAATGCCACCAGGAAGTTCAGCGTCGAAAGCCAAACTGCTCTTCCATGTTTGAGGCATAAGGAGATTCTTGTCCATAATGGTGGTGCTTTGAGGAGCGGGCAGGTCACCAGTTTTCAATTTTGTCGAGTAGTTAGCAATAATGTCATTCACATTATCGTAGAAACCAATGCTTTCATTGTAGCCAATATATTGGTTTTGCAGCACATTACTGTTGCCCACTGTTGAGACAATCCATACAAAAGGCAGACGACCTGTGTAAAGGCCTGTACCACCACGGAGAATGTATTTACGATTGCCAACGATGTCCCAGTTGAAACCGAGACGGGGTGAGAAGTTTACTCGCGCTTTAGGCATATCTGCGGTTGACATACCATACATGGTGTGAGTGCTATCGTCAGCAATGGCATGGTGTACCAAAGTGGAATCGATGGGGTTGTTCAAAGAGTCATAGGTGTAGACCATTTTGTCCCAACCGTTCACGAACTCGCTGTTGGTGTTGTATTCAGCTATGGAAGGATAGTAGGGCAATTCGACGCGGAGACCTGCTGTGAGTTTGAAGTTTTCGCTGAGGTTCAATTCGTCTTGGGCATACAGTGAACCTTGCATATAGTTGAAGGATGGATAAACTTGATTGTGCTTTTCATTGTTACCGTATGTGATAGCAAAAGCACGAGGATTTGCTCCGTTTACAAAGTCGTTCCAGGTATTGTAAACATAATATCCAGCACCGCCTTGCATATAACCATTTTTGGTATTGTCGAATTCGTATTGTGCACCGAACGTGAGGTTGTGGATGCCAGTAGCTAATGTAAGTTCATCAGTCACGATGGCAGTTTGCACATCACGGAGATTACCGTAGGTGAATGGGTCAACACCAAAAGAAGTGTATACAGCAGGAGTTCCGATAGTGTCAGAAGGACCATTGTAATAAGTTTTCAAAATATCAACGGTAGGGAAGAGATTGCCTTCGTAACTACGAGGCTCGTACTGATGTGAATAAGTGGCACGCAACATATTGTTGCCACGACCGCTCAGGAAGCTGTGGTTCCATTCAGCAGCGACTGAAGAGAAGTTTTGCTCCTGATAATATCTGGAACTTTCAAAATACATGGCATAATCGGAAGTACGACCATAATTGTTACGGTCATAGACTGATGAAGAAAGAGGACTGATTGAGCTTGAAGGGCTTGAAGAATATTTGTTCTTTACCAAGCTGTAACGGATGTTGAACTTGTCCTTGTCACTGATGTTCCAGTCCAAGCGACCCAAAAGCTTGAGGTCAGGGGTGCTGACTGAATAGTTCTGATAACGACCTGGATTGTATCCATATTTGGTTTGTAGATAGTTGCTCATCATTTCCATATCGGCAACGGTAGGACGGTTGGTCTGCCCATGATTTGCAGCATCCCAATTGTTATCGGTACTAGCAATGTGGCTTTGTCCTGGGTCGATGTCGCTTTGGTACTCGAAGTTCACGAAGAAGAACAACTTGTCTTTCACGATGGGGCCACCTACGCTGAAGCCAGCTGTGTTGTCCAATGACCTGTTGAGTTTCAGTCTGTCAGGATAGAAGCCTTGGTCGTTTTTCTTACCATATCTGTAACCCATCAAAAGGTCGTTGGAGAAGTAGTCGTAAACACTAGCGTGCCAGTCGTTGGTACCGCTCTTAGTGACAGCGTTGATGGCACCGCCTGTGAAACCGCTGTGACGGACATCGAAAGGAGTGATGTTGATGGTCATAGCCTCGATAGCGTCCAACGAGATGGGACTACCGCCAGCAGGCAGGTTGCCGCCGATACCGAAGGCGTTGTTGAAGGCAGCACCGTCAACGGTGACATATGACGAACGGTAGTTACCGCCGCCGATGGCCAGACCGTTGGAAGTGGCAGCAGCCTGAGGCGTCAGGGCCAACACATCGTTGAGGCTACGGTTGATAGTGGGCAACGTAGTAATCTGCTCGTTGTTAATAGCCGTAGTGGCACCGGCGCGGTCACTGTCCATGCCATTCGAAATGGCCTCGGCCACAACGGAGACTTCGCCTAGACCGACAGACTCTTCTTTCAAACGAACATTAAGAATCTTGGTCTCACCTAATGTAGCTGTGATGCCTTCTTGCTTCACCGTCTGGAAACCCACCATACGAACTTCGATGGTGTAGGGACCACCGGGACGAATGTTGAGTAAACGATAGGCACCATTCGCATCGGCTACAGCATAATACTGTGAACCAGAAGGCGTGTGCGTGGCAACAACTGTGGCGCCTGGAAGCGTTCTCTTGTTGCTGTCTGTGATTTTTCCACTGATACTTGAAGTGGTCACCTGGGCCATCAAGCTAATGGAGGCAATCAAAGCCACGAAAAAAGTAAGTAACTTTTTCATAGATAATAATTTAAATGTTAATAATTAAGTTGATTTGATTTGATTTTCCAAGCATCGTTTTCATTTTGTCTAGTCCATTAGAGACCGTGCAAAGATAAGGCATTCCTTTGAATCCCTGAGCCTTTCCATCACAAACATTTTCCGTTTTTTCTGAAAAGAAATCAACAAGATTTGTTTATTTCATACAAGTATTTGATTTTGAAATCATTGAGATTTTTGTTCGTTGTCGTTTCTGAATAAAAAAAACACCTTATTTATTTAAAGGCTGAGGTGGTCTGATTTTCTTTTCTTTGATTTGGCTGTTTTTCGTTTTTTTTGTCTATTTTTGAAGCCTAATTAAATTAAACCTATGAAAAGACTTTCGATAATTGTGCTACTGACGGTGTTGATGTTTAGTGTCGTCACCTGTGGCGAGAAGAGCTCAAAGCAATTTAAAGCGATGGAAGAGGAGATTTTGTCCATTGGTAACCAGATTAATGCCATTTCGGACTGCGATGAATTGCAGATGCTGAACTTTAGCATTTTGGGCTTGCGTTCGGATTTGGATAACCTGATTCAATCTGAAGAGATTCCAGATTCTGAAATCAGCCAGTTGGACGAATTGCTGACAGGTCTTGAAGCCTCTTGGAACGGCAAATGGTCAACCCTTGAATGTGACCAAAATCTTTCAGAAGATGAAATGGACACATCTGGTGAAGAGGATGGGGACTATCAAAGTCAAGATGTCTTGTAGGTTGTGTTTTTTTTGGTATTTTTGCACGATTAAACATAAGAAAATGGGATTCTTTTATCGACATAACCCGAAGAAATTCAACTACAAGCCTCGCTATTATGACCCGGAACAACAGGCTTGGGAGGAGAAAAAGGCTGCTGCTGGCCTTGACTCGAAATTGACGCATGAGGAACAACTTAGGATGAAGATGCGCAAAAGCTGGAGTATGGCACATGACGAGGAAAGCAAGGAAGAACAACGCGCCAAATTGATTCGAAAAATTGTATTGGGCGTGTTTATAGTGTTCGTTTTCTACTTTGTTTTCTGCACGCCACTGATGAACAACATCGTTCGTGGTTTGATTGGAAATTAAATTATGTTGGATGTCATCAAGTTGTTACCCGATAGCGTCGCTAACCAAATTGCGGCGGGTGAGGTAATCCAACGTCCGGCTTCTGCCGTCAAGGAATTGATGGAGAACGCATTGGATGCAGGAGCCACCCAGATTGACTTGGTTGTGAAAGATGCTGGTAAATCGATGATTATGGTCGTTGACAATGGGTGTGGTATGTCAGAGACAGATGCACGTTTGTGCTTTGAACGGCACGCTACTTCCAAGATCAGTAGGGCAGAGGATTTGTTCGCCATTCGCACAATGGGTTTTCGGGGCGAGGCATTGGCAAGTATTGCAGCCATAGCTCAGGTGGAATTGAAGACACGCCGTAAGGAAGACGAGGTGGGCGTGAAAATTGTCAATGAAGGGTCAGTCGTCAAGGAGCAGACACTGGTTCCGATGCAACCTGGCACTACTTTTACGGTTAAAAATTTGTTTTTCAACGTTCCTGCACGACGCAACTTCCTCAAGTCTCCCCAGGCTGAGATGCGGCATATAGTGGAGGAATTTACTCGGGTTTCGCTGATGAATCCTGAAATCGGCTTTACACTCAATAGCGACGGCAAGGAAATCTATCATCTATATCCAGGCAATCTCAAGCAGCGGATCGTAGGGCTTTTTGGAAGTAACTATGAGGAGCGTCTGCTGCCAGTCAGACAGGAGGCCGAGCGTGTGTGCATTGATGGCTATATTGTCAAGGCCGAATATGCCAAAAAGACACGTGGCGAGCAGTATTTCTTTGTTAACAAACGATATATCAAGCATGCCTATCTGCATCATGCCATTGAGAATGCATTTATGGAAATGATACCCAAGGATAGCTTTCCAGGCTATTTCTTGAATATTGAAGTAGACCCGTCTGACATTGACATCAATATCCATCCAACAAAGACAGAGGTCAACTTCTTGGATGTCAAGTTGGTGTATGCTATTCTTCACGCGGCGGTGCGCAAGGTCATCGGTCAGCATAATCTTTCTCCTATGATAGACTTCGACGAGTCCACTGAGTTGAATAATGACTTTGGCACTGCTATGGGTATGTCGTCGCCATTGGCCATTCCCAATATACCGATTGACCCGAATTTCAATCCGTTCAGAAAGGAATTCGAGCCACGTGAGCCTCGTTGGGAAGGCTCATTCCGGCCTCAGAAAAACGCATCTTCTGGTGATTGGCGTCTGCTTTACGGTGAAAGGACGGATTTGGCTGAAGCCACCCTTGAGACAATGGAAGAAACCAAATCCAATAGTCAGTATCTTCAAGTGAATCAATCGTATATTGTAACAGCAGTGAAGTCAGGCCTGCTATTGATTGACCAGCATTTGGCACATTCACGGGTGCTTTACGAGAAGTATCTTAAAGAGTTGGAAAACCATAGTGGAGTGTCGCAGCAAGAACTTTTCCCACAGGCATTGTCACTTAATTTGAATGATGCCTCATTGCTGAAGGAGATGCTATCCGAACTGGGAAACCTCGGATTTGTGCTTGAGCAAGTCAATCCGACCACTTTTATGATCAACGGTACACCATCGGATGCTGCTGGGTGTGATGTAGTGGCTTTGCTGGAAAAGATTCTGGACAATTTCAAACTCAATCGCACCGATTTGCAGTTGGATAGGAAGTTGAACCTCGCCAAAACCATGGCTGCCCAGCTTTCCATCAAGCCGCAAACGAAGCTTTCTGAAATGGAGATGCAAAATATTGTAGACCAATTGTTTGCCTGTAATGTAGCTGAGGTTGCTCCGAACGGAAAAAAGATTTATGTGATTTTAAATATGGAGGATTTGTTTAAATGAGTCAGCAATTTAGTCCAACGGGATTTAAGGTGTTACCAACGGTGGTGAAGCACCTATTGATAATTAATGCCTTGATGTTTTTGGCAACCTTTACATTGACCCGTTTTCATATTGACCTGAATGATTGGCTAGGCTTGCATTTTTTTATGGCCAGTGATTTCAGGATTTACCAGATTGTCACCTATATGTTTATGCATGGCAATTTTGGGCACTTGTTTTTCAATATGTTCGCATTATGGATGTTCGGCAATACGCTCGAAAACATTTGGGGCTCAAAGCGATTCTTGTTGTTTTATATGGTGTGTGGCATTGGTGCTGGATTGTGTCAGGAATTGGTTCAATATATCCAGTATTCCACTTCTTTAGCTAACTATTCCACTGTGAATATGGGCGGACATATCGTAACAATGGATGCTTACTTGAATATGATGACCACAGTTGGGGCCTCGGGTGCTATCTATGGTTTGTTGCTTGCTTTTGGTATGATGTTTCCCAACTCGTTGATTTATTTTTACTTTCTCATTCCTATCAAAGCGAAGTGGTTCGTCATCGGATATGCTGTCATCGAGTTGATTACAGGACTTACCGGAGTTGATAATGTTGCCCATTTTGCTCATCTCGGTGGTATGCTATTCGGATTGCTGTTGATCTTGTATTGGAAAAAGAATCCAGCAGGTCCAAACAAGAATTTTAGGAGATGGAAAGACGTTATTCAGTCATGGAAACATAAATCGAGGATGAATTATACCCCTTATGAGGAGATTTATGATGAGCCACGAGTACCTCGTTCGGATGAGGAGTATAATCAAAAAAAAGCCCAAACTGAGCATGATATAGATGTCATTTTGGACAAAGTGGCCAAGAATGGCTACGATAGCCTAACACCAGAGGAAAAAGAGTTCTTGTTCAAAAACAGCAGATAAAATGGGGGAACGAGAGAAAAAAGATAGAGGCTTTTTCGGCAAGTTGTTGGTCTTCGTCCTGACCATTTTAGCGCTAATTGGTTTGGTGGCGATGGTGTTGAGTGTCGTCAATGCCTATATCGATCCGAAACAATTCGTCTGGACAACGACTTTTGGCTTGGCATTTTGGGTCGTTCTTGCCTATAATATATTGATTTTTGTTTTTTTGATTTTGCTTTGGTCAAAAAAAGCATGGATTTCGTTTGTGGCATTGCTTATCGCTATCCCTGGCATTGCCAAGTCATATTCCTTTGGCTCAAAGCTGGAGGCTGACAATAGTATCCGTATAATGAGTTACAATTTGCATAACTTTTGTCATGTTGACAAAAAAACGGACAAAGAGAGTTTTGCCAATCAGTTGATGAAAATGGTTAGTGATCAGGCTCCTGATATCTTGTGTTGTCAGGAATTTGGTGGTTTTAGGCCTGGCTCTACTCGACCTCAATGTATTAAGGAATTTGCAGAAGGGGCTGGTTTCCAGTATGTTTATTATAATAGAAAGAGGAATTATGCGGGTAATGTGATTTTTTCAAAGTATCCTATTGCAAAGGTTAGTGAGGATTCGGGATTCGGCAAGGAAAGTACTTATGGCGTGATGGTGTCGGTGGATGCAGGGGAGAAGGGAAAATTTTATGTTGCCAATGTGCATCTGCTTTCATATTCCATTACAGATGACGAGATTGACATTTTGATGAATACCACAGATCGACAAAACGACCTCGATACTGTTGGGAAGAAGGTAATCAATAAATTAGGTTATGCCTTCAAGCGGCGTAGTGAGCAACTTGTTAAAGTGTTGGATGGAATGCCACCTGTCGAACATCCTGTCATTATGTGTGGTGATTTCAATGAACCGCCGCTTTCATACAATTATAGACAGATGCAAAAAGCTGGTTTTATGGATACGTTTACCAAGGTGGGAAGAGGTATTAAACCTACATATGCAGGAAAGCTTCCACTGCTTCGCATCGATTATATTTGGGCTAACGAAGGAGTGACACCGCTCAATTTTAGACGTTACCGCTACAAGGCTTCTGACCATTATCCAATCATTTTAGATTTTAAAATTCAGTAAAATATGACACTCATCAAATCCATTTCCGGCATTCGTGGTACCATTGGCGGCCAGCCGGGCGACAATCTCACGCCAATCGACATGGTGAAATTCACTGCCGCTTTTGTCAAATTTGTGCAACATCATAAAGGTGTAAAACGCCCCAAAATCGTTGTCGGTCGCGACGCTCGCCTTTCAGGCTTCTTTGTCAATCAGGTGGTCTGTGGCACTTTACAGGCTATGGGTGCCGACGTGCTTGATATTGGCCTGAGCACTACACCTACAACTGAAATCGCTGTCACAGGTTTGAAAGCCGATGCAGGTATCATCCTCACCGCCAGTCATAACCCTGCACAATGGAATGCCTTGAAGTTGCTCAACGAAAAGGGTGAGTTTATCTCTGCCGCAGAAGGCGCCTGGCTGCTTGATGTGGCTGCTAAGGACGATTTCGATTTTGTTCCGATTGAAGAGATTGGTAGTTATCAACAGATTGATGGCTGGATGGACAAGCATGTGGAGATGGTTTGTAAATTGCCTTTGGTCAATAAAGAGGTGATTGAGAAAGCCAACTTCAAGGTGGCCGTGGATGCCGTCAATTCGACGGGTGGCATTGCCATCCCCAAGATGCTGCGTGCACTTGGCGTGAAAGAAGTGCTTGAACTCAACTGTGAGCCTACTGGTAAGTTCGCCCATACACCTGAACCATTGGCTCAGAACCTTACTGACATTTGCCGCTACGTCAAGGAGCAGGGCTGCGACTTTGGTGTGGTCGTCGACCCCGATGTGGACCGTCTGGTCTTTGTCAAGGAGGACGGTGAACTGTTTGGCGAGGAGTACACTTTAGTTTCGGTAGCCGACTTCATCTTGAAACATACCCCGGGACCAACTGTAAGCAACCTGTCTTCAACAAGAGCTTTGCGTGATGTGACACAAAAGCATGGCCAGCAATATTTTGCCGCTGCTGTGGGCGAAGTTAACGTGGTGGAGAAGATGAAGGAAGTGGGTGCCGTCATCGGTGGCGAAGGCAACGGTGGCGTCATCTATCCTGAACTGCACTATGGTCGTGATGCTCTCGTTGGAACGGCTTTGTTCCTGACTCAGTTGGCTGAGAAAAAGGTGAAGTGTTCTGAACTGAAGCAAACCTATCCACTCTATGTGATGTCGAAAAATAAGATTCAACTCACGCCCACGACCGATGTAGATGGTATTTTGGCCAAGTTCGCCGAGAAGTTCAAGAACGAAAAGGTGACCACCATTGACGGTGTGAAGATTGATTTCGAGGAAGGCTGGGTACATCTGCGCAAGTCGAATACCGAGCCGATTATCCGCATCTATAGCGAAGGCAAGACAGAGGCCGAGGCCGAACGCTTTGCCAATATGATTTTGGAAGAAGCAAAGAAAATGGTATAATTTGACGCGAGACCGCGAGACTACGGGACTTCGAGACTTTGGTTTGTCCCATAGTCCCGCAGTCTTGTAGTCTCGTGTCAACTGAACAACTGACTAACTGAACAACTAACAATGAAAAGAGGATTCGGAAGTGACAACCATTCGGGCATCTGTCCCGAGGTGATGGAAGCCATTGCTCGTGTGAACAAAGAACACGCGTTGGCTTATGGCGATGATGAATACTGTGCGGCCACGGAAGCCAAGTTCCGCGAGCAGTTTGGCAAGCAGGCAAGGGTCTTCTTTGCCTTTAATGGAACGGGCTGTAACACCTTGTGCATTGATGCAATGGCCAACTCTCACGAGGCCGTGGTATGTGCCGAGACCGCCCATATCAATGTGGATGAATGTGGAGCCCCGCAACGCATCGTGGGTTGCCGCTTACTGACGGTTGACACACCCGATGGCAAGCTGACCCCAGCTTTGATAAAGACCCGTCTGCATGGCTTCGGTTTCGAACATCACTCACAGCCCAAGGTCATCAGTATCACTCAACCAACAGAATTGGGTACCTTGTACACCTTAGACGAGATCAAGGCCATCGTGGGCTTGGCGAGAGAATACAATTTGTACGTCCATATCGACGGTGCCCGTCTGGGCAACGCCGCCGTGTCCTTGGGTTGCACTTTCAAGGAGATGACCACCGACCTTGGTGTGGATGCCGTCTCCTTTGGCGGCACAAAGAACGGCTTGATGATGGGGGAGGCGGTAGTATTGCTTAATCCTGACCTTTGCCCTGATTTCAAATACCGTCGCAAGCAGGCTATGCAGCTCTGCTCGAAGATGCGTTTCATTGCGGCACAGTTTGATGCCTATTTCGAGAACGATTTATGGCGTCGCAATGCGGAGCATAGCAACAAGATGGCGCAGCTGCTCTATAGTGCAGTGAAAGACATTCCGGGTGTGAAAGTCGTTTATCCCGTGCAGGCCAATGGTGTCTTTGCACAGCTGCCTAAAAAGGTATGGAAGGAGTTACAGAACCATTATTTCTTCTATGACTGGGACGAAGACGCCGATGTGGTCCGCTGGATGTGCGCATTTGATACGACGGAGGAAGACATTCATGCTTTCGCCTCAACACTAAAAGCATTGCTGAATCAATAGAACTACACTTTTTTGGATGCGAGGGATGAAACCGCTCGTATGGCTTAGTGTCGGCATTTCTCGTATGAATGAATAGATAGAATATGCGAACTCCTGCATTATTCAAGGAATACATTTGGTTGGTGAACACCATTCACAGTGCCAAACGGATTTCGTTTGCCGACATCAACGAGAGATGGCTGCGGACGGAGATGAGCGAAGGCATCCCGTTGAGTCGCACCACCTTCAACCGCCACAAGGACGCCATCGAGGACATCTTCGGCATCTACATCGACTGCGATAGGAGGGATGGCTACCGTTATTTCATCGGCAACGAGGAGGTGTTGCACGAGGACTCGGTGCAGAACTGGATGCTTTCCACGCTGACGGTGAACAACCTCATCAGCGAGAGCATGGGCTTGCAACGCCGCATCGTGCTCGAAAACATCCCATCCAATGGCGAGCTGCTGGAGCGGGTGCTTCATGCCATGAATGAAGGCAAGAAAGTCACGGTGCGGTATCGGCGTTACCAAGCCAAGGAGTCGAGGACTTTCAACTTGTCGCCGTATTGTATCAAGTTGTTCCGGCAACGATGGTATCTGTTGGGGCGTTTCGACGATGGCGGCTTTGCCATGTTCTCGTTCGATAGGATGGAAGACATCTCGGTGATTGAGGAGACCTTCAAAATGGACAGCGACTTTGATGCGACGGAATTCTTCGGTGAGTGTTATGGCGTGGTCATCGGTGATGGTAGCCAGCCCGTGCACATAGTGCTTCGTGCCTTTGGCATGGAGCGGTATTATCTGCGCGACTTGCCTTTGCACCACACGCAAAAGGAACTCCAATGCGATGAGCAACAAGACTTTGCTGACTTTGAACTCTTCTTGCGTCCCACCACCGACTTCAAGGGGCAGCTGCTATCGCGAGGTGCGTGGCTGAAAGTGCTTGAACCGCAATGGTTGGCCGACGAAATACGGCAATGGCATGAGGATTCGGCAAAGATGTATCAAACAAGAACGCTCTAGTAGATCAGAAGATTGATTTTAATGTCACACGGATTTCACAGAAGTTGCTCGCCGATGTTGAGCGGCTGCCGCAGGCAGAAAATCCGTGAAATCCGTGTAATCTGTGTGAAACAAGACTTTGAGACTGGAAAATCATTTGTTGTTTGAAAATGAGCTACATAAATTATCGATTTTTGGAAATTCGTAAAAAAACGAAAAAACTCTGAGCCTGTGCCGTGATTTGGAACAACATGCTTCTATTTTTGCCTCGTAATTCGATGTCAAACCCTAAAAACAACAAAATTATGGAAGCAAAAAAGAAGTATTTCATGGACTGCCATCTGGCGGGAAGGATGTATCACGAAGCCGACGAGGTTTGGGACAAGTTGAAGGTCGGGACGAAAGTGGAACTGGTGCGCGAGACCGACAACCGCTACGACCCCAATGCGGTGATGGTCTGCTACAACGACCAAGAGAATGATGAGCAAGTCTGCCTCGGCTACATCCCACGTTCCCAAAACAACACCATCGCCTTAATGATGGACATGGGTTATGCCAACATCTTCGAGTGCCGCATCAACCAACTCGACGAGCGGGCGCATCCTGAGCAGCAGGTGCATCTGGTAATTAAGGTGAAGAGAAATGAGATAGTTTGATGTTTTTGCGTATTTTTGCAGAAACAGAAAGCTCTTTTCTCATGCGACAAAAACTCGTAGTCTTCACTGGCGCTGGCATCAGCGCCGAGAGCGGAATCCCTACTTTTCGTGATGCCAATGGGATGTGGGGAAAATATGATGCCATGAAGTTGGCCAGCGTTGAGGGCTTTGAGGAAGACCCTCAGGCTGTGCTTGATTTCTACAATGCCCGTCGGAAAAACCTGTTAGAAGTGGAACCGAATCATGCCCATCGAGTTTTGGCCGATTTGGAAAAGCGATACGATGTGACCATCATCACCCAGAATGTGGACAATCTTCACGAAAGGGCGGGCAGCAGCAAGGTGCTGCATCTTCACGGCGAGCTAAGCAAGGTGACTTCTTCGCGCAACCGCCTCGACCCCAATTGTATCAAGGACTATCCGCTTGATGTCCCTATTCGATTAGGTGATAAAGCCGCCGATGGTTCGCAACTGCGGCCATATATCGTATGGTTTGGCGAGTATGTCGATGGTATGGATTTGGCAGAGTATTGGGTGCAACAAGCCGACATCTTTGTGGTCGTCGGCACTTCGTTGGTGGTGTATCCAGCGGCGGGATTGGTCGAATATGCTCCGAGTGAAATTCCCAAGTTTCTGATTGACCCGAAAGACCTGAAAGGCGGCCTGCCCGCTGGATTTCAGCATATTAAGGCGAAGGCGGTGGAAGGGGTGGATGAGTTGGTGAAGGAATTGAAATTGTTATAAGGAACAGTGCCGTGTATCATGTTAATGTATATCTTTGCAACAAAAAATAACAAATTATAATCCAATAATACATAAAATGAGCAAACTAAATGTTGACCAAAGAACTATTTTCGATTTGTTTTCAGATAGAAAATCAGACTTTCTAATTCCAGATTATCAACGTCCGTATGCTTGGAGGAGTGATAAGGAATGTCAAACCTTATGGGATGACGTTTTTTCCTTCGCTTTTCCCGAAAACGACTATACAAAGTTCGATAGCGACAATGATGAGTATTATCTTGGACCTATTGTAACATTCAAGAATGAAGATGGTAAAATGGAAATTATTGATGGTCAACAACGTTTGACCACTTTAATGCTCCTGTTGAGAGCATTTTATGAGAGATTTGGAAAAATGAAGGATGAAAATTCTATAAACACTCGTGATAATTTAGCCTTGTGTATTTGGAAAACAAATGAGTTTCGTAAACCCGTTATGGATAAGTTAAAAATTGATTCGGAAGTTGCGACTGACAATGATAAAGATGAATTTCTGAAAATCCTTAGGACTGGAATTGCAACTGAAGAGATGAGGAGTAAGTATGCACAGAACTATCGTTTCTTCCAATCGAAAATTAATGATTTTTTAATTGAATACCCTACATATTTTGCTTATTTTCCCAATCGTCTCTTGAATAATTGCATTCTTCTTCCTATTGAGGCGGATAATCAAAACACTGCACTTCGAATTTTCTCTACACTTAATGACCGCGGAATGCCGTTATCCGATGCGGACATTTTTAAGGCCCAGTTTTATAAATACTATAAGAGTAAAGGGCAAAAGGATGAATTTATTACACGTTGGCGGGCATTGGAAGATATTTGTGGGAAGTATTTTCGCCCAATCTATGGAACTCCTACAGACGAGCTTTTTAGTAGATACATGTATTATCTGAGAGCTAAACAGGGAATTAAATCTTCTACTACAGAGGCTTTAAGGAAGTTTTATGAGAGAGATAAATACGTTCTCTTAAATAACGATTACGCTTTGTATGAATTAGAGTCTCTTGCTGAGTTTTGGAAATCTGTTTTAGACCAAAACACTGATGTGTTTTCAGATAGAGTACTCCGTAGATTGTATGTGCTTAACTATGCTCCAAATGGTATGTGGGCATATTTTGTTTCTGTCTATTTTATGACAAACAAAAATAACGATGGATTGCTAGATGATGAGTCTTTTTATGTCTTTCTAAACAAAATCACAGCATTTATTTGGGCTTATGCCGTTTCCAACCCCGGCGTTAATGCTTTGCGTACGCCAATTTATGCAGAAATGGTTAATGTAGTGGAGCATCGAGATGTTACATTTTCTGAGTGGCTGTTTGATCCAATTACATTACGTTCCCAGCTTGATAATTATTCTTTTGGTAATAATCGAGCTATCACGAAGTCGATGCTTACATGGTGGGCATTTAATAATGAGGAACAACCATGGATTGATTATGAGGTTAACTTTGAAATAGAGCATATTTTAGCAAAAAAACGTATTGGCGAATTGAACAATGCCAAGAATCTTGAACTATTGGGAAACAAATCATTGCTCGAAAAGAAGATAAACATCCGTGCATCAGATTATCGATTTAGTGATAAACTGAAATATTATCGAGGTGAAATGTTTGATAGGCGTCAAAACAAAAAAGAACCGACTAAGATTGTCGAATTAATTGAACTTGCTAATTCGCATTCGGATTTTGTCGAAAGTGATATTATTAATCGGAATGACACAATTCTTGCAAGTTTTATAGATTATCTCCGCAAAAATGGATTAGTTGTTGAATAATAGGCTTATAAAGTCCTGAAAGGACGGCGCTATAACATCGGACGGTTTCAACCTCCGCAACTAGAGAAGGTCACAGGTATGCTGAATGTGCAACACTAGTCTTCAACCTCCGATACCCGCCTCAATCCGTCTCAAACGCCCACCGCTCGTCATATTCAACGCCAGCCTCGTCAAGGAGCTGCTTGTATTCGTCTCTCCAGTCGGTGCGGTGGTGGTGCTCCGCTTGGGTGCGGATATATTGCGCAACTCGGTCTATACCTCTGTAATCCACCGAGAAGGCTCCATAGCCTGCCTGCCAGCAGAAGCCTTCGTAATACTGTTCGTCCAAGGTCTTGATCCACTTGCTGCTGTAGGCCTTGATGCGTTTCACGAAGTCGGAGAGGATGATGGTCTTGGGCAAAGAGGTGAGGATGTGGACATGGTTGCCTATACCACCGATTTCGACGGGTAGGCCGTCCATGTTGCGGATGAGGTCGCCGATGTAGGCGAACACTTGGCCAAGGTCCTCGTCGCGTATCTCCATGCTGTAGTACTTGATGTGGAAGACGATGTGGATGTCGTTTTTTACAAGTGAGCTTCCCATGGTGGTTGAGTCTGTGGTGGTTCTGTCGGGCTTCGCCCGCTGCGCGTGTCAGCATCCCTGCATACAGGTTCTGCTGCCACGCTGGGCGAGGGTTGCACCCCCGCTTGTGGTAGGGTCGTCCTTTCAGGACTCTGCCTCGACTTCAGAGCACAAAAGTAGGAAAACTATTTGAATTCTTGAAAAATCTACCAAAAAACGAAAAAACTTTGAGCCTGTACCGTGATTTGAAACAGGTAGTTTATATTTTTGTGGGGTGAAATACGATG
The DNA here is from genome assembly GCA_946405575.1 of uncultured Bacteroidales bacterium. Taxonomy (GTDB): domain Bacteria; phylum Bacteroidota; class Bacteroidia; order Bacteroidales; family F082; genus Limimorpha. The sequence goes on along the minus strand of CAMJHP010000003.1, from coordinate 77,117 downwards.
GAACGATGAAAACCAACAAAGAATATCCAGCAACGCATTCCATGGCAACCGCCTGGTACTGCGTTGATGAAGAAGGTAATGTGGGAGTGTTTGAAATCGAAGACAATGGCCCAAAACCAAAGGATTGGGTAGAGGAATTGGAGGTCAATGATTTGCTTTGGCACGACTTCTCATGCGACGGCGAGGATGGAATTAAGGACTTGTGTTTGACACCAGAACAAATCAAGCCATTGTTGAAGCCAATTATAGCACTTGATAAATGGGAGCACAAGAAAATGATATGCACTTCATATTTATCGGGAGGCCGTAAAGAAGTCACTGAGTATTCTTATTTCTCTAATGCAAGCTGGAATGGTGTCATCATAAAAATTGATATGGAAAAACTGCAATTATTGTTGCAGGCCGTATCAATGGATAAAAGTAAAATAGATATAGTTTGTCTATCGAGGGAAGATGGCTATTTCTTTGTGGATTTATTTTGGAATCAGGAAGGAGTCGAATTATTGGAAAAGCATAATGTTGTTTTAGCTAGGTATCATGCTCCCTATTATTACTATGCACCTTGGGAGACAGATAAAGAAGTGCTTGCCCAAAGGGAGGACGAATACAATCGGATGCCAATTTTTATTTATCAACAAGATTACTGGCCAAGCGAGGGAGCAGCAAACCGAATGTCAAATCCTGCTAATCCTATGAAAAAAGAGCAATTACCTCAAAAAATAAGGGAACAAATCACACAGTTACCTGTTAGGTTTAGAGAAGCACAGTCTATTCAGTTGGCCGAATTCGTGCCAGTTTATTTTATGGATTGTGCTGATTATAGAGGAGACGACGATTGGTATCAAATATGTTACTCAAATGGGGAAACTGAATACTATGGGGAGAAAACACATAAGATTCTTACGCAAAAAGAGATGGATATACTTATCAGTGAGGGAAAAGTCAAGGACAAATGGTGATTATATAATACGATGCTTTTTTCCAGTATAAGATATAAACCAATAGTAAATGATTGACAAATATGAAAACCTACAAAGAATATCCAGCAACACACTCCATGTCAACGGCTTGGTATGTGGCCGATGAAGACGGGAATGTTGGCATTTTAGATTTCAATGAAAACGGGCCAGTGCCATGGGGACTGCCAGAGGAGTGTGTTGAGAATTTGGTATATAATTATGAAGAGGATGAAGTGAACAACAGACGTTTGGGCTTTGCATTGACAGATGATCAAATAGACGATTTAATGGAAAAGCCTCATTCACCCGAAGAAGAAGATTCTTGGTGGGATTGCATCATTCAAATTGACACGGAAAAAGAGAATGCATTTCTTGAATTGGCAAAGAATCCAGATTTCGACCTTGATTTTTGTCTCTCAAGGGAGAGAGGCTTATACAGCATCGATGCATATGAATGCACAACAAGTGTCGGACAAGAAGAGCGTATTAAAGTTCTAAACAACTCTTCCTTAAAGAAAATGATTGATCAGGGCATTATTCTGAAGGTTTATAAAGAAAAAGACTTTTGGATGGAAGACGAATGGATTGAGGGAAAAACTATTCATACCAAAAAGTTTTCTACTGCTCCTTATTATATTTTTCATCAGCCTTATTGGACGGAGGAGCTTCCAGTGTGCATGAATATTCCCAATAATCCTGTGAAATTGGAACAGATTCCTGAGAAATTGAAAGAAAGAATTCTAAGAATTCCTATCCGATTCAAAGAAAAAGAGCGTTTCCAAATTGCTGAATGGTATCCATGTAATGCGTATATTGATGACACACAGCTTGTTGATGGTTGTGAGTATGGTCTGCTCCCTATGTCGAATGAAAAAATGGCTTATTTCAACACAGCAATCATCGTTCCGTCGTGTTTCGTAAGTTATTGCTCTGAAAAAGAAAAGTATGGATGTAAAGAGTGTGGTCAGTTTTGTTATTCCAGCGAGAATCATTGTTTCACAAACCAACCGACGGTTTTAATAATAGCGCATCCTTTGCATCGAATGGATTATTCCATGAGAACTGAATTGGATATTATCAACTGTCGCAGCATTTGGCTTCCATTCCTCCCGAAAATTCCATATAAGATATTTCATGAATCCCAAGGTTATTTAGAATCTTATCCTTCTGAGAAAACTGTTTCAAAACATGTAAATGATGAAATGTTATTGGAGCTTTTGAGCAAAAATAGAAAATGGCTTGAAGACATGGTCGCCAGATTCAATCCAAGGGTGGTTATTTTGTGTGACAAAGTTGAATCATTCTTGGAAAAGCTTTATAAAATCACTGAAAACCAAATCACAATCAACGGCATAGATTATCCAATGTTTAGGCATTCAGAGATAAACAACCACAAGGAAGCAATTGGGCGTTTGGCAATGATGCCTTATCAAGGCGAACATATTCCACACATTATCTCCCTCGAGGAAATGGAAAAAATCAAGCAACAACCATGATCGAACTCCTCTCCATCGACCTTTCCAACTATTGTAGCAAGCAATGTTCGTTCTGCTACAACCACAGCACGAAAGTCGGAAACACAATGTGGCAACCCTCCGAGGTGATTGCCTTTGCCTCTGATTGCATCGCTCACGGCGTGAAAGCGGTTTCGTTGGGTGGCGGCGAGCCTTTCGAATACGATGGCGTTTTCGATGTCGTTGACGCACTTTATCCACAGTGTTACCTGTCGGTGACCTCAAACGGATTGCCTCTGGAAAACGATGAAGTGTGGGAAAGGCTTGTCAACCATAAACCTGACAAAATCCACATCACCATCCATCATCCCGACGAGGCGGAAGAGGTGGACAGGGTTGAACGATTGGTCAAACGAATCGGCAGTATTGGGATCAAACCGGGTGTCAACCTTTTGGTGGGTGCCGATAAGGTGAACGAAGCATCGACGGTGTATCAAAGACTCGGTAAAATGTTGAGCGATGAGCAAATCATCCTTGTGCCGCAGCGGTTCTCCAATACGCCTACGCCGAAGCAGTTGTCGCAAGTCGCTGGCGGAAAGCCATTTCAAAGCCCGTCATGTTTGCTAGGTTGCAAACGCCCTGAGAATTTCTGCTCCGTCTCGTGGGATAAGAAAGTGAATTCATGCAGTTTCGCTCAAGGCAAAGTGGTCATGGAAACCCTGAATTACAAAGGGATGATGCAAGCTTTGGAGAAAGTGGAATGGAAAAGCTGTTAAGCCGTTAGTGACAAAAACTTTGAACTTGTACCATGATTTGAAACAGGGGGCTTCTATTTTTGTAGCGTGATTCACAGTTTAACCTTTAAAACAACACAATAATTGGGTACTTTATAGCAGAAATAGAAAGGAGAATTGTCATGGAATCGTTTTTCACCATTTCGACACTTGTAGCCATCGTAATGATTGGCGGCAAATTGGTAAAGGAGTATTTCAAATGGATTTCAAAAGAATTCAAGAACAAGAAATGAAAACTAAAGAAGACTTTTTGCTTGATGTCCGTGCGGCAATCAAAAGAAACCAAGTAGTGTTGATGATGTTGCACAACACCGAGACTGGTGAATTTGCCGAATATAGCAACGACTACGGCATCGATTTTGACGAAATACTATCGGATTTCATGGAAATGCCATTCATTGGGAACATCCCGATTTCGAAGGCATTTGAGAAATGGCAAAATTACTTTGAGAACCCTGACGAGGCCGAAATCTATGGTTTTGAGTTGGAGGACGGTGAGGTACAGATGGCTATTTTAGAGTATTTTATTAAGCTCTGAAATCGAAAATCGATTTCGCCGAATGCAGAGCATTTCGACGGAGTCAAAGGACGATCCCAATACATCGGACGGCTTCAACCTCCGCAACTAGAGAAGGTCACAGGCATGCTGAATGTTCAACTATAGTCCTCAACCTCCGATACCCGTCTCAATCCGTCTCAAACGCCCACCGCTCATCATACTCAACGCCAATCGCTTGTATTCTCCGATGCTGGTTGTTTGCTTGAAGAACTGAGAACGATTCATATATGAATGAAATCGTTAATGGTGTGAAAAAGTATGGCATCGCGCTCTCTGGTATCGCCACGGATGTCAATGGATTGAAAAACAACAGCTTTAGGAGTCTATATGAGATTGTGAAATTGTGCGGTTTGATGGATCAAGGGTGGAAAAATCAAATTGATTTTGAAACGAAACAATTAATTTATTAGTTTTGCATCTTGAATGGTAATTGAATCCCTAAAAAACAATAATGTCTCCTAAAATTTCAATCATTGTACCCGTCTACAACGTTGTGGAATACATCGCAGATTGCCTGCAATCGGTGATGAATCAAACTTATTTGGGAGAGATGGAGTGTCTGTTGGTGGATGATTGCGGAACCGATAACAGTATGGATGTTGTGAGGCGTTTATTGGAGAGATATGACGGACCAGTGGAGTTTAGGATATTGCGTCACGAACGCAATAGGGGCTTGGGTGCGGCGCGCAACACTGGTACAAAAAATGCGAGCGGGGATTATCTATTCTATCTGGATTCCGATGACTACATTTCCGACGACTGCATCGAAGTGCTGACGCGACCACTAAAGGAAACAACATACGATATGGTGGTGGGCGACTATTTCCCTCTGGGTGGCAAAGGGATGGGCACTCAGTTAACTTACCGCGAAGGTGGCTTGTTGGACAAGTCGGCAATCCTTGAAGCGGTTTGCCAACAAGAGGTGTATGTTATGGCTTGGAACAAGTTGGTTTCGAAGACACTTGTTGAGAAGAACGACATTCAGTTTCCTGAGGCAATTCTTCACGAAGACATACCTTGGAGTTTCGCGATGGCTTGTGTGATGAATGCGATGTGTGTCGTTCATCAAACGACCTATTTCTACCGTAAGCGTCAGGATTCCATTATGTCACAAAGCAAGGGAAAGGACAAGTCCAGACGTGAGTTCTCCTCTTATTCGGCTGTGCTGTTGTGTGTCTTGGCCTGTGCTAAGCAACATAATGTGGACGAAAAGTCTTTCGATGCATTTGCCCTCTATCTTTTCGACACTGTCGCTCATCTGGCATTTGGTAACAAAGTGCCATGGCTGGCAACTTACCGACAAATCCGCGAGGCTTACGTTTACCCGTTCGAGTCAATGCGGGGAGACATAAACGAAATAACAACGTACGTGAAGTTGCTTCATTGGAAACTGCCTCCTTTTTTGGGGTATGTGTTGCTCGCTATGAGATATGGCATCAAGAATTGGAAAAAAAACAATAGGTTATGAATATCCTCTTCGTTTCTCCGTCATACAATCCATTCGATGGTGAGGGTTGGGGGGCTACCCAGCGAACCAACTTGCTTTTTGAAGCCTGCCTTGGACTTGGTCAAGTCGATGTCATTGCTTTTAAGGAAGGTGTTGAGTCTTCACGGGAGAATTGCAGAGTGCTTTGGTCTCAAGAGGAGAGGGAGGTTAGGGAAAAAAGGCGTTTGCAGAATCTGTTGGATATGTTGTTGTCGTGGCGACCAAATCATATGTTTCCTCGTAATGAATCTTGGACGAACGTCATTGGCGGAATTATACGTCAATCGAACTATCCCTACGACCTCATCGTTTGCCGCTATGTGTCTGAAGCTATGGAATGTGGACTAATGGATTATGCCGAACGTCTGGTGATTGATGTTGATGACAATCCTATAGACACCGAACGGATTTATGCCCAAACTGCCCGTACTTTGCGCAATAAGATGTTTCATCGTGTCAGGTCGTTTTTTATGGAGAGAACACTGCGAACCATACAAAAAAGGTGCTTTTTTACGTTCTACTCTAACCCAAGCCACGCTAAGTTTCCTAATTCGGCTTATTTGCCCAACATTCCTTTCTACAGCTTTGAGATTCCTGCCGTTGATTTCTGTTGCACCACGCCTCGGATTCTGTTTGTGGGAAACATGAGCTATGCACCCAATCGTGACGGTATAGAGCATTTCGTTAGGTGTGTATTTCCTTTGATTCGTCAGCAAGTTCCCGATGCAGAGCTACATTTGGTAGGTGGGTTTAATGAACAAGAATGGGCCGAAAGGTTGCAAAAGACGGATGGTGTGTCGTTTAGGGGCTTCGTTAGTGACTTGTTGGTGGAATATGCAGCCGCACGTGTCACAGTTGCTCCCATTTATTTCGGAAGTGGAACCAATATCAAAGTATTGGAGTCGATGCAGGCACGAAGACCTTGTGTTACGACATCTTGCGGATTTCGTGGGCTTGATGGTAGCTTCTCAAAAAATCGGGAACTTGTGGTGGCCGATGATGACAAGGAGTTTTCAGATCAAGTTGTATCACTGTTGACTAATATGGAGAGAAACCATCGAATGGCAGAACTGGCATACCAATGTATTGCTTCTCAGTTTACGCGTGAAGTCTTTAACTCGATTGTCCAGTTGCATTTGAAAAACCAATAGAATGATGTTCGCTTCCTTGATTATACCTACCCACAACGCTTCGTCAACCATAATAGGTTGTTTGGGCAGCATTTATGGCTTGGCATGGCATGATATGGATTTTGAAATCATTGTGGTGGATGATTGCTCGACTGACAATACGGTTGAAATCGTAGAGAATTATGCGACATCTTATAGCAACCTGGTACTCTTTCAACAATCGGAAAACCATCGTCAAGGTAGTGCTCGCAATGTTGGAATAGCTAGTGCAAAGGGCGATTTCATCGTTTTTGTTGATTGCGACGATGAAGTGGATTCGGGAATGGTGACGGCTATAAGGATGGCTGACGAATTGGGGTTGGATATGGTTGCAATGCGGGTTACAAAAATGTCCGCAAAAAAAGAAATTGATAAAGTAATAGCACTGCCCTATTCTTCATCAACTGTATTTACTGGCAATGAATTTCAAAAAGAGCATCCGTTTTGGTTTTCTGGGGTGGTTTCGTATGTTTTCAGATCGGATTTTCTAAAAGAAGTCCGCTATCCTTTTGCAGAAGATGTTTTGTATGAGGATTCGGATTTTCTGTATAAGCATTTGTTTCATGCCAAACGGATGTCCTATTGTGATGAATGCGGGTACAAGGTGTTATTCAATTCCGCCTCTGTCACGCATACAATTTCGTATCGTCATTTGAGCGATTATGCCTTGCTGGGAACTCGTATGTTGGGGCTTTGCGAAAGTTTTTGGGATGAGTCAAAGGAGTATGCGGAGAGTATGGCTGCTGGCGGCAGTTACAACTTAAATAAAGCATTTCAGATGCTTTATCTTTTGGGCAGCATGAAAGAAATTGCATCTTTTTATGACAGGTTTGATGCTGCCTATGACCGAAAACTCTTGGTTGGCCGTAAGACCCCCTCCTTAAATCTGACCCTATGGACGACTTTCTGCCTGAGGCACAGCAATGTCGCTGTCTTGCTTATAGGTTTGGCCTCTCCTGTGTTGAATTTCATAAGAAAACATCGGGTAAAAAGATAGTTGTCCGAAATAAAACACCCTTTCAAATATCTGTTTTATGTTTGTTTGTGTTGTATATTGATAATCAACTATATATCCGACAGCAAACGACAACAAACGACTACAGTCGACTACAAACGTTTAATCAACGGCTTTTTCTTGACAAACTCCGTTACTTTGCAGCATCAAAATCGAAAATGCTATGACGGACAAGAGACCATTCGACAAAGAACAATCAACTAAGATCCCGTTTTCGGAATTGGTGGAACTGATTCATCAAAAGTGTATTGGAAAATGTGTTATCGCGGGGGGTGTCATGCCGAAGCTAGTCCCTTATGTCTTGATAGTCCGCTGTTTTTCTATCCGTTTCCACGACCAACTGTTTGTAAAAAAGCAACTTTTTCATAATAAGCAAGTCAAGATGAGAAAAAACAACACAAATTATCTACATCATGCCAAAAATTACTATCTTTGTCCCTTTATAATTGAATCAATCACGCGAAAAGCGTTTCGTATCCCGCGTCTCGCAGTCACGCGTCAAAAGAATCTTGAAATTAGAAATGCGAAGCATTGATTGCATCGAATCTTCGATTTCATCGAAGTTAAATCTTGAAATCAACAATTAAACAGTTCAACAAATAAACAATCAACAATCTAAAAACCCCCACAATTATGACTACAGAAAAAACACAGGAAGAAGCTGCAAAACTGAGGCAGGAGAAACTGAAGGCTTTGGAAGCCACATTGGGAAATATCGAAAAGAGTTTCGGCAAGGGAAGCATTATGCGCTTGGGTGCTGAGGCAGAGAAGATGGAGAGTATCTCCACCGGTTCCATCGGCCTGGACTATGCTCTCGGCGTGGGCGGTCTGCCGAAAGGCCGTATCATTGAGATTTACGGTCCCGAGAGCTCTGGTAAGACCACACTGGCACTCCACGTGGTGGCCGAGGCTCAGAAGAAGGGTGGCATCGCCGCTTTCATCGACGCGGAACATGCCTTCGACCGCTTTTATGCCGCCAAATTAGGCGTCGATATCGAGAATCTGCTCATCTCACAACCTGACTATGGCGAGCAAGCTCTCGAAATTGCTGAGAACCTCATCCGCTCTGGCGCCATCGACGTCATCGTCGTTGACTCCGTAGCTGCCTTGACACCCAAGAGCGAAATCGAAGGCGAGATGGGCGACAGCAAGATGGGCCTCCAAGCCCGCTTGATGAGCCAGGCCATGCGTAAGCTCACCGCCACCATCAACAAGACGGGCTGCGTCTGCATCTTCATTAACCAGTTGCGCGAGAAGATAGGCGTGATGTTTGGCAATCCCGAGACCACTACTGGTGGCAATGCCTTGAAATTCTATAGTTCTGTTCGCATCGATATCCGCAAGATCAGCCAAATCAAGGACGGCGAGAACGTTATGGGTAGCCGAGTCAAGGTGAAGGTCGTCAAGAACAAGGTGGCCCCGCCGTTCCGCAAGGCCGAATTCGACATCCTTTATGGCGAGGGCATCTCACGTTCTGGTGAGATTGTCGACCTTGGAGTGGAGATGGGCATCATCAAGAAAAGCGGTTCGTGGTTCAGCTATGGCGACTCCAAGCTTGCCCAAGGTCGCGACTCAGTCAAGAAACTCATTGAAGACAACCCCGAATTGGCTGATGAACTCGCTGCCAAGATTTTCGAAGCATTGGAGAAGAGTGAAGAATAATTGTAAGCCATCAACTGTCAGCAATCAGCTGGATTCTTGCGGGATGAAAACTGATTGCTGACAGCTGACTATCAATGAAACATCGTGATAAATAATTATCTATGAGAAACAAAACCATCCTATTCCTCGGCCTGACGCTCTTGCTTTTTGCATGTGGCAATGCACCAAAACCTGAACCTGAAGCACATAATACGCCTGAAGAGCCTGCATTCCAAGTCACTGTAAATGATGCCATTCAGATTCTTTCGGACTCCATCGCTATGGACAGCACCAGTGCTCACCTCTATTTGAACAGGGCTAAGGCTTATTTTGCCAATGAGCAAGTTGGGCAATCTATGGTCGATATCAACAAGTCGCTGCAACTCGACCCCAACAATATTGAGACTTATCTCTTGTTGGCCGATGTGTATTATGCTTTGGGTGACAAGGACAATATTGCTTCTACGCTCAACCGTGCTGTGGAAATCAACTCTTTGGATGCTCGTCCATTGGTGAAGTTGGCTGAATTGAACCTCTTGCAACAAAACTTTAATTTGGCCATTGGTTATGTCGATAAGGCTTTGGGTCTTTCATCATATAATCCTCGCGCCTATTTCGTGAAGGGTATGTGCTATATGGCTGCCAAGCAAGATACTGTTAATGCGCTGAAAAATTTTCAGTTGGCATCGGAGCAGGATGCCAATTTCTATGACCCAGTCGAACAGATTAGCCGCATCTATGCTGTGCAGCAACCTCCGTATGCATTGGACTATCTACGCAAGGCGCAGCGACAATTTCCCGACTTTCCGACGGCGCGTTATGAGTTGGCACTTTATCTCCAAAGCCACGGTGAGCCTGAAGAGGCTCTGTTGCATTACGATACCTTGCTGATTCAGCGCCCTGACGACTACATCGTACTCTTCAACAAGGGTTATGTCAATTATGTGTACCTAGAAGACAATCAGACAGCTTTGGACTATTTCAATCTAGCATTGTCAGCCAATCCAAATTATCTTGATGCCAAATATAATAAAGGTCGTGTGTTGGAACAAATGGGGGATTATACTCAGGCTATGGGTGTCTATAAGGAAGTTCTCAAGGCTCGTCCTGACTATCAACTAGCCATTGATGCTATTAATCGAGTGCAAAATCAAGAAAATGAATAAGTTATTTCATAAACCTACATATAGTTATGATCCAAGTTTATTGCATCAACACTAAGACCACCAAAGAATTCAATGAGGGTATGACCTTGTTGGAAATGTTGTCTGAATTTGAGTTTGACAGACCTTTCCCTATTGTTTCTGCCAAGGTCAACAACGTGTCTCAGGGATTGAAATTCCGCGTCTATAATAGTCGCGATGTGGAGTTCCTTGACCTTACCCATCACACGGCGCGTCTGGTGTATTTCCGTTCACTTGGTTTTCTGCTTTACAAGGCAACGCAAGATTTGTTTCCTGGTAGTAAGCTGAATATGGAGCATCCCATTTCTAAAGGTTTTTATTGCCGTGTCACGAAGAGCAATGGCAAGATGCTAGATGCCAATGATATAGCAGCTTTAAGGGTGCGGATGAGAGCCATTGTGGCTGATGACATCCAATTCCATCGTCATGAAGCTCGCATTGATGAAGCAGTTGATATGTTCGGTAAGCTGGGGCAAGTGGATAAAGTCAAGTTGTTGGAGACTAGTGGTAAAGCTTACACCGATTACTATACTTTGGATGAAACTACAGATTATTTTTATGGTCGTTTGGTGCCTTCCACAGGTTACCTGAGCGTTTGGGACATTGAATCCTATCGCAATGGTATTCTGATGCGCGTCCCAGACCGCGATTATCCTGACCGGTTGGCGGAGATGCAAGACCAGCCGAAGACTTTCGAAGTGTTTTCGGAGTGTTTGAAATGGAACGATATTATGGGGTTGAGTACTGTGGGCGACGTCAATCATGCATGCCAAAATGGGATGGCGCGTGAGTTGGTGCAGGTGGCAGAAGCTTTACAGGAAAAGAAAATAGTCCAGATAGCAGAAGAAATCAACCGCCGTTATCACAGCGAACATCCTGTCCGCCTGGTGCTGATTACAGGGCCGAGCAGCAGCGGTAAGACCACCTTCTGTAGCCGAGTCAGCATCCAATTGAAGGCATGTGGACTGAAGCCCATCTCGTTCTCGACGGATGACTATTTCGTCAATCGTGTGGATACGCCTAAATTGTCTGACGGTACCTATGATTTTGACAACTTCGATACCGTCGATCATACTGCACTTGAACGTGACTTGATTGCCTTGCTGAAAGGGGAGGAGATAGAAGTTCCTGAGTATAATTTTGTTACAGGTATGCGCGAATACAAAGGCAAAAAACTACAATTGAAGGAAGGAACCGTGTTGCTGTTGGAAGGCATTCACGCCTTGAACCCTATGCTGACGGAGCAGATTCCCGAGTCGACAAAGTTCCGTATCTTCATTTCCACTTTGACGAGCACCGCATTGGATGACCACAATGTCATCCCGACGGATGACAACCGCCTTTTGCGCCGCATCGTGCGCGATTACAATAAAGGGGCTTTTACGGCGCGTCAGACTATCAGTCAGTGGGCCAGTGTACGTGATGCCGAGGAAAAATGGATTAATCCCTATCAGGAAAATGCTGACGTAATGTTCAATTCTGCCTATCTGTTGGAGTTTGCTGTTATGCGCAACCATGCCGAAAGCATTTTGGCCACAGTGCCCCACAATTGTCCAGAATACACCGAAGCGCATAGGTTGCTGCGTTTTCTACATTATTTCACACCTGTCTCTGACAAGGAGATTCCAGCCACCTCAATGCTTCGTCAATTCATCGGCGGTAGCAGCTTTATGTAAAATTTTGAATTTTAAATTTTAAATTTTAAATTTTAAATATAATGGAATTTAACGCAAAACAAGTAAAAGATCAAGTTGTCCAATGGATTCGCGACTGGTTTGAAGTGAATGGCAAAGGCTGCAACGCCGTCATCGGCATCTCTGGTGGCAAGGACAGCAGTGTCGTTGCCGGACTTTGTGTCGAAGCTCTCGGCAAAGATCGTGTCATCGGGGTGACTATGCCCAATGGTGTGCAACCTGACATTGACGACTCGATGAAACTCATTCGCCATCTTGGTATCCGTCATTGTTGTGTCAACATCGGTGACACCTATAATGCTTTGATTGAAGCCGTAAGAGAACAGTTAAGCTCTTTAGATGCCGAGGTCAGTCGTCAGACCACAATCAACCTCCCTCCACGTCTGCGTATGTCAACGCTTTATGCCGTCTCGCAGTCAATGAACGGTCGTGTGGCCAACACCTGCAACCTCTCAGAGGACTGGGTGGGCTACTCGACACGCTATGGTGACGCCGCTGGTGATTTTTCACCTCTAGGTGGACTCACTGTGCAGGAAGTCAAGGCGATAGGGAAGGAGTTGGGCCTGCCCATCGAATTGGTGGAGAAAACCCCATCTGACGGCCTCACTAATAAAAGCGACGAGGATAATCTTGGTTTCACTTACGCGGTCTTGGACCGTTACATCCGCACAGGCGTCTGCAATGACCCTAAGACTAAGGCACTCATCGACCATAAGCACATTACTAATCTCTTTAAGCTACAGCCGATTCCGCATTTTGAGATGAAGTAATAGCTCAAAGTTCGTACAACAATACTCCTGACACCATCCAATGGCTGAACGACTCACCTTCGTCCTTGCCTTGTGGAATGGCGATGCGGAGTGTGTGTCTGCCAGGCTTCAAATCGCTGAGGTCGAAATAGACAGGATTGGTGGCCGTTCCAGGACACCAGCCTGAGCGGGAGTAATCCGAAGAGGAAACACCGTTCCAAAAATTGCCTGACACTGGGCTTTGGTCACGGAAGGTGGCGCAGTCGCAACGCCAAGGTGTATGGGTGAACATTTTCACTCCGTCGATGAAAATGGTGTTCTCCTTGGGGTTGAACTCATCGCCATTGTCCCATCCACCGTGGCCCGTGCTGATATAGCGCAATCGTATATTCTTGGTATTGTTGGGGATCTCGAATTCCACTTCAAGACTATCTGTAGCGAATAGCCGACCATAATTTTGCCCGCTCATCTCCATCACATTGCAGGTGTTGAAAAGCGGTATGGAATGTTCTTTCAGAGGTTTGTCGCTCCATTTGTTTTCTCCAGGATAGGCGAGGAGGTCTAAAGAAATCTTGTGCCCCCCTTTGTCGTAGTTGCCAATGAAAGCCCCGATGAGGACATCGCCGCGCAGACGATCACGCAATTCGCTGACTTCCATTTTATAGTAGTTCTCATCGGTCCATTCCAAACCATCTATTTGCATTTTGTCGTTAAAATGCCCTGCACCAAACGAGGTGAAGAACCTTACCAACTCGACAGGGGGCAAATAGTCTTTCTCTGCCTTGATGCCTTGGTATTCTTTGCCGTCTTTTCCGACAAAGGAGGGCAACGCCTCCAAACGTTGCAAACCGTCTTTGAAACTCTTGGCCTTTTCGGTCGGGATGACGAAAACGGAAGCGGTGCGGTCGTAGGCATCGCCGTTGCTACGTTGATGGATTTCGGCGAAGAGTTGGTAATGCGCCGGAAGTTCAGGTAGTTTTATCCGCTTGACAATCAGTGTGCCATGACTGAAATGGAGGGTGGTGTCGAAAGGGATGTCACCACCAATAGGTTCATAATCTGCAAAATGAATTTGTTCGGCTTTGAAGATGGGAATGCGCATCACGAGTTTGTCTTTCTTGAGTTGGCTCAATTCTCGCGAGGTCTTATGTTGCCCTTTATAGTCGGGAATCATGTCGACCAAGGCATACTTTTGCTTTTTGACGGTATCGAGGTCGGTGATAAAAGAACCGTTTCTCGTGCAGCGCACCATCACGCCTTTCAGGTATCCGAGTCCAGGCAGGGGTGTAGCCTCGAAACCGAGGCTTTCTGTCATCCACACCTCAATGTTGTTGGAGTTGATGCTGGTTTTGTATTTTGTGCAGTCGTAACCCCATAGTTTTTCTTTGCCTTCCTTGCTGAAAACTACGTCGTTATTGGTCAAAGAATTTGAACTGTAATACTTTCCGTCGCTATAGTCTAATATGGTATATACGGAATCCTGGGCATAATCCACGTAGGTGCTGCTCTCTGCATAGCCGGGGACAGGATTGGAGACCTTTTTTTCTTCATTACGTATTTTCAAGCATTTTGCGTTTTCAATGACTTGAATAGTGGTCGTGTCTTGTTCCGTAACACCTTTGGCATAATTTTTATAAATGAGAAGATGTTGTCCCGAGACAAATGAAGAGGATAAAAGTGCAAGCAGACTGATAATAAAACGTTTCATATTTTGTTGAATCTTAAATCTTTAAATTATAAAATCTTATATTTCTCCTTCGGTCTCTTCATTCGGCTGTGTCTTTGCTAATACGCGATGAGCCCCACCACGCCCGAAAGCACTATGAGCAGTATCGGGTTGGCTTTGAAGAAATACGAGGCTACAAAGGCCAATATGCATATGATGACGCTGATGTTGTACTGCCCTTTTCCGTAATCAGGAAAGTTTTGTAGGTTAATCATAGAAAGGCCGGCGGCGAAAATGAGGCCGGCGATGGCAGGCTTCAAGCCTTTCAAGGTGTTGTCCATCAGTGCGTTGTTCTTCTTGCTCATAAAGAGTTTTAGGATGAAGTACACCATAATGATGGACGGCAGGCAGAGCGCGAACGAAGCCAATAGCGAGCCGCCGAAGCCTGCCGTAGTATAGCCCACGTAGGTCGCCAAGTTGATGGAAATGGGGCCTGGAGTCATCTGCGAAATGGCCACCATATCGGCAAACTCGGTAGTCGTCATCCAAGTGTAATGGTCTACCACCTCGTGCTGGATGAGCGAAAGCATAGCATAGCCGCCGCCGAAGCCCAACACGCCGATTTTCACGAACACCCAAAACAGTTGCAAGTAAATCATGGCTTGGCCTCCTTTTCTTTTTGACTTCGGGACTTCGGGATTTCGGGACCACTGGGCGTCTCGCAGTCCCGCAGTCTCGTAATCTCGCGTCTTCTTATGATTAGCGCATAGATGAGGCTGCCCGCAATAGCGGCAAGGATGACGTAGGCGGGTGAAATCTTACACCACCAGATAAGAAACACTGTGGCGATGGGGATGATGGCGGTCTTCAAGGTCACCTTGGCCGACTTGATCATACGAAGGGAAGGGGCTAGGATGAGGGCCACCACGCATGGACGGATGCCTTTGAAGATGCGCTCAACTATGGGTTGGTCGCGATATTCGTGAAAGACCGTGGCCAAAAGCAAGATGATGGTGATGGATGGAATGATGGCACCCAGCATAGCGGCAAAGGCACCACTCCTGCCTGCTATACGATGCCCGACATACAAAGCTGTATTGACGGCAAATACGCCCGGAAGCGATTGAACCACAGCGATCATGTCCCAAAACTCATCGGTGGGAATCCACTTCTTCTGGTCGACGACGGCCTTTTCCACCATTGATAGCATAGCATAGCCGCCTCCGAGGGTGAAGGCACCGATTTTGAAGAAAGTTAGGAACAGTTGCAACGGCTTTTTCATGGCGCAAAAATACGGGTTTTTCATACGAATATCAAAAAAACATTATCTTTGCGGTCTGCAAAATCTAAAGTTAAACCTAAAAAAGAAGTGATTTATGATACTTACAACTACACCGACCGTTGAAGGTCGCACCATCATTGAATACAAAGGCGTTGTGTTCGGGGAAGTGATTTCCGGAGTGAATTTTATCAAAGATATTAAGGCCAGTCTTCGCGATATTGTTGGCGGCCGCTCTGGATCATATGAACATGAGTTAATCAATGCTCGTAACCAAGCCCTGAGAGAGTTGGAAGAACGAGCTCGACAGATGAATGCAAATGCTGTGGTAGGCATTGATATAGATTATGAGGTGTTAGGCCAAAGCGGTTCAATGCTGATGGTTTCTGCTTCAGGTACGGCAGTGAAGCTTCAGTAAATAATAATCAAAAAACTGAATATTATGCTGTTAGACGTTTCTGTAATGACCTTTGACCAACCTATAGCTTGGAATTGGCTGGTGCAATTCTGTATTTTGGCGACAGCCTTGTTGTTAGGTAACGTGTTGAGAACCAAGATTCCTTTCTTGGGTAAGAGCCTGATTCCCTCTGCCTTGATTGGTGGATTGCTGCTTTTGGTATTTAAGGCGATTCCAGGATGTAAAGACCTTATCAACAAGCCAGTGATGGAAATTGTGACCTATCATGCCTTGGGCTTGGGATTTGTTGCATTGGCATTGAAAAACAACAAGATAGAGTCGAAGTCCACCCCGATGAAAGTGATAGAGACGGGTGCCTTGACGGCCTCCACCTATGTCATACAAGGCATCGTAGGTCTTATGGTCTCGATTTTGTTCTTCTATTTTGGTAAGCGTTTGTTCTATGCTGCAGGCTTGCTGCTTCCTATGGGCTACGGACAGGGACCAGGTCAGGCATTGAACTTTGGTAAAATTTTTACAAGCTGGGCCGCGAAGCAGGGCATAGATTTCCCGGGTGCCGACTTCGGCCTCTCCATCGCGGCCACGGGATTTATTGTGGGTAGTATTGTGGGTGTCATTTATATGAACATCCTTCGCCGAAAAGGTGTGCTTTCAAGGCAGAAAATTGCTGAAGCACAGATGAATAAATTGGAAGACTATGAAGGCAAGGGCGAGATTCCAGATGCGGAGTCTATTGATAAGCTCTCGGTGCAGATTTGTATGGTGCTGTTTGTCTATTTCCTAGTATTTCTGTTCACCAATTGGATCCAAGGGATGGAATTGGGCGACTTTGGCACTAATACTTTGAAACCTATGCTTTGGGGCTTCAACTTCTTGATTGGCACACTGTTTGGAATTTTATTCAAATGGCTGTTGGGCCGTTTCAAGAAAGTCAAACTGATGAGTCGCGAGTACATCAACAACTATATGCTCAACCGCATCAGCGGTTTTTGCTTCGATATTATGATTGTGGCGGGTACGGCGGCTATCAACTTTACTGAATTTGGCAAGTTTGTGTTGCCCTTCATCATCATCGTTACTTTGGGTGCTGTAGTTACCTTTGTATATGTGTTGTGGATTTCGAAGCACTTGTATCCGAGCTATAAATACGAGGGCTTTTTCTCGATGTTTGGGATGCTGACGGGCACGGCCAGCAACGGCATGATCCTGCTGCGTGAAATCGACCCGAAGTTTGAGACGCCTGCTGCCAATAATCTTGTGCTGCAAACCCTTTCGGCCATCGTGTTAGGCTTCCCAGTGTTGCTTTTGGTGGGCTATGCCCCGCAGAGCCTCAAGGCCACCTTTATCACTTTGGGCATATTGGTCGTCTTTTGGGCGGCGCTTACTATCTTTATGCTGAGGACAAAAATCTTTAAGCGGAAGAAAAAAGATGCACCTGGTAAGTAAATGAAGAAAGTATGATATGAAAAAAGCTCCGAGCAACGTTCGGAGCTTCTTTTTTCGTTGTTTTGTGAAGGAATCAGTTTTTGAGTTCCTTGATTTTGGCTTTCTTACCACGCAAACCGCGAAGGTAGTAGATGCGTGACTTGCGGACGTCGCCTCTCTTGTTCACCTCGATGTTCTCAATCATAGGAGAAGCGATGGGGAAACATCTTTCAACGCCAATGTTATTGGAAATCTTGCGGATGGTGAAAGTACCAACCTTGCCTTGGCCGCTGCGCTTCAGGACGATGCCCTGGAACTTCTGCAGACGCTCTTTTTGTCCTTCAACAATCTTGTAGGTCACCGTGATGGTGTCGCCTGTCTTGAATTTCGGAAAATCTTTTACAACGATTTGATCTTCAACGAATTGAATTAATGCGTTTTTGCTCATTTTTATATATTTTTGTATATTTTTCTCCAAAAAGTGGGTGCAAAAATACAAAATAATTCAATATGAAGCGAAGTTTCTTAGCTTTTTTTGAAATTTTCGTACATTTCAGGCCGACGCTGCTTGGTGCGTTCGATAGCTTGTTCAAGCCTCCATTCGCTAATGAGCTTGTCATTGCCTGATAATAATATTTCCGGAACCTCCCAACCCTTGTAATTTCTAGGTCTTGTGTAGACGGGAGGTGACACCAATCCGTCTTGGAAGGAGTCGGAGAGGGCAGAAGTCTCATCGCCCAAAGCACCGGGAATCAAACGCACCAAACCGTCAACCAAAACTGCTGCACCTAATTCACCACCGGAAAGGACATAGTTTCCAATGGATATTTCTTTGGTAATCAAATGTTCACGAATGCGTTCGTCAATGCCTTTGTAGTGTCCGCAGAGGATGATGATGTTCTGTTTCATCGAGAGTTGATTGCACAAAGGCTGGTCCAAAAGTTCGCCATCGGGACTCATATAGATGACTTCATCATAATCGCGTTGGCTTTTTAGGTGGGAGATGCAATTGTCTACAGGCTCAATCATCATCACCATGCCCGCACCAGCGGCAAAACTGTAGTCGTCAACCTTGTGGTGCTTGTCGGTACTGTAGTCGCGGAGGTTGTGCAGTCCAATCTCCACGATGCCCTTGTTTACAGCGCGTTTGATAATGGATTCCGTGAAGGGCCCTTCAAACATTTCGGGAAAAACGGCGATGATGTCGATGCGCATGGCTTTGAAAATTTTTGCAAAGGTAGTGAATTTTTGAATGCGGAAGGAGATTCCTTTACGTGGAATGGAGTTAGGCATATAGTAACAAACCGTGGCCTTTGTCAGTTACTCGCCAGCAACTGTCTCAAGCCGCTGGTAATAACGAAATGAAGTACTCCATTCTCCTATGGAAGCTCAATTTGAATTTTAAATTTTGAGTTTTAAATCTTTGAATCCCAAATTCTTCTTATTTTTGCGCGTTTTAAATCTTATTTCTATGAAGAGACTATCATTATTATTGCTGCTTTTTATGGCCTCTCTTTTCGCTGAGGCGCAAATCGCGACCAACATTTACTGGGTGCAGTTTACCGACAAGAACGACTCACCTTATTCTATTGACAATCCCGAGGCTTACCTGAGCCCGAGAGCTTTGCAACGTCGCGCCAATCTAGGCATTACCGTCGACGAGTACGATATCCCTGTCAATCCGCAATATCTTCAGGCTGTGGCCGATTGTGGAGCCCAGCTACTCAACCCCTCCAAGTGGTTGAACGGTGTCTCGGTGTACGTCACAGATCTCGCGGTGATTGAGGCCATCAATGCCCTTGACTTTGTGCAAGTCGTGCGCAACTGCCCCAACGACTTGAAAGCACAAGAGCAGAAAGAACGTTGGTTGGCCAACGAGATGAAGCCTTCTGCTGAGTCCAATCGTGGCACGAGAGGTTATTACGGTGGAGCTGAGGCTCAGGTGAAGCAGTTGAATGTTGACATCTTGCATGAGATGGGCTTTGACGGCACTGGTGTCATCGTGGCTGTCCTCGATGGCGGTTTCCAGGGCACTGAAGAGACGTCCTGTTTCGACAACATGCGCGAAGAAGGCCGCCTGTTGGGCACTCGTGACTTCGTGTATGGCTCTCCCTCAGTCTATACGCAGAGCACACACGGCACTTCCTGCTTGAGCACCATGGCTGCTTATGACCCCAACAATATGGTGGGAACGGCTCCCAAGGCGTCCTATTACTTGATCCATACTGAGGATGGCGACTCAGAAAACATCATCGAGGAATACAATTGGGTGTCGGGTGCCGAATATGCCGATAGCTTGGGGGTGGACGTGTGTTCCACTTCTTTGGGCTACATTGGTTTCGACATGAGTCAGTGGGACCATCCTTTTGAGCATTTCGATGGTCAAACGGCTCCTATGTCAATCGGCGCGGAAATTGCTGCTTCACGTGGTATGATCTGTATGAATGCCGCTGGCAATGAAGGTGGTGGCACTTGCACTTTGGGTATCCCAGCCGATGCCGAGCATATCGTGACCGTCGGTGCTGTCGATGCCAACGGCCATCGTGCTTCTTTCAGTTCGGTGGGTCCGACCTACGATGGACGCATCAAACCTGATGTGATGGCAATGGGCGAAGGCACATATGTGGCTTCTGGTTACGGCGACTGGTGGCCCTATTACAATGGCAACGGTACTTCGTTTGCCACGCCAGTGCTGGCTGGTGCTGTGGCTTGCTTGCGTCAGGCTCGTCCTTATTCTTCTGTCCAAGAGATATGCGATGTCATTCGTTCCAGCAGCGACCATACTGATAATCCCGACAACCAATATGGTTATGGCATTCCTGACTTCAGTCTGGCTTTGGAATTGTTGAACGTGGAGGATCCGATAGGTAGTACTCCTGCCCATATCATTACTGTGTACCCCAATCCCTCCAATGGCGATGCGCATGTTGTGCTGAATGATGCCCACAAGGCTGAACTGACTGTTTTTGACGTTATGGGTCACAAACTGTATTCCTATAGCTTCAACGGTTTGAATCACACGTCGTTTGAGCGTTATCTCAACACGCTGAACGAGGGCATATATTTCATCAACGCGGTTTCGGAGTCGCGTAGCGAGACGTTGAAATTTGTGGTGACAAAATAAAAGATGCTTTCCCATATATGAAAAAGGTGAGTCTTGTGCAAGGCTCACCTTTTCCTGTTTTGGCTGCTCATTACTCTTTCATCAACTTCATTGCGAGTCCATTAACGCGGATGATGTATAAGCCAGCTGAAAGGTTTTCAATACAGATTTCATCGTCTCCATTGATGCTAAAAGTGTTAATGAGCATTCCGAAAGAGTTGTAAATCTGAACCATATACTTGCCTTCCAGTCCTTCAATGCGAATCTTGTCGGTGGCGGGATTAGGGAAAAGCTTGATATGGCCAAGGCCATTTTCGTCTATACCAACTTGGTCAAAAAAAGCTGACAGTATGATGTCATGGTCTACAAGGATTTCCTTGGGATTGTCAGTGGTATCATCGCTCCATCTTGAGAAAACGTAGCCATCGGCAGGGATTGCCGCAATGGTAGCTGTGCTTCCGGCGATATAGGAGCCCGCTCCAAGGATGAAGCCTTGAGTTTCGTTGCAATACACGGTTATGGTGTAAGTTGCTATTGGATTTTGAGCAAACGAGGCTATATATTCAGCATTACCTGTCACAATGATTGTGCGTGGGTTGTCCATATTGCCGTCTTGCCAGCCGGAGAAGAAGAAACCGGAATTTGGAGTCGCCCCGATATTGATGACTTGGTTGAGGGGATAGACACCGCTGCCGTAGGTGGTGCCAAGTAAGGGACTCTCCGCTCTTACGGTAATGGTGTAAGTCTCTATCTTTTCAAAGATGGCAATGATTTCCATGTTTTGTGTTATGGTGATAAGGCGCGGATTGTCGGTGCTGCCGTCGTCCCAACGCGAAAAGATGGCACCGACATTGGGTGCTGCACTGATCTCGATAGTTGCACCTTGAGGATATGTGCCGCTGCCGGAGACGGTACCTAAGGTTGGGTCGTTGGCGGTTACGGTTAGGGTGTATTGCGGTGTGCCGTTGAGGTGGAACAGGGCTTTATAGTGGGCATTACCAGTCACAGTGACATGTCGAGGGTTGCTGACGATACCATCGCTCCAGCAGAGGAAAGAGTAATTCTCATTGGGAGTGGCAATCAGAGTGGCAATTGTACCGTAGTCATAAGTGCCTGCGCCACTTACCGTACCACCTTCCACTGGATTGCTTTCGGTAGTGATTTCGTATGGAAGTGGAGAGAATTTGGCAGTATAGACGGCATCGCCTTCCACGAAGATGGTCCGAGGATTATCAATAGTGCCATCTTCCCAACTTTCGAACTCATAACCGATGTTGTTATGGACTGTCAGATATACCGTAGAGCCATAGTCATAGGTGCCGCCGCCATTGATGGTGCCAGCCCCTTCTGGGTCGACCTTCGTGTCAATAAAGCATTGCTGGATGCCAAAATGAGCAGTATAAGTGATGTCTTCGGTGACGATGATTTCACGAGGATTGTCAGTGTCGTCATCATTCCAACTGACGAACTCAAAGCCAAGGTTGGCTGTTGCTGCAATCTGAATGGTGTCTCCGAAGTTGAATGTGCCGCCGCCTGTCACTGAGCCCCATTCGGGATGATCAGAAACGACGGTGATGGTATATTGGCGTAGACTGAACATAGCAACGAAACTGCTATCTTGCGTGACCACGATGTCGCGTGGGTTGTCGGTGATACTGTCGCTCCAATGGATGAACTCGTAACCGCTGTTAGCAATGGCTTCCAAGGTAATGGTGCTGCCGTAAGGGTAGGTGCCACCCCCAGCCACAGTGCCGGAGTTGATGGGTACTACCGCAGTCTCGATGGTGTATGCGTAACGGTTGAAATGGGCGGTGAAAGTGGTGTCCTGAGTGATGATGATGTCGTGCGGGTTGGTGACGATGCCATCGTTCCAATACAGGAACTCGTATCCCGTGTAGGGAATGGCTTCAATGGTGGCCGTGTCACCATAATGGTAGGTGCCACCGCCGGTGACAGTGCCGCCACCGAGGCTGTCAACCCCGACGGTGAGGGTGAAGGTGGGTTGGGGAACTTCTGAAGGAATCACGCCGAGACCGATAATGTTTGAGCAGCCCTCGGGTTGATAGAGAATCTCCCCGTCTTTAAACACGGTAGCGGTACCATCGTATGAACCTGAATAATAAATACCAAACTCGTTTGCTATCAAGTTATTGATTCCCGTGTAGTTAGGATGTGTGTAAAGTATTTCGTCGTCTTGCCAAACGTATGCTGTGTCGTTTTGGATTCCTGTCCAATAAAGGTTGCCCTCGTAGGATGCAATGGAATAGAAATTGGCGTTTTCAGTTTGCACTAGGATAGAGTCGTTTTGCCAGATGATGCCATACCAAGTGTCGCCGTCATTGAAGAAACCGGCGGCATAAAGGTTTTCTCCATCAAAGCAGATATCTTCAACGCTTGAAATCTGCTCTTCAAGCCATAATATGGTGTCGTTTTCCCAAATGCAGGCAAAAAAGTCTCCTTCCAAGGTTTCGATGGTGCCTCCTGCAAAAAAATCGTTGTTGGTCTTGTTGATGGCAATGCTATTGATGTGGCAACTCTCCTCTCCATAGGTGTAGGTATACAAGGTTTCACCGTTGTGCCACACGGTGTTGCCACCTGCTGCTGTCCAACCTTCGTCGTTAATGACTAAATGATCAAAGAAAGTGTTGGTGTCGGATGTGAAGATGCATGATTCGTTTGTCCAAATGCGCCCCAACACAAATCCTTGTGAATAGTCGTAAGCGTAGCCTGCGGTGTAAACTGTACCGTTATGGTTCGGTTGCAGGTCGTTCAATTTGATGCTGATACTATCTGATATACTGTAAATCAGCGTGTCGTTTTTCCAAATCTTGCCTATCGTGTCGGCGTTGCCAGCGAAATAGACATCTTGGGCGTGGGCTATGCCACTTATGCAAACCAAGGCAGCGATAAGTATAAAAGCTTTCTTCATGGAAGGTGTTGTTTCATTAGTCTGTTCAAGAATTAATCTGCAAAAATAAATACTTTTTTTCGGAACTTATATACTTTTTGTTGAAAATGCTGTATCTTTGCCGCCGATAAGCGGTGCCGCAAGGCTCAATAGGGAATCGGGTGAGAATCCCGTACAGTTCCCGCTGCTGTAAGCTCTTCACGCTGGTCATCATGCCACTGAAAACCTTGTCTTTCGGGAAGGCGACCAGAATAAGTGAGTAAGTCAGAAGACCTGCCGCCTGTCGCTGAAACGAAGCTTTCGGGACAAGAGCTGGCTTTCCTTAAATAAATAAGGTGTACCCTCCATTTCCGCGAGCATTCTATTGTAATGGATTGAATGTCAAACCTAAAATTGTATTATTATGCGTAAAATCTTTACTTTAGCATTCCTTATGGGAATCTTCGGTCTGTTTACGACCAATTTGTGTGCACAACAAGATGCCACTATCGATCCTGCCGACATCCAATACTGGATTGGCGAGGGTGAAAACGAGGTTGTAGTTGCACTCAGCTGGTGCAGCAACACTGAAACAGCTCTGGCTTGGGGCTATCGTTTCGATGGTGAATCCACTGTCTTCCAAGCTCTTACTGATATTGCTGCTGCTGACAGCCGTTTGACAGTAATCGGAGCTGCTCCCACCAACATTACCTATGTGGATGATGAAAACGAACTGACTATGTGCCCTAATCCAGATGCCCAATGGGGTGATCCCGATTATGATATTCCTATGCATAGCGTGAATGGCTTGATGGGTCAGAACATGATGGCTGAAGAACCGATTCATGACAACGACTTTGTGAAGATTGGTGGTTATGCTTGTGGTATTATTTCTGCCGACTGGAGCACCATCATTTGGACCACTGAAATCATTCCTGCCACAGACCCGAATGCAGGAGGTGAGGTCGTTGATGCCACTATCTCCGCTGATGAGATTCTGTATTGGGTTGGCGAAGGCGAAAACCAGGTCGTGGTTGCACTCAGCTGGTGCAGTTATACTGAAACTGCTCTGGCATGGGGCTATCGTTTCGATGGCGATGCCACGGTTTTCCAAGCGCTTACTGATATTGCCACTGCCGACAGTCGTCTGACAGTTATCGGTGATGCTCCCAGCAACATTACATACGTGGATGACGATTACAATTTGACGATGTGTCCCAACCCAGATGCACAATGGGGCGATCCTGATTATGATGTTCCCATGCATAGTGTGAATGGCTTGATGGGTATGAATATGATGAATGAAGAATTGATTCACAACAACGATTTCGTAAAGATTGGTGGCGTTGCTTGCGGAGTTATGTCCGACGACTGGACCACTATATCTTGGACTACAGAAATTATTCCTGTTACCGTCCCTATGGCTGTGAATGAAAATGGGGTGAGTAACCTGGCTATCTATCCCAATCCTGCCGTCAAAGAGGCTTTTGTGACTGTTGAAAATGCAGGCACAACCACGATTTCGGTGTATGATATGCAGGGTCGTATGGTCAGCACGGTGAGCGTCGATGTTATGGCTGGCGAGCAAGTCCGCATTAGCACAGAGATGCTGGATGCTGGTGTGTATTTCGTCACAGTGAACAGCGACAGCACCGTACGTACTGCGAAACTTGTAGTGAAATGATAAAAAGACTCTCCATATTGTTGTTGGCTATGGTGCCGGTTTCGTTGTGGGCACAGTTTGCTCCTGCCCAAGATAAACCTGGCACCACGGCTATGCATGCCGACTCGTCGGCATTTGTGGCTTGGGCTACGGGTTGTATTGTTGAGCGCGGCCCGATGCGCATCGACAAGCCTGAAAACGGCCTTGCATCCTATGGCGCGGATTCGCTTGCCTTGGGCGTACCAGGAGGTACGTTTGACGTGGTGAGTCTTGGTGACGGCGGCGTGGCCACATTGACTTTCGACTCGCCGATTTACAATGGAACAGGTCCGGATTTCGCAGTGTTTGAGAACGGTTTCGCCAACGCGCAAAATCCAGATACATGGGCACTTGAGCTTGGTTTTGTGGAGGTCAGCTCCGATGGCGTGAATTTTTTCCGTTTTCCTGCTATCACTTATGTCCAGACGGAAACACAATTGGATAATGGAGGCTCCATCGATCCGGCACAGCTCCATAATTTTGCCAGCAAATACGGCGCGTTTTACGGGACGCCGTTCGATTTGGACGAAGTGGAGGACAACGCTTTGCTCGACAAAAACCGTGTCACCCATATCCGCATCGTCGACGTGGTGGGCTGCATCAAACCTGAGTATGCCACTTACGACGCTGAAGGCCATATCGTCAACGACCCGTGGCCCACGGCATTCGCTTCCAGTGGCTTCGACCTTGATGCTATTGGCGTGATTCACGACTTGGCACATTCTGATGTGTTGGAAAATGGGGGAGAGTTCATTTCCTTGTACCCCAATCCCGTCAAAGACAGACTGATGGTGCAAGCCGAAAACCTGCAATCGATTGAGGTCTTTAATCTTGTAGGACAATTGGTTATGACTACTGACCAGCCTGTCGTCGACATGAACGACTTGAACCAAGGTGTCTATTTCGTCCGCGTCAAGGCTGATGGGATGATTGTTACGAAACGTGTTGTTAAACAATAAATTAGTACGATGACCAATGACTATGACAATGACCGCTTCATAATTATTGTGAACTATCCCTATTTCAAAATGCGGTCATAGTCATTGTCAATAGTCATAGTCAAAACACAAACTAAGATGAAAAAAGTAAATTTGTTCCTAGTTTCCATCATTGCCGCTTTGTTGTTTGCTTGCAAGCCTGAACAGCCGGTTAATCCGAACACTTTTACTGTGGGTTCGGGAGTGTTGGTACTCAACGAAGGCAATTATCAATTCTCCAACGCTTCGTTGACGTATTACGACCCTGTGGCAGACACAACGGGCAATAACCTCTTTTATAGAGTGAACAATGCCCCTCTTGGCGATGTTGCTGAGAGTATGGCCTTGGTTGACGGCAAACTCTACATTGTGGTCAACAACAGCAACCTTATTTATAAAGTGGATGCCAATACTATGGTGTGTGACACCACAAAGCCTTTCAAGTTGAGCGACTTCTACTCACCGCGTGAGATTCAGTTTGTCGCTCCCAACAAGGCCTACGTGAGCGACTTGTATGGCACACAGCTGTGGATTATTAACCCTCAGGATATGAGTCATTCTGGCT
This sequence comes from uncultured Bacteroidales bacterium, assembly GCA_946405575.1. Classification (GTDB taxonomy): domain Bacteria; phylum Bacteroidota; class Bacteroidia; order Bacteroidales; family F082; genus Limimorpha. The sequence goes on along the minus strand of CAMJHP010000003.1, from coordinate 50,391 downwards.
CCATTGAGATGGGCAAGTCGACGGAAAAGATGGTGCTTGTGGACAATGAGTTGTATCTCAGTAATTGGTCGAATACCTTCGTCACCGGTATGGAGAAAAACACTGTGCAGGTCGTTGATGTTAACAACGACGTGAAGGTGGCCGAAATCCAGGTAGGGAAGGAGCCCAACACAATGGCGGTCGACAAGTACGGCCATGTGTGGGTACTTTGCGAAGGAGCCGTTTGGGAAGCCGATGGCGAGCAACCCAGCCTTTGGGAAATCAACCCCGTACTGAAGACTGCCGAGAAGCGCTATGAGTTTGACGGCACGGCCATGGTGCTGAGAGCCGATCCTTCGGGCGACCAACTTTATGTGATTTACAACAATGAAGTGCGCCGCTTCAACATCGTAACACTGACTTTGTCGGAGACCTTCTGCATCGTCGCTGAGCCACAAGGTATGTTCTACAATATGGCCGTTGAGCCAAAGACGGGCGACATCTATGTGACCGATGCCAAGAACTATATGATGAATGGCACTGTGTATCGTTATTCCAACGATGGTGTACTGCTCAGTTCGTTCGAGGCGGGTGTCATTCCTAGTGCAATGTTGTTTAAATATTGATATTCTTTTAGGGGATTGCAAATCCCCAATTCAGTTCGGGCGGATTTCAAATCCGCCCGAACTTTCTAACAATTAAACAATCAACAATTGACTTAAAGATTTCAACAAATGACAAAAACCTGTCCCCGTTGCGGAAAAGCCTTCGAATGTGTCCATTCCGTGGACTGTTGGTGCGTCAAGGTGAAGCTCACCGACGCGACGAAAGCTTATTTGAAAGAACACTACAGCGACTGCTTGTGCAAAGACTGTTTGGAGGAAATCAATGGAAAGTAAAATGTCTCACGCAGAATGCACTGAATTATGGGAAGCGCAAAGCGACGCAAACGTTGCCGATAGTAAGATTCTGCATATTCTGCGATTTCTGCGTGCAAATTTGACTCGTACTTTGCACGTTCTGTGTTTGATAGTGTTTGTCGCGTTTTCAGCTTGTGCTCCTAAAAGCAATCACGCTCCTGAAAAGGCAACTGGCGACAACCTGATGCGTTATGCCCGAAACATTGTGTTGTACGAAAAAGACTATGGCTATCGTGCAGAGGTAATCTGCCCATGGGACACTACCCTGTCTTTAGGCTCGTTCGCTTTTGTCAAAGATACGACCAAAGCTGTCGACCAAGACGTGAAAGGTGTTCTCAATGTCCCAGTAAATTCGGTGATTTCATTTTCGGCCACGCAATGGTCGGTGTTCATGCGCTTAGGTGAAATCGACCGCGTGAAAGGCATCCTCGAAGGCCGTTTTGTGACCGACACGACTATGCGTTCATTGTTGGCGCAGCGGAAGGTCTACGACATCGGCACCGAAGCCGCTGCCGACATCGAGCGGATGATTCAACTAAAACCTGACGCACTATTGTATTCCCCTTATTTCGACGGCAACCAAGGCGGCCTCAACGTTACGGGAGCGGTGCTGTTTCCCTTTGCGGATTACATGGAAAACACACCTTTGGGACGCGCCGAGTGGATTCGTGTCATCGGCATGATGACGGGCTGCGAAGATAAAGCCAATGCTTGGTTTGACGACATTGAGAGACGTTATAAGGCTCTTTCCGGCCTTTGTGCCAATGTTGTGCACCGCCCTACAGTGTTCTCTGACTTGGCCTTCAACGGGCAGTGGTACGTGGCTGGCGGCAGAAGCTATATCGCCAAGCTCTTTGCCGATGCCGGTGCCGACTACATCTGGAAAGACAACCCCTCAACGGCTAGTGTCCCCATGGATGCTGAAACGATTTTAGCCAAAGCGCAAAATGCTGATTTTTGGCGCGTCATCAACTCCAATCCTTTCCCGATGACTTACGAGTCGTTGGCCAAGGAAAGCCCTGCCTATCCGCTTTTTGATGCCTTCAAGAACCATCAAATCATCGTCTGCGACATCCTCTCGACGGGATATTTCGAGCAGTCGCAGTGCGAACCTGATTTGCTGCTTGCCGATTTCATCTATTTCTTCCATCCCGAGTTGTTGACAGGGGAGTGGGAGGGGTATTCGCCGAAGTATTATCATTTGGTGAAATAATAAGGCTCAGCATCTCCAAAAAATTTGGTGGAAGGCTTCTACATGTCTTCAATGGACAGGCCTTGAAGTGATAGTTGGTATCGCCCGTACTCTGAAGGCAAGGCTTGGACTTTCCTCTCAAGTTCAGTGAGGTTGATCTTTCGAGGATTACGCTTGATTTCGGCCACAACGCCAGTGTGGTTGAACTCATTCAAAGCTATCATGTCAATCTCGTTGCCACCTTTGCGATCCCACCAATTGCCTACTATCGTGTATTGTCCCGACTCCATCTCTTTGGTTTGGAAATACTGCTCTAAAGTCCTACCAGAGAATTGATCATATCCCTGCCCCATGTTTTGGCGAAGTGCCGTCATCTGCTGCCGTTCAATCAGCGACTGATAAGGCCAGATGAATCTGAACCAGAATCTCAAGAACTGGTCAGATATTTCATAAGCCGTAGTTTTGCTGTTTGGCTTGGACAATAGAGGCTTCAGTCGCGTCACGATGCGATAATTTTTCTCCAAGTTTTGAAGATATACACCCATATCCTTTTGCATGGCCCCATCGATTTCACTGCGTTTTGTCATACCACAAGCAATCAGTTGAAGTACAGAAAAATAAGTATTGCTCTCATCTCCAAACTCTTGGTTCATCAAGTCACGTCCTTCTGAAAGAAAATATGAATCGGGACGGCAAATATAATTGAGCATCTTTTCCTTGGTATAACATTGCGCATCCATCAGAAGCTCTACATATTTAGCCACTCCTCCGGTAATCATATAAAGGCACAACAGGTCTTCGTTCTTATAATTAGGGCAATGGTCTTGGAAGATTTGTTTCAAGACGTCAATCCTGAAAGGGAGAAGCGTATACTTCGAGGTAGGCCTTCCATATAGAGGTTCGTTCTCGTCCTCGAAGATGCGTTTCATCAGCGACTGTATGCTGCCTGATGAGACCAGATGGAGGTGTGAATCGCGATGATAGCGATCCCCAAGGTCCTGGATCTCACTAAAAATTGCGGGATTCACCTTATACAAGTTCTGGAACTCGTCGAAAAACACTGTGAAGTGCCTGTCAACAGAGCTTTTCATGATAATCTCGAATAAGTCGCGAAAGTGTGTGATTTGTCCAAACACTTGAATGCCTAATTGTTCTTCGATAGCCTTCTGAAATTTCTGGCACAAAATAGCTTCACCATCTTTGGAGACAAACAGGTAGGCGACGTCCTTGCCTTCGAGGGCTTTGGTAATCAGCGATGTCTTTCCAACACATCGACGGCCTGTCAGGACAGTAAAGACTGCTGCACGTTCGGCTTGTCGTTCGTTCATAACAAGCATTTCCGTTTCTGTTTCCCTGTCGTAAAACTTCATAATATTAATCGCAATTTATATTAATTGTCATTTATATTTCACGGTGCAAAGATAGGAATTGTTTTCAATTATACAAATTTACGTGACTTTTTTATCATCTCAAAACTCAATCAGCAAGAGCCAAAGGCTCCTGCTGCTGGACTTTGATGTCGTAAAGGTTTAAAAATGGCATCCCAAGACCTTTATACTACAGGATGAGAAAGATGCCCGCCAGCCTCCAGCTTCATAAAGGGGCTATCTACAGCTGGTTCTGTTGTTGAGTCTTGGAATTATTCGTCTACTGCAATTTCCGCTTCTCCAAAACCATTGCCATCAATCAAGCAATTTGCCTCTATTTGTGGATAGTACTGCTTAAGAGCATAAAGCAAAGGCTCACTCGCACTACTCTCGGCATGAAATAGAAGGTTGTTGGCGGTCAAACGTTTCATTTTCGTGATGTTGCCCTCATAATAGGACGATCCGACCAACTTCATGAAAAGGATGTCGTAAGGCACGTACATCCCACCCAGACCATCATCAGGAACGCCGTACTTTTCGGCCAAAACTCGTATGTCATGTTCCACTTTGTCGAGTTCGGCAGGATTTCCTTGAAGACAATAATCACTCTCAACGACCTCACATTCAACATCGCTTCCTTCATTGGGATCGTAATCATCCCATTCTGCAAGGTCGTATAGTTCTTTTGCCTGTTTTTTGTCGATGAAGATGCCATGCTCCTCGTCGCCAGATGCATAACGGTAAGCCAGATAAAAAGCTGCATCTTTATCATCTTTGTGAGTCATTTCCCAAAGACGGTCAATATCGTTCAAGGCATCAGTGGCATGTACATCGCCTCGATCGCTGAGTTCTTGAAGGATAGGAAGGAGGTCGTCGTCAGAAAAGCCACTCGTTTCGTGCCAAAAAGCATTCAGGTCTTCGGTATTGGCTTCTTTTACCCCATTGCAGATTTGTTTAAGGATTTCCTTTTCTTCGGCGGCGGGTTCTGCAACCAACAATTCTCTGCGCTCCACAGATACTATTTCGCCAGTGTCTTCGTTTTCAAAATCTTGCATCCAGAAACGGTATCTCTTTCTCTGGAGTTCGACGATTTGCTCAACAAGATTGTGGATTTGTTCTTTTACGGCTTCTTCCAAACACTGCCGCGTCACCGAAACAGCGTGCTTTTTGAAGCCAATATTGCTTTCGAAGTCGTAGGTCATTGCGGCCTTTTTCAGACCTTCGATACCGATAGAAATCAGTTCTTCCAATGTTAGTCCACGATTTTGGTACTGTACCGCCAAGGCAACCACAAACCTCATGTTCGATTGGCACAGTTGTTCCATCTCGTCGCAGTCAGAGCCTTTTTCACGAATGGCTTTGAGCAGTTCCAATTCCTGGTCTGCACTCAATAGAGGCGCGCGGCCAATCTCTTGTAGGAATTTGTCTAAGTTTTCAATTTTCATGGTTTTTCAGTTTTATCATTGTTTTTGAAAAGTTGATTATTGATGCGTTCCAAAGGGCGTTGTTTTAATTATCTATAGAAAGGTTTATACAATATTTAAACCTCAGACGAAACAAAAACTCAGGCAGCAAGAGCCAAAGGCTCCTGCTGCTGAATTTTGGTGAGGTGATTGGTCTTGATGAAGTCCTTGATGAACTTTTCCAGTTCTTTGGGTTTGAGGCCAAAGAGTGTGATGATGTAGAGTCCGTTCTCTTCTGTACTGGTGTTGTAGATTTTGTTTTTCTTGACGAAACGACGGATTTGAGTGAATTGCTTTTCTGAGGAGGTTTTGATGGTGGTGTTCATAAGGATGTTGTTTTAAGGGATTAGGCCTTAAAATAGTTCTTTTTTGCCGAAATTTTAAAGATTAGGGCAAAAATATTTTTCAAAACAGTTTTATTCGAACTTATGAATCGTCTCAAAGCCGCACCACGGCTCAGCTTTTTCGAAGGCTTGGCAGCTGCCTTTTGGCACAAATAGGCGGTCGTTCCAATTTGCGGGCCAGCCCGTCGACTCGTCGTCGAGCATCTCCACCTGGCATTGGGCAGGGTCGGTGAAATGGACGAAGATGTCCCTTCCCTCGTAGGGACCCTCATCGAAGGCCAAGCCAAGCTTGCGCAAAGAGGCTGGCAGGTGAACCACTGTGAGGCTGGTGCATTCGTCGAAAGCCCCGCTGCCAATCTCTATTACCGAGTCAGGGATGACAACTTTGGTCAGGTTGGCGCAGGCGCGGAAGGCATCCTTGCTGATTCTCTTAACCGTGTTAGGGATAACAACCTCTTCCAACTCATCGCAGCAGCAGAATGCCTGCTCGCCGATTTCAGTCACCATATCCGGGATGGCTTCGCCCGCAGTACCATGTACTAATACGTTGCCTTCAATAACCATCTCTTTGGCTTCTTCAGCAACTGCATCCCAGTGTGCCATCATGGCTTCAAAATCGGCATGGGCTTGCGCTGTCCGTTGCTTCTTGATCCGCATAGCTTTAGGCCAAACGAACGGCAAAATGAAAGGCCAGAAAAGGACACGCCAAACGCTCCATTTTTCAGAGGATTCACTGCCGTATTTGGCATCGAAATAGTTTCTGTCCATCCAAAGGACGATGAAGACGCCGCCGATAATATAGGCGGACAAGATGAGGACAAAAAGATAATCGTTCATATTGATGCTGTTTTAGTTGAAAACAGCATAATATAATACGATTTGTCCGAAAATTGGTAAATCGGGGCAGAAAAAGTTTAAAAACGGCATCCCAAGACCTTTATACTACAGGATAAGAAGGATGCCAGCCAGCCTCCGGCCTCATGAAGGCTATCTACAGCTGGTTCTGTAACTATCTTGTTAACTTATTATTCTTCTTTAACCTTTATCAGTATTTGTTTGCGTTTAGGACCAAGTGCTCTGTAGGCATTGATTTTCTTGCAAATACCACCTCTGCCAGACACCACGCCGTTTCTGCGGAGGATTGTCGATTTGTCATCAAGAATGACTATCTTGGTCGCTTCGTCAACATGGCTTTGATACCATTCGGTGAATAACCAGTCGGAAAACGGAGTGCCTTGGTCGCTGGTTATGACAACAAGGTCGGGATTCACACAATATTCATAGAATTCATCGTCGTTGTCGAAGTAGAGGATGTTTTTTTCTTCATCGATGTTCATTGCTTCATACGATTTGCCTATGCATCGCGAGGTTTTTAGGTTATATTCAATCGTTTTTGTGATAAGTCATTTTAGAGAGAAATCAAGATCAGTATCAAAAACCAATCCTCTGCTATTTGATTTTTTCCCATGCATTTTCATATTGCGCAACCATGCTTCGTTTCACGTTGTCACACCCAATAACTTTTTTCCATTCTGTCATTTTGTTCATTTCCATTTGTGCTCTTCCCATTTCTTCATGACTGAGAATGTAATAATGCGAGATATTCTCAGAGTCAATGAAAACTAAAACCCAATAGTCTGGATGATAGTTTCGACTTTTATCATAGTACTTTTGGAAGAATCCAGTAACAAATCTATTACTCCGTGTGGTCTTCACTTCAATTCTTTTAAATGATCCATCATCAAGATGGACAAAAATGTCAACCGCCTTAGAGTTACCCATTGTTATGCTAACATCAAATCCTCGTTTGGATAGTTCTGCACAGACACCATACTCGCCCGCCATACTTAATTTTTGTTTGTCACCTGATGTTGTTTTCATAATTAACACATTTTGAGATGATTATAAAATGAATAAAAGTTTGTTTACAATTTCATAATATTTATATCAACTGCAAATCATTTTCAGCCTCTCCCAAACCTTCACCATGGCCCAAGTGTCAAGCTCGCAATAGCGGAGCAGGGCTTCGCGGGCGGCCTGGGCTTCATCGGGTTGCATGTGCTGGATTTTGGGGAAGATGGTCATCGCGTCGCCGCCATTTTGGACGCCGCCGGTAAGGTTGTGGTAGTTAAGGCTTGGGTCTTCGGGAAACAATGCCGGCAGCACGCTCTTGATGCTGAACGAGCCACCCATGGCGGGAACATAATAGTAGCCGCTCTGGAATGGCGTGAGCAGGTCTTGGATATGCTCTTGGATGTTCATCAGATGAACGGCGAGGTCAGGATACAGCGCAGCCAGTTCCTTGATGCGACCGCATTCGAAGCCTTTGTTGTAGGCCAAGGTGCAGACGTTCATCGGAATGTCCTTGCAAAGCTGCTCGGCTACGACGCGACGCGGGTCAGTGCCGTCGCTGGGTGCCAGAAACTCCTTGTGTTGGTAGGGTGCTGTGGCACTCTCCTTGATGTGGAGCGAGTACTGGAAGGTGATCTGTTGGTATGGCTTCTGTCCGTCAAATTGGGGAATGGCTTGCTGTAGGGTCTCAAAGTCAAGGAAATAAAGCGGATAACTCAGATTGGAAAGGAACTCGCGGATGCCATTGACATTGATGTATTCCTTTTGTTTCAGCGTACACTCCACCTGCATCTGCTGCTTGTCGCTCAGCTTCTCCGAGCGCAAGGCATCAAAAGTAATGCGTCCGGCATGATAGTGTTCCAGCTTCTTCGAGAAGTTCATACGATACAGGTCGAAAACGGTAGGCTCGTCCTGTGGCACACCATGCTGACGTTTGCAGTAGTCAAGGAAAGTGCAGGTGTATGGTTTCATGCAGCGTTCGGAAAGGTCGTAGTTAGGCTCGTCCTTCATGCCCAAGATCTTCAAGGCTTGGCTGCTTTGTGCCGGCACTTTCAGGTATTCGTTATCGACCAAGTCGTGCATGTCGATGATGACAAACAGGCTCTTGATATCCAGCTCGCCATGCCTTACATAGCTGCTGTTAAGGCACACCAAATAAGTGTTGATGACCTTGACACCGCACGTGGTGAGCACCCACTTTTGATAGGCGATGTCGGGCGCGTATTTCTCCAACTTCGTTTCCTCGCCGTCGCACTCTGGGAAGCTGCTGCTCTTCACCTCGTAAATGTCCCAACCGTCGCCGTTGCGGCGCAGGATGTCGACGGCGCAGTAGTGACCTTCTAGAGCGAAGGAGGCTTCGCAGATGTTGTCCACACCTTGTCCCATGTACTGTTGCGTCAATTCGCACATCTTGTTCAAGTCGAGACTCCCGTCGGCTTTATGGGAGGTCACTTCCTTGTAAGGACCGAAGAGTTGCATGGCGAGGTCGCCCACCTCGTTGCCTTGCTCGAAGCGGGCTTGCAGTGCCGGGTCGTCTTTGGCTTCCTCGGGTTTATAAACCTTCAGCCAGAGGTTCTTGGGGCATTGGCAGAAGGCGGTGTAGCGGGATTTGGAAAGTCCTTTCATATTCGGTATACAATGAGAGTGCAAAAATAAACTATATCTTGGAGAAAAACAAAAAACTATCAAAACCCAATCTTCTTTCTTGTAATATTATTGTTCAGCTGCTCGCAGCGACAGTAGTCTTCGAGAATGGGTAGCATTTCGGCCTCATTGCCGTAGAGGATGCTGTTGATGGCGTGCTTGCGGGCCACGTTCTCGATTTGGCCGCTGCTGAAATCGAAGTGCTCGGCCAAGGTGGCGGCATCACTGGCATTCAACTCGAGAATCATCTGCTGCCAGATCTTGCAGCGCACCGTGGCATCAGGCTTGTCGAACCTGATCTTGTAGAGGAAACGACGCTCGAAGGCACTATCGAGGTTCTCGGTGAGGTTGGTGGTGGCAATCATGATGCCGTCCAAGGTCTCCATCTCCTGCAGGATGATGTTCTGGATGGTGTTCTCCATCTTGTCCACCGCGTCCTCGGCACCAGCCTTACGAATGCCGATGATGGCATCGGCCTCGTTGAAGAGCAGTATTGGGGCTTTCTCAGCACGCTGCACGAGGCTGCGGTAACGGTCGAACAGGGCCTTGATGTTCTTCTCGGAGTCGCCCACCCACTTGCTCTTGATGCTCGGCACGTCGACGGTCATGATGGAGCGTCCCGTAAGGCGGGCCAACTGATAGACGGTCTCGGTCTTACCCGTGCCCGGACCGCCATGGAACAGGCAGGTGAAGCCCTGTCGGAAACCGCGCTGCTGCATGCGCTCACGGATCTTGGCATATTGTTCCGGCTCAAAGAACCGGTTGAGTTCCTCCACCTGATGCTGGACGATCTCGTTGAAGAACATGGTCTTGGGCGTGAGTTTGTCTGGCTCAATTACATCGGCCAAATGCTCTTCGGTGGCGGTGATCTTCAGCTCGGCCAACAGGTCGCGCTTGGCCTCTTCAGTCAGTTTGAAGCGTGTGTTGTTAGCAATACCGTTCTCGCAGCAATATTCGATCAATTTCCTTACTTGAAGCTGATGTTGACCTGTCCGCAATTCACCCTTTGATTTAGTGAAGGCGCCACCATTTTCGAAGGCGTTCTCAATCTGGCCGAAACGGATGTCCTCATCGTCTTTATTGACCATGTAATGGCAAAATAACACGAGAAGCAACTCGCTATCTTTTCTCAGTTGCAACTGTTTCACCTTTCGACCAAAGGCAACCTGCGGGTTGTTGTTGAACAGGTTTTCAATCTCTTTGCTGAGTTCAATGGGGGCGATGGCATCATCATTAAGGTCCTCGAACCATTGATTGAGCACCTCAAACATGGCAGCACAATCGAGACCTTTCAGCTCGGGCTGTTCATATACAAGGTTGTGCTTCAGGCAGCGAATCACTGGTGCAGGCACATCGAAGTCATCCTCGTCCTTCACGTCACGGAAACGCAGCAGACGGCGATGCACCAATGCGTCGATGTCGTTGGCGAAAGCCAGCACAGCGATATTGCTGAGGTCAAGATGGCGGGCCAAGTCACGGTAGTCCACGCGGTTGGGACCTTCGTCCATGCAGATGGCAAAAATGACGACCTGCCGCTCGCTGATGCCGTATTGTTCGGCGAGGAACTTGATTTCGAAAGCTGAGGCTTTCATGAAGTCAGCACTCATCTTGGAGTCCCTGGAGTTTTCGGCTACAGTCTCGATGGCCTGAAGGAGAGTAAGGTTTTGCTTTTTACGGGTCTTGGTGGTGGCGTTTTTCTTTTCCATAGGTATCCTTAAGTTTAGGATACTTAATAGTAACTTTTTGTCCAAAATTTAAAGATATGGGCAAAAAAATCTTCAAAACGTCACTTCCAGACCTTATTTAAGGATTAGAGGATAGTCATTTTTATCCCTCTTTTCGTCTGTAAATGAATTAGATAGTTCGTCCTTTCAACGGACACTCCGCCGAGCATGAAGCGCATTTGCTGTTTGCCGTTTTCTTGCCATTTTCACCACACGAACATGATCCTTTTCCTTTACGCAAGAAGTGGATGGCAACCACGACCAATGCCAAGACGACAAGCAACACTATGACGGTAGGCTGGTTCATGCGATGACGGCATTAGCAATGAGATAGGCGAACCAAGCACAAAGCCAAGCTACGACACATTGGAATAGGATGATGAAGAGCATCCACTTGCTGCCCAATTCGCGGCGGATGGCGGCCATGGCCGCTACACAAGGCGTGTAGAGCAGGCAGAAGACCAGCATGGAGATGCTCGTTACGGTGGTGAATAGCGGCATAGCGTTCAAGACCTCAAGGGTAGCCACCACGCTTTCCTTGGCCATGAAACCACTCACCAAGGCGGTGACGATTTGCCACTCGCCCAAGCCGATGGGACGGAATACAGGAGCAATCCAGCCAGCTACGGTCGCTAACATGCTGCCTTCTCCGTTTTCGACCATGTTGAAATGGAAGTCGAAGGTTTGAAGGAGCCATATCACCAACGAGGCAATGAAAATCACTGTGAAGGCCCGTTGCAGAAAGTCTTTGGTCTTGTCCCAAAGCAGGTGCGCCACGTTCTTCATGCCAGGCATACGGTAGTTGGGCAGCTCCATCACGAAAGGTGCTACATCGCCCTTGTCGCCGAACCACTTGGTAAACAGTGCAGTGACGATGCCGACGATGATGCCTAACAGGTAAAGGCAAATCAAGACTACGCCACCATGATGCGGGAAAAACATACTTGTGAAGAAGGCATAAATCGGAATCTTGGCCGAACAGCTCATGAATGGCGTAAGCAACACGGTGCGCCAACGGTCGTGGGTGGAATGGAGGGTACGTGTCGACATGACAGCGGGTACCGTACAGCCAAAGCCGATGAGCATAGGCACGATGCTGTGACCGGTGAGGCCAAGCTTGCGCAAGAAGCTGTCGCTGACGAAGGCCACACGAGCCATATAGCCGCTGTCCTCCAACAGGCTGAGGAAGAAGAACAGTAAAATGATGATAGGAACAAAACTGAGAACGCTACCTACACCACCAAAGATACCATCAACCACTAGTGATTGTACTGCGGGACTGACATTCCAGCGAGCCAAAGCATCGCCACAAACGCCACCAAGCCATGAGATGCCTTGGTCGAGCCAGTCTTGCAAAGGCGCGCCAAGCACATCGATGCTGAGCCAGATGATGCCTATCATCACAAGGATGAAAATCGGGATGGAAGTCCACTTGCCGGTGAGGATGCGGTCGATGCGGCGGCTGCGTTGGTATTCCTTGCTTTCCTTGGGCTTTACCACGGTCTTGTCGCACAGCCTTTTAATAAAGGCGAAGCGCATCTCAGCCATGGCAGCAGCACGGTCGAGGCCACGCTCCTCTTCCATCTGGAGGATGAGGTGTTCCAAGGTTTCCTTCTCGTTTTGAGAGAGTTGCAAGGCTTCCATGACGATGGGGTCGCCTTCAATGAGCTTGGAGGCGGCGAAACGCACGGGAATGTCGGCACGCTGGGCATGGTCCTCGATGAGGTGCATGATGCTATGCAGGCAGCGGTGCACAGCCCCGCCATGGTCGTCCTTGTCGCAGAAGTCTTGCCTTACAGGGGCTTCTTGGTACTTTGCAATGTGGATGGCATGGTCGACCAACTCGTTGATGCCTTCGTTTTTTGCAGCGGAGATGGGCACTACGGGTAATCCGAGAATCTGTTCCATCTCGTTCACGAGGATGCTGCCACCATTGTTGCGTACCTCGTCCATCATATTGAGAGCCAATACCATTGGTGTACCTAATTCCATAAGTTGCATAGTGAGGTAAAGGTTGCGCTCGATGTTGTTGGCATCCACGATGTTGATGATGCCTTTGGGCTTTTCTTGAAGGATGAACTCGCGCGACACAATCTCTTCCGAGGTGTAGGGCGAAAGGGAGTAGATGCCCGGCAAGTCGGTGACGGAGGTCTCAGGATGCCCTTTGATGACACCGTCCTTGCGGTCAACGGTGACGCCGGGGAAGTTGCCCACATGTTGGTTGGCACCCGTTAGTTGGTTGAAAAGCGTCGTCTTGCCGCAGTTTTGTTGTCCGGCAAGGGCGAAGGTCAGCGTGGTGCCTTTGGGCAACGGTGTTTCGTGAGTCTTGTCGTGGTAGATGCCTTCCTCACCCAAGCCTGGATGGGCGTTGTGGTCGGGTAGGGAGGTGATATACAGGTGGTCGTTGTCCTTAGGGTTGGAGTCCTCATTTCCGTCAGAAGGGCTGCATAGCTCCACTTCAATCAAGGCAGCGTCGGCTTTGCGGAGGGTGAGGGCATAGCTGTGGATCATCACTTCCATGGGGTCTCCCAAGGGGGCGTATTTCACAAGTTTGATGGTAGCATCGGGAATGAGGCCCATGTCCAAAAAATGCTGGCGGCGTTGGCCTTCACCATTGACAGCCTTGATGCGGGCGGATTGACCGATGTCTAATTTATCGAGCGTTATCATTTGATACTTCTGTTTGAATGTGCAAAAATACAAAGACATTCCATTCGCTCTAATCCTCATTAATAATACTTTTTTCATAAATCATTCATCATTTGTAGGGAAGGGAATGGTTTTTGTGGTACTTTTAACTTAAGATTATTGGCGTTTTAGCCCTTCGACAGGCTCAGGGACCACGGGTTCATCGACCAAAACTAAGGTCCATGAGCTTGTCGAAGGGCCGGATTTAAGCTTAAAAACTATGAAAAGAATTATCATTATCACTTTATTTGCCCTTATGATCCTGCCCATGATGGCGCAGTCGAACGACAAGAAACCAGGCATCAACAAGGAGAATTGCACCTTTACCACCAAGGACGGCAAGACCTTCAATCTTTACGGCAAGGTGAAAGTCGTTGAGCATTTCCCCGACATCAAGGTGCAGCTTGTGGAGTCATTCGAGGATTTGGATGTGAAGATAGTGGAGAGTTTTCCTGACCAGTGTGGTAAAGTCAAGTTGGTGGAGTCTTTCCCTGATGTGAAGGTACAAATTGTGGAGCACTTTCCGGACATTAAGGTGAAGATTGTGGAGTCGTTTCCGGGAGTGAGGAGATAGTTTAGAGTTCAGAGTTTAGCGTTTAGTGTTTAGAGATGTTGATTTGCCGCAGGTGATGAAGCGGAGATTGACAATAGGTGTTTTCTTTTCCTCGGTTTTTACGTTGCAGGTGAATGAAACCTCAGAGTTGCCTTCGTTCAAGGAAATAATTCCTTGTGTTTCTATCTCCTTGATTTTGTTGTAATTCGAGTCGGTAATATAGGCTTTGCCATCGAAATCGTAGAATAGGAATTGTCCCGCTTTGAGGGTGTAGGGAAAGCGTAAAGTGTCGTTGGGTGTCTCCAAATACAAATCGTTGATGCTGCCTTTGCCTTCCACGGCGATGCAGAGTGCCATAGGGCTCGTATAAGGACTGTTCCACTGCCAGCTGTCTTCCTTGAAATTGCAGAAATAACGCCTCGAAATGTGCTGGGGATAAAGGAAATAGGTGGTGTCGTCCACTTTTTCGATGTGCCAGTTCCCGTAGGGGTCTTTGAAGGTTTCTTTTTGCGCTTCGGTGAAGGCATTGGCCAAGCGTAGGGTCTCCCAATCGTTGATGGTGTTTAGCATTTCATCGGTCAAGCCGTGTGCACGCATGGCTTCTATGCTAAAGTCGAGGCCGAAACCCGCATCGAAAGCGGCGGCTTTGGAGAGGAACCATTCTAATTCTTCTTTTGTGGTGGCTTTACGGTTTTTGTCAGCAAGGCGGATTTGGAAGTTGCCTATCATCCACGGCAACCGATTTTTGCGGTAGAAATCCTGTCTTTCGGTAAGCGTTTCCACGATTTTAGTCCGCATAGACTCGTTCCAAAGTTGATTTTCGTTGATGCGGTTGAGGTAACGCTGCGAGTTTGGTGTAAGCAGGTCGCCCTGCAAGAGCTTGTCGGGGTTGTATTTACGCATCGTGTCAAGGAAGTGGCCGATGGCGGTGTCGCCTTGTTCGTTATAACCGTAGCTTTTTAAGTCGTTGAAAATCAGAAGAGAAAAATTTGTCTTTGCGCATTTCTTGGCTTCGGCGTGAGCCATTTGGTTTTGTGTTTCTAAGTCGGGGAGGAGGGTGCGCTCGGGCGTGTCCCAAAGTTTGTAGACGGTAGCGTTTTGGGAGTGAGCGGCTTTCTTTGTCCCAAAAGCGCCACGCTTGCAGTGGTAAAACAAGTGGATTTCTCCAGTCTTTTCAGTACTGCTGTAGGTGATGAGTTCGTCGTCAATTTGCAACACATTGATTTTGGCGGGTTGATAGAAGAGTTCGGAATGGTACACTGCAAACTCGGTCTGCATATCGTCGATGGGTTGCTGTAGTTGAAGTATGCCTTGCTTTAGCAAGTGTACAGAGGGTATGGGTGTGACGAGCTTGCTGTCCGTTGGGATGCGGTTGGCCAGAACGAATAGACCCATATCCAAACCTGCCTGATTGCATTTTTCTTTCAGAAAATCAATGTCATTTTGAGCGTGATTAATTATCAAATAGGATTTTGTGCTTCTGGAAATGTTGGGAAGGTATGGAGGCTCTTGTGCAAATGAAAACACTCCATACAACATAAGCAAAACTGTGGCTAAAGTCTTTTTCATCAGTCAATTCCTCTGAGGTCTTTGTATAGTTGCACTGCATATAGGTCGGTCATATTGGAGATGAAGTCGATGACGGACTGAAGTTTTGGATACACCTCGTTAGTCTGTACCTTAAACTGATTGGGGATGAGCGAGAGCAACTTTTTGTTATAAGATGTGTCAGGATATAGAACAGCATCGGTGAAATCCTCCAACAATGTGCCGATGACGTTGAAACCAGTCAATTCGATTTTCACGACGGAAGGGTGGCGATAGATGTGTTTTACCGACTCGGCACGGCAATTTTCCAATGCTTTTTTCTCAAATTCTGGCAGATGCGAAATCAAACTCGTTTCGAAGCAACCCTCCATAATGGTTTCGTAGTTTTTTACAAAAATATCACTGGCCAGATTCACCAACTTGTTGATGAGCATAGCTCGAAGGAAAGCCATTCGCTCGTTGATATCGGTCACGTCGCGATAAACGTCTTCCTTGTGTGTGAAAAACCCTTTGTCGAGCCTGTCTGTAGGGTCGAAAAAGGAGACAAAGCAATTTTCGATGGCTTCCGTGTTGATGATGCCGCGCTTATGTGCATCTTCCATATCCAAGATGAGGTAGCAGATGTCGTCGGAGGCTTCCATCATATAGGACAAGGGATGGCGAGCAAATACGAGGTGCTCCTCGTCAATTTTTGGGATGCCACATTCGTTGACGACTTCTTTGAACGCCTCTAATTCAGAGTAAAATATGTTATATTTCTTGCGGTTGCCTTTGCTGAAGGACGGATAAGGATATTTTAGCAAGGTGGCCAAAGTGGCCGAGGTAAGTGAAAATCCACCAGCCCGTCGTCCAGTGAACTGATGGGTCAGTTGTCGGAAGGCATTTGCGTTGCCTTCGAAGGCAATGAGGTCGCTCCATTGCTCTGGCAGCACTTGGCTTTGCAGTTCCTTGCCTTTGCCGTCAAGGAAGAAGCTGCTGATGGTGTCTTCACCCGAGTGGCCAAAGGGTGGGTTGCCGAGATCGTGGGCCAGACAGGCTGATGCCACGATGGTCTCAATGTCAGATTGGCGTTCCTTCAGCTCGGGGCGCTTCTTGGCTAGTCGTTCCACTGTGCGGCACGCTATGGAACGCCCTACGCTGGCCACTTCGAGGCTATGCGTGAGACGGTTGTGTACCATCTGCGCTCCTGGTAGCGGAAACACTTGGGTTTTGTTTTCCAAACGGCGGAAAGGGCTGCTAAAGATGATACGGTCATAGTCGCGCTGGAAAGAGCTGCGGATGTCGGGGCTCTTGTGCGGCTGAGCGTATCGCTTGTTGGAAAGTAGGTCGTTCCATTCCATAGGCTCTTATTTTGGCGCAAATTTACAGAAAAACATTGGAATTGCAGTATCCAAAGGAATAATTGCGTACTTTTGCCGCCAATCTTACGAATTCAAAGCATCACATCATGTGGGTAGTCTTATCTTTGATTTCAGCCGTATTGTTGGGCTTTTACGACATCTTCAAGAA
This sequence comes from uncultured Bacteroidales bacterium, assembly GCA_946405575.1. Classification (GTDB taxonomy): domain Bacteria; phylum Bacteroidota; class Bacteroidia; order Bacteroidales; family F082; genus Limimorpha. The sequence continues at coordinate 33,609 of CAMJHP010000003.1, read as the reverse complement.
GCAGACTGTTGTCAACAATGCCATTATTCCTGTCCTGTTTTATAGCACGATGATTAGTGGACTTATGTTTTTGCCCTTTGTCCTATTGTCGCATTACAAGCCTTTCATTTTCGATAGCGACTTTATGCAGAAGCTTTACATCGAGCCGTTGACGTTGCGACAACATTTGCTCATTATAGGTAAGACGGCATTGATTCTGTGCTCCTGGATGTTCAGCTATTCAGCCATGAAGCATCTGCCTATCACGGTAGTGGGTCCTGTCAACCAGCTGCGCCCCGCCATCACTGTTATTTTGATGTTTTGCGTTTTTCATGAAAGCCTGACATGGTTACAGGGCACGGGTGTGGTTTTGGCCATCATTTCGTTCTACTTTATGAACCGATCGGGCAAATTGGAAGGCATACAGTTCAAGTCGAACAAATGGGTGTATATGCTTCTTGGATCGGCCGTATTGGTTGCCATGAGTGGTGTCTATGATAAGTTTCTGCTCAGCAAAGAGAGCATTTCACCATCAACCATTCAGGCATGGTATACCATCTATGATTTTCTTATGATGGCTGTGATGTTTTTCCTCATTTGGCGACCGAAACGCAAAAACCAACCCTTTGAGTGGCGTTGGGGCATCGTCGCTATGGCTGTGTTTGTTACCGTTGCCGATGTTATCTATCTCACTGGTTTGAAACAAGAAGCGGCTGTTGTCGTGCTCATTCCGCTCATCCTTTATGGAGTACGCCTTATCGTGTCGTTCGTCTATGGCATTTTCGGTTTCAAGGAGCAAAACATCCGCAGCAAAATCATCCCTTTGCTTATGGTCTTGGCCGCCTTGGTGTGTCTGTGTGTGTAATATAGTTTGAATCATTGTGCTCTCGTACTTTTTTGCAAAATCAACAAAATTTTGTTGATTTCGTAATATTTTGATTTTTACTGTGTTACATTTATTTCATTAAAATTCGAAGAACAAGCAAAGGATTTTTCTTAGTTAAATGGATGGAAATGACTATTTTTGCAAGTTTTTTAGAGGCTGTATTTAGGCGGCTTCTTTGAATTCTTTTCATTATTATTAGTTATTGGTTAGTAAGTTAGTAAGAAAAAAACGGTATTAATTAAAAAAGGAGAATGAATGCAACGAAATTGATTTTGAAATGCAGGATAGGTATGCTTGGCATACTCTTGTGTTTGGTCTTGATGGCCAATGGAAAAAACAATTTTGGACGTGATGAGGTGTGCGACAAGCCCCAAATAGCTTACTCTAATGGTAATGTCCTGCTGACTTGTGGTATGGAAGGTGCCACCATCCATTATACCACTGATGGCAGCACCCCAACGGCTAGCAGTCCTGTGTACAACGGTCCTATCACGGTGACTACCGACGAAATCAAGGCTGTGGCGGTGAAAAGCGGCGTATCGGATTCCGACATTGCATTGTTCAAGCGTGTCAGTTCGGGAGACGAAATCACCGATATGACTGGCTTTTATTTGTTGAAGGAAGACTTTACGCCCTCGTCAGAACCTATCAATACTTTTTCTGGTACGATGGACGGTGACTTTCAGACCATTTCTGGCCTTGACCATCCCTTGTTCGATGTGGTTGACGGTGGTGTGGTGCGCAATGTCATTCTCTCCGAAGTGAGCATTTCAGGGCATGAGGGCAATACTGGTGCCATTGCTTGTCAAATCAAAGGCGGTGCTTGCATTTATAATTGTGGCATCCTCAGCGGCGAAGTGGGCGGTACGGGCGACACGGGCGGCATCGTTGGATTGTTGTATGTGGTTTCGGGGCAATATATGCAGGAACCAAGGCCTACTTGTGTTATTAATTGTTACAGTTTTGCAGATATCACCAGTGCAGGTGAGTTTGCTGCTGGAATCGTTGGAAACAATAGTTATGGCTCTACGACCAGGAATTATGGACAACCCAATAGCGCTCTGCGTTCTGGGGTTGTAAACAATATGTTCTATGGTGATATTTTTGGAGGAACGAAGAAGTATCCTGTTTTCGGAAATAAAATCATTGACAATTCGGGCGACTTTGCCATCAATCTTTATGACTATTTCCTTGCTTCTGCGACATTTGATGATGCTTACACTGATATTGGGCAGTATTTGAGGTCATGGCCTGTCGAGGAGAAATATTTGACTCGTTTTGAGTATTATCGTAACATTCTCAACAGCAACCGTCGCCTTTGCATATGGTGGGTCACTGAAAAGAAAGGTGGTGAACAAAGTGATGAGGATTTGGACTTGATTGCCAAGTGGGTGCTTGATCCAAGCATTGCGCCCTATCCCATCCTTAAGAAATGGGACAAGTATCCGTCAGTTATCAATCCTGACCCTGACAAAGTGTGGGACGATGCAAACCAATGTTGGGTTAACCGTGAAGCTGCCAATGGTTACCAAGGCAAGGAGTTGGGAACGCTTGTTGTGACGGTGAAGGCGGGTTCGAACAATAATAGTGCCCCTGACCGGATTTTATACCTTCCCATACTTGACATGGACACGCTGCACAACGACTATGGTTATGCCAAAGTGCAGTTGCCTTATTACAATGAGCAGTTTGGCGATCCCACAGCTACTACCCATGCGGCTAAATATGGCAACAACTATACGGACAAAGTGGTGACAGGCTGGAAAGTGACCTCGGTGTCAGGGGGCACTCCCGGCACTTTTGTTGCCGATTGGGAAAGCGGTTACAATTTCGCAGATCGCTACTGCACTAATAAAGATCTTTATGAAGTGAGTGGCCGCGTGTTTGCCCAAGGTGGTTATTACTATGTGCCGGAAGACGTTAAGGCAATTACTATCGAGGCCTATTGGGGCAGGGCTTTCTATATTCGTAATGCTGACAATAGCGTTGATCGTGTGAATGTGACGAATAAAAATGCTGTTGCAGGTACGGGGTTCTCTCCAGCAGGCAGTATGCCGGGAACCTTCCAGGGACAGCCTGTATTCACCAATTTGCAGGCAGCCATTCGAGGTCTTGATGAAGAATCTTCCTGCCCGACGGTCTATGACCAAGCTTTGGTGTTGGTTGGCAATCTCCAAGTGAAGAATAGAAATGAAAAAGTGGGTACCGACCTTGATGGGAAAAGGCACCCTTTCACCATTATGAGTGCAGATTTTGATTTCGACAACGAGCCCGATTTTTGTTTCCAGCTTCAAATGAGAGGTGATTTGTCTCGTCCTCCTATTCAACCTATCCGATTCGACTTTTTGTCGATACCGGATTTAGGCCTTGCCATCCGCCATAACCACTTGGCCTATTCTTTGGGTATTTTTGTTCCTCAAGGTCATTTCGAAATCACAGAGACTGCTTGTATGCATACTACACAGTTCGAATATGATGCCAATGTGGGCAAAGTCGAGGCCCCTGTTATCCTTAATGGAGGCCATTTCGAGCAGATTGTGGTTCGTTATGGTTCAACCAGTAACAATGGAGAATCCAATAAGACCAGCTATTTCATTATGGGTGGTCATTTCAGGATGAAACGTTTCACCCCAGGCTCCCATACCAACCGTAATAACTCTGCCAAGATACGTCTATGTGCAGTCAACTGCATTGGCGGTGAATATCCTGAGTTCTATCTTTCAGGAATTTATCGCCCTGACATCACCCCAACAGTAAACCAAGGCAATCCTCATTGTTACACCAACGGAGGCAAGTTTGGCTCGATGTGTGGTGCGGGTTACGACAAAATCAGAGGTGATGTCACTTTTAAAATCGACCATTCAATTATTGGAGAGTTTTATGGAGGTGGCATCAATGCTGCTTGTCCAGTAGGTGGCAGTATAGATGTAACCATCGACAACAGCATTGTGGGCAAATATTGCGGTGGTCCCAGGGTAGGGACAATGGCTGTGGGTAAAACGGTGACTACTCATGCTACAGGGACGATATTCGGACAGTTTTATGGTGGTGGCAATGGCGGAACGAATTATTATCGTGACCAACATACCGATGGTAATAGTTGGGAATTACCAGCCCCAACTCCTGAAGGTTGGGCTCAGTTTGGTTTCGGAGTATTCAATCCCTTGAATACAATTGCAGGCTTGACCCCGCGCTATGATTCACAAAAGGGTTATGACGCTTTGTTTGAATTTGAGGTTTTTAACGAATCCAACGGTCTTCAGTCCAAACCGACACTGCGTACTTATTTCCACTGGGTTGATTTCGGTATTACTGAAACTGGCGATGTGACCAATGTTTTGACTGACTGCACCGTACTTCAGGATTTTTATGGAGGAGGCAATTTGGGGCGAGTGAAAGGAAATGTTGAGTCAACCTTGCAAGGCAACACAGTCATCTATGGGTCGGCTTATGGCGGTGGCTTTTCAGCGGCTATCCCAAGTTTTCGCATTTATGATAAGGAACATCCTGTTTTCCCATATCGTGACTTCACGGGAGTCTTGTATAATGGGGATATGGCATTGGATGAGATGCCCTATAAAAAAGATGCCTCAGGCAATGATATTTATTATACCTGGACTCATGAAATACCTGAAGGCGTGACGGGTGTAAACACCAATCATCCTACATTCCAGGATGCAGACGGTAAATGGTATTGCTATACGAATAAAGAAATCGTTGACCTTGGTGTCGTTACGGGTAATACCATACTGAACGTCAATGGTGCCACCAAGATTTATGGCACCCGCGAGGTGTTGGACGGCGACATTTCACAGACTTTCTATGACGGAGCGGCTTTTGGCGGTGGCAACGAAAGCCCTGTGTTCGGCAACTCTACGGTCACTGTTGACGGTAATGACGATTTATTGGTGAGCAATGTCTATGGCGGTGGTAACGTCGCCACTACTGGAGGCAGTTCCAATGTTGTGGTATATAATGGCACTATCGGTGTGGCTACTGAAAACAATGTACCTTATGTAGGCTCGGGTAATGTATTTGGAGGCGGTCGAGGCTTGTTTGAAGACGAAAAGGCTGGCAGTGTAGGAGTCAACTCTACTGTCCTCATTGAAGGTGGTCATGTGCTTAGGTGTGTTTATGGCGGTTCAGAATATGGCAATGTGGGAGCGACGGCCACCGAAACCGGGTTGATTGTTCCTATAGAAGACACAGGCATCTCTACCGTCACCATCAATGGAGGGTCGGTAGGTGTTGAGCGTTCGGTTGATTCAGTCATTGCAGTGCAATATGGCAATGTTTTTGGTGGAGGTAAGGGTAACTTGGATTACTCTTTCAATATGAGGACTAATATTAACAAGGCTTTTGTCAACATTAATGGCGGTAGGATTTACGGTTGCGTGTTTGGTGGAGGCGAGGAAGGCCATGTGCTTGGCGATGTCCTTTTGAATGTTTCCAACGGCCATATTGGCACTTACGGTTACACGGGATATGATGGCAGCGTTTTTGGTGGTGGCTTGGGCAGCAACACCATCGCCTTGACTGCTGGTAGCGTAGGTGGCAATATCGAAGTCAATGTCACAGGCGGTACAATGTTAGGCTCTGTGTATGGCGGTGGACGTTGTGGCTCGGTAGGTTTCTATTTTGCTCCTGTGGAAGACGAAGAACATTATGGTGTTATGCAGGAAGGCGGTGACCACGGCTATATTATCGTCAATATTAGTGGCGGCGAAATCGGACACGGTATGGCTGGCCCTGGTATTCCCGATCATATCGGTGGCAATGTGTATGGCGGTTGCAAGGGTATTGTTGAGGCACCTTCTCCCACTTCCATAGCAGAAAAGATGGCCTATGCAAAAGAGACTACTGTGAATATTTTTGAAGCGAATGGTCACAGTCCTTTCATTAGGGGTTCCGTGTTTGGAGGCTCAGAGGACGGTCACATCCTCAACAACACTCATGTCAACATTATGGCTGGACAGGTGGGTGGTGCTGATCTCGATAATTTGACCGCTGACGGCAATTCACTCCATGGAAACGTGTATGGTGGAGGTCGTGGTTGGGACCAATATTATGATGAAGAAGGTAAATTGCGTTACTGCCTGACTTCCGGTCATGTCTACGGCAATACTTACGTTACTATTTCTGGTGGTAAGATTTGTCGTAACGTGTATGGTGGTGGCAATATGTCGTCGGTGGGTCGGTATGAGATCTTGCTTGACGGTGAAGGTAACCCCATCTTGGATGAAAATGGCAACACGCAATATGCTTTGGCCGACAACGGCGATCCCATTCCCGTTGTGGGTACAGGATTGGCAGAAATCAACATATCAGGAGGCGTAATTGGTAACCAAAACGACGAAGGTAGAATGCATGGCAATGTGTTTGGCTCTTCGCGCGGTATGGCTGGTGCCGAATTCAAGGAATTGGGCTGCACCCACAATACGGATGTGAAGATTAATGGCGATGCAGTAATCATCAAAGGCAGTGTGTTCGGTGGCGGCGAGGATGGCCACGTGAACCAAAATACGAAAGTTACCGTAAATGGTGGAACCATTGGTGTTACCGAAGGCGATCCGTTCAAGGGTAATGTCTATGGCGGTGGCCGTGGCATCGACCTTGATCCCAATGGTGAGACAAGTCCAACCGCAGGTCTCGTGAAAGGCCATACGAGAGTGTACATCAATGGTGGCAATATCATTAATAGTGTCTATGGCGGAGGTAATATGAGTCTGGTAGGTGAGGAGCGAGTGGTCAACATCAACGGTGGTTTGGTGAAGGTGAATGTGTTTGGCGGTAGCAAGGCAATCCCTGAAGGTCGTGTGCAGCTGGGTATGAAGACAGTAAATATGCGTGGCGGCCATGTCATGGGTAATGTCTACGGCTGCAACAGCAACTCGATGGATGGTGATGTGGATCATCCTTTGGATTGGACTTCTTTTGTCAATATTAATGGCGGCTTGATTGACGGCAGTGTGTTTGGTGCAGGCTATTCCTGCAAGGTGAATGGCTCTGTTTGTGTCAACATAGGCAAGGATGCCATTCTGAAGGCACCTAACAATGCATACAATCTCTATTATACGGATTGCGGTGGGGATGAGCCTCAGTATAATCCTGAGGGTATTGTCCCAACAGTGGCAAAGCTCGTCATCGGAAACTCGGTATATGGCGGATCCGACTACTATGGCAACAACTCCAACACCAATACATGGACGGATTTCATCGTGTCCGGTTACAGTAACATCTATATCGACGGTACGGGATACGACACCCAGAATGAGGGAACAAATACCGAAATGACCATCTCAGGAGGCTTGTTTGGCAGCAGCACCCACTGTGAGTCGGGTGCAGAGGGCCGTCATATCCTGCTTAAGGCTTACGGTCACCGTGATGATGACGGAGCCAATACCGAGTTGTCTCACGCCACCCGTACCTTGAAGACTATACAACGATGCGGTAACTTGGTGATTGACCATTCCAATGTCAATTTCAGCGGTATGAACGACATCAGTAGTTCTGGAATGCGCTTGTACTCGGTGCTAAAAGTCGACTCTACCTTGTATATGGCCAACGCGAGTGGCTTTGTCTTAGGTTCTCCTAGCGTTCCAGCCTATATGGATTCCATCCGCAAGGTGCGCAGTGTGCATCTGAAACAAGCTTCTTATTCCATTTATGACAAGCCTTTCTATCCGATGCTTGACAATGAGGGTTATTGGGAATGGATTGGCATCAAAGGCGATTCTGAGTCAGATGCACATCTGTATTATTATTCCGATTTGACTGGCTCCAACAATCCAACGGCTTTGACCTTCTCCCAAGAGAATGTGTTGGTCTTTAAGGGTGATTCGAGACTTTGGGTGAGGTATCACCGAAAAGAAAAACAAGACGATAAATGGGTTGATATGGGCCAATACTATGGTGAATTGGAGGGATTCTTCCGTATGAGAAGCCCATTACAGCCTTGGGGAACAGAAAGTTTTGCATACGCCCGTCCAAAGATTTCGGAAGGCAACACAGACAATACATGTGATGGAGGCTTCTTGAGCTACCAGACGTCTTACAACTTCTTTACCGACCTAGGTGACTCATTTACGAATACGCATCAACATCCTTATACGAACGTGCTTCAGTTCTTTAAGGGCGACCGCATAGATTACCGCGAATGGGTGATCCGTGAGTTCAGAGGCCGCCGCTGGTATGTTGATGGCACGAGAGGCTGGGGCAGAGACGATATGTCGAAAACCGATGGTTGGGGACTTTATCCTGATATGCCCAAAAAGACGGTTTCGGGTGCTGTGACCTATAACCAAAGTACCCAGACTGGTAATTATGGAGGTGTCTGTTCTGAAGTTTTCACGGATGAAAGTCTTACACAATACAATTATGATTACCAAAACGATATCATCTATGTCGTGGGTGCCTTGTCGGCAGAAGACGAGGGGGCTTTGCTTCAAGGTGGTGCTGTCGTTGTGGAAGGAGAGACGCAGACATATCCTCTTAAATTGTATCGCTATCCCGGTGGCCATCCGCTGAATTGGTCAAGACAGTATGGTAATGAATCTTATTATGACTTGGGCGATGGCTCACTTGACCTCACGACAAGCAACCAAGGATTGACGTATCCTGACGCAAATGGTCCCGGGGCCAACTACGGGGCTATGCTCATTGTGCAAGATGGGGAAACAATCGCTTTGGATAATGTGCAGATGGACGGATTGTATGGCCATGAGCAAGGTGACGATACCTACTTCTTGATACCGGGAACTTATTATCCCGATCCAGATTTGGAACCTTACCCAACTGCAGACCCACCAATAGACCCGACTACGCTTGAGATTCCGCTATTCGTCCAAGAAGAAGTCTCAAAACCAATGATTGTGACACATTCGGGTTCGGAACTGACTTTGAATGGCTCTTCGATGAATGGAACGGGCGTGACAAGGTTCGGAACCATCTTGGAACGCGGTTACAACAACACCAATGCTGATGTCTGGTATACCAATCCTGATTATAATAATCCTAATGAAGATGTGTATCACGGCGGTGGCATCTATGTGAATTCAACGGCTATAGTGAATGTGGAAAATGTGGTGAGAGTCATTGGAAACAAGCAAAACCTTCAAATGGGTTCAGGCCTTGCCGAAGCCATTGATTGTAATGTCTATCTTCCCACATTCGACAAACACCTTAATATTATAGGCGATGTGGTCCTTGATGAGGGCACGAGCATTGGCATTACCAGTCCCATTAGGAACGTTGCTTCCCATTATGTCCACAATACCTTCTCGCCTGTGGCCGTGGCATTGACGCAAAGTCAAGCTTTAAGTGCATGGAACCGCAACAATTTCCACGATGACTTGAACTGGTTCTTTTCAAACGAAAGTTTCGAGTTGCCAAAATACACGTATTATTCCACCAATATACCTGATTATGCCTATCCTTTGACGGATCTGAGTCAGCACATCAATCACTTTGACCCGACCAGAACTCTGTTCTTTGGCTGGACATGGAACAATGTGGTGAGAGCCGCTCCGCCGGAATTTGCCTTCAATGACATTGATTCGCCATACGATTTGGCATGGCTTATCAGTTTGGTGAACGGAAGCAACCGCCAAGTTCCTTCAAGCAGTTTGTCGACAGTTACCATTGAACAGACGGAAGACATCGATTTGATTCAGTATGTTTGGGTACCTATCGGTGCACAGAAGACCGGTGCGTCACAGTTTGCAGGAACTTATGACGGACGTGGTCATTTGATTGATCATTTGGATATCGCCTATATTGGTGAAGGAGACCGACGTTATGAGCGTGGCAATTATGGTTTGTTTGGCAGTTTGAATAATGGTGTCCTTGACCGTACCTTTGTCGTCAGCGGCTACATTCGTCCTGTTGGCGCGGCTAACATTGGCGGCTTGGTAGGCTCTATGGAGGGTGGTTCGGCTATGATTACCAATAGTGAGGCATCTGTCGACATCTACAGCCCCGACAAGGAGAACTCCGAGAACGCATCAGGCGGGCTGGTGGGCAATATGTTGGATGGTGAAATTCATTCTTCTATGGCTATGCCTATCTTACATGCCAATTTGTATTACGCCATCGGCGGTTTGGTGGGCCATACCATTGGTGGTGGTCAAGGGGATGCCGTTAGGAAGCCTAAGATCAACAACTCTTTCGCCAATGTCAAGTTTGATGTGGCAAACAACGCTTCGGTTACTGTCGGCGGATTGATTGGCCTCAATTATGGCGCTGATATGGAAAATTGTTATCTGCATTTGCAACAAGATGGAGATGTAGGTCTCAGTAGTGCCAACTTTGCCTTGTTGGCAGGATTGAATAATGGTGGAAAGATTAAGTATTCCTATGCATACGACGGAAACAACTATCCATTCACGAGGGTGACCGGTAGCGGTAGCGACATCAATGTCAGTGATTGTTACAAATATAGGCCGGTTATGGATGCGGACAATTTGGGCTATATGTACTATGACAACACGGTTACTATTAGTGATAAAAATGTGCCTATGTTCCGTCTCCTGAACAATTGGGTGAAGGGTGTGAATAGCGGAGAAAAACGTTATTCCAGTTGGTGCCGTCCAGCCATTGCTGAAATCAATGGTGACTTACCCGTGCTTCTGCTATGCAATGAGAATGAAGGCAAGGTAGGGAATGGCGATTTTCGTAGCCTCGCTACCTATAACGGCGGAAAAGCACAGGTGGGTGCTTATGCCACAAGCGATGGTCAGCAGCCTGGTGTGGTGATACAATACGCAGGCACTATTCGTGACGAAAACGAACTTAACTCAATGTTGGAACGGCTGACCAACGAAGATTACCTTTATATCTATGGCGATGTGACTGAAAAAGTAACGGCTTCCGTTTCGACTCGCAAGGTCAGCATCCACGAAGATGCCTCCATTATGCAGGTAGGTTCCTTGGGTAACTTCGATAACACCTATGTGGGCATTAGCTTCGATAACTCGTTTGCCAATGCATGGTCGACACCTGGTGTCAATTATATGGAATCTCAATTGTTACCTAGAGATTGGCATATGTTCTCCTCACCGCTGAGTAACGCACCTTTGGGGTTCGACTACAAGGGCCACAATATTAATAGCTATAATAATTCAGATTACGACCCGAATAATCATTACAACAATCCATGGACAGATTTGTCGACGGATTTCAGTTGGCTTGGCGAAAACACACGCTATTGGATGTATGGTTGGGAGAACAGCTTGAGTCAGACTGACCCAAATGCGACATTCAATAACGATACATGGCAAGACGGCTATTTCCCGAGTAAGGTGGGAGATGTGTTCGAGTTTGGGGAAGGTTGCGTTTCGGGTACCGACGAATATGGACGTTATCCTTATGGTATGGATTATTTCACTTGGCATGAGCCCACAACCCATTGGATTAACCTTAAACGTAATGGCCCGAATCATTGGCATACTGACATTAATCTTGCGACCAATCATCACGATCACCTTGAGTATCTTTCACAGGTCGGAGCGACACCCGATGTGAATGAGGAGGTGCTCATTGTTGGCAAAGGCTATATGATGGCCATATGCGACTCCACATTTATGCAAAGCCACGGCAATTTGAATAGGGGTGACAAGAGTTTCACTATGATGAAACAAGGAGGACAATTGAATGGTTGGAACCTCATTGGCAATCCTTACCATGGCTACCTCGACTATAATGAGCTTTATCGGAACAATACCGATGTCCTTAATTCCTTCTATGTGGTGTATGATGCCGATAAGTTTAATGAAAACGCTTATATTTATTATCCTGTTGGTGGTTCTGATGGAGGTGAGTATTCTGGCCAATACTTGCATCCACACCAAGGTTTTTATGTGTTGGCTGAATTGGCTTCGGATGTCAACTTTAGTGAAAGCATGATAGTTCCACGAGCCTCACTGAGAGAAGATGCCGACGGACATTTCCGTGACGAACGGACTCCCAATTATCCTCTGGTCAACCTCTACTTACACAGCGAAAAGGGATGCAACGATGTGACTGTCATTGAGTTTGATCGTCCTGAATGGGGAGGAGCCCGGAAGATGAAAGAGCTGCGTGTGGGCAATGGACAAATCTATGCCCAACACGACGACACACATTATGCCGCTCTCTTCACCAAAGTTGGCACTGAGCGGGTCCCATTGTGGTTTGAGGCCAAAGAAGACGACGTGTTTATCATCAGATGGAATACGGCCAATGGCTATTTCCATAATCTGTACCTTGTCGACAATATAACAGGCGTGCGATACGATATGATTGAGAATGAGAGTTATACTTTCGAAGGCCACAAAAGCGACTATCATTCGCGTTTCTACATCACCTTTAGCGTAACTGATGTGGATGAAAATGTAGATGATAAGGAACAAACCTTTGCCTTCTATGAGGGTTCGCAATGGGTCATTACAGGCGAAGGAGAGCTCAATTTCATCGATCTTCAAGGCCGAGTGCTTGCAAGAAAACGGGTGACAGGTGGACAAAGCAGAATCAGCCTGCCAGATGTGTCATACGGAATGTATTTGTTACAATTGACCAACGGACAAGAAACGAAAATACAGAAAATCATAGTAAACAGATAAGGAGGGAAAGGTGATGAAAGACATAAAAAAAAGAATCATGATTGTTTTAGTGGCTCTGATGATGGCAGGAACCTCATCAACGAAGGCACAGGTGTTCATTATGGATGATGAGTATGAAGGTGTACGTCAAAATGGGTATCCGGATTATACTCTTATCGTGCCATTCCAAAGCTCTGATTTTGATGAATATACCCCTTTAGGAGGAGGGGGAATTCTTATGATTGGCTTAAGTTGCGCTTATCTGTTGAGCAAGCGAAAGAAGAAGCAGAATCTAGAATAGTAAATGCCACCTTTAGGTTATAAAAAGGAGGGTGTGTCAAAATAGGGTACGTCCTCCTTTTTTATTGAAAAATTGTGGTAATAAATGGATTTTTTATAATTTTGCCCCCATATAAATGAGCAAATTATTTGTCTATGGAAGTCAAAAGAGTTTTCGATCTTCTCGATAATTATGTTGAGAAATATCCAAATCAGAAAGTAGCCCTTGCCGGAAAGAAGAACGGTGAATGGGTGAAATACAGCATTCAGGATTATATAGAATATGCTAACACGTTGAGTTATGCCTTGATTGAGCTGGGTATCGAGAAAGGCGACAAAGTGGCCATGATTCTTACCAATCGTCCTGAATGGAATATGCTTGATATGGCCATCAGTCAAATTGGTGCCATTACTGTACCGGTTTATCCTACCATCAGTGAAGAAGATTACCGTTTCATCCTTGCCGACTGCGATGCGAAATTGGTCATCATCGATGGCCTTTCTGTGATGAATAAGGTGACCAATATATTGCCTGACGCACCCAATGTGAAGCTTGTTTATACTATGGTTGACCGCGAGAAATATCCTTATTTTGCCCAAATGCTTCAACTTGGCAAGGACCATCCACATGCTGAAGAATTGTCGGCTCGAAAAGCTTCGGTTGATGAGATGGAGTGTGCGACCATTATTTATACATCAGGGACTACAGGCACTCCTAAGGGCGTGATGCTTTCGCACCACAACTTGATGAACCAGTTCAAGAACTTCCATTATACCATCAGCGACACTTCCAATAAGGCATTCAGTTTCCTGCCCGTTTGCCATGCCTACGAGAGGGCACTGATATATTGCTACCAATACAGAGGTATGTCAATTTATTACGCCGAGAGTTTGGCTACCATCGCCAACGATATGCGTGACATTCATCCAACAATGATGTGTGCTGTGCCAAGAGTACTTGAACGTTTCTATGATGCAATTTATCAGTCGGGTAAAAAACAGAAAGGTGTTGCCAAGGCGATTTTCTTCTGGGCTTTGCACCTCGGTGAACGATACAAGATCGAAGCTTCAAGTCGTCATTGGTTCTATGATTTGAAACTGAGAATTGCCGACAAACTCGTTTATTCCAAAATTAGGGCTAACATTGGAGCGGAAAACTTCGACATCATAGTCTCTGGTGCGGCCGCCATTTCACAAAAGATTGCGGGATTTTTCTCTGCTATTAAAATGCCGGTTTTCGAAGGTTATGGCTTGACTGAAACATCACCTGTGCTTGCCGTTAGTAACCGTAGCCCTCATGGCCGTGAAGTTGGGTATGTGGGTCAGCCCCTGCCAGGTGTGGAAGTGAAGATTGCGGACAATGGCGAGATTATTTGTCGTGGACACAATGTAATGATGGGCTACTATAAGCAGCCTGAACTGACCAAGGAAGTCATAGATGAAGATGGCTGGTTCCACACGGGCGATATGGGTGAGTTTAACCAATTCAATCAGCTGAAAATCACAGGCCGCATCAAGAGCCTTTTCAAGACCTCAGGCGGTAAATACATCAATCCCGATGTCATTGAAGCCAAGTTTAGCTCTTCTAAACTGATTGAGCAGGTTTTGGTAGTAGGTGAAAACCAAAAGTTTGCAGGTGCGCTTATCATACCGAGCTTTGCTGACTTGAAATCATGGTGTGCAGAGGAGAAGATTCCCTACACCACCAATGAGGAGATGATTAAAAATCCTGATGTGTTGAAACGCTTTGCCAAGGAAGTCAATGAGTTGAACAAAGGTTTGGGAGAGACCGAGAAAATCAAGAAACACGTCTTGCTTGCCGACGAATGGAGTATTGCAAACGGTTTGTTGACACCTACGCTGAAGGCTAAACGTAAAGTCATCGCCAATAAGTACAAGGATGTCATCGACAAGATGTTCGCTTGATGACTATGGCTTGTAGACATAACAATGACCGCTCCATCCAGTGTGGAAGCGGTCATTGTTATGTTTTTTTGGGTGTTTGAAGATTCACTCCAAATAAGTATACCCATACAATCCCGACCGGTAGTTCGACAAGAATTCCTTGCCTTCCTCAACGGTGATTTTGCCCTCTTTGACGCACTTGGTGACCCAGGTCTCCACCGTGCGGACAAGTTTCTTCGGACTGTATTGTACATATTCCAACACATCGGCAACGGTCTCGCCATCGATGACTTGGTCGATATAATACCCTTTTTCATCCACAGAAATATGCACTGCATTGGTGTCGCCAAACAGGTTGTGGAGGTCGCCCAAAATCTCTTGATAGGCACCCACAAGGAACACACCTATATAATAATGTTCTTTCTCGCCGAAGGCGTGCAGCGGGATGGTGTGCTGTGTCGACTTGGCGACAAAGTTGGTGATTTTGCCGTCGCTGTCGCAGGTGATGTCCTGCAAGGTGGCAAGGTGGGTCGGGTTCTCGTCAAGTCTTTGGATGGGGATGATGGGGAAGAGCTGGTCGATAGCCCAGAGGTCGGGCAGCGACTGGAACAGTGAGAAATTGCAGAAGTATTTGTCGGCCAAGAGCTTCGGCAGGGAAGTGAAGTCCTCGGGCACGCGCTTCAGACTGTTGGCGATGTGGTTCACCTCACGGGCGATGCTCCAGAACAGACGTTCAATCTTGGCACGCGACTTGAGGTCGAGCAGGCCTAGGCTGAACAGGTTGAGTGCCTCCTCGCGGATTTCCTGGGCATCGTGCCATATCTCCAAGGAAGAGCTCTTGGTCAGCTCGTCCCACGATTCGTAAAGTTCCTTAATGAGTTCGTGGTCGTTTTCCTCAGGCTCTTCATCGTCGTCCCATTCGGGTAAGGAGGTCTTCTCTAGCACTTCAAAGATGAGCACAGAGTGGTGTGCTGTCAGGGCGCGGCCTGACTCGCAGATGACGTTGGGGTGGGGGAGTTCATTCTTGTCGCAGGCATCCACGATGGTGTATATGGCGTTGTTGGCGTACTCTTGGATGCTGTAGTTGACAGAGCTCGCGCTGCTGGAACTGGTACCGTCGTAGTCGACGCCGAGGCCGCCGCCCATATCCACATATTCGATATGGTAACCCATCTTGTAGAGTTGCACGTAGAACTGTGCCGCCTCACGCAAGGCCACGTTGATTTTCTTGATCTTGCTGACCTGGCTGCCGATGTGGTAATGCACCAGCTTTAGGCAGTCTTTCATGTCATGTTCTTCAAGAAAGTCAAGTGCTTCGAGTAATTCGGAAGAGGTGAGGCCGAACTTGCTGCCGTCGCCGCCCGATTCCTCCCATTTGCCAGCACCGGAACTGGCCAATTTGATGCGCACACCCAGGTTGGGGGTGACTTTCAAACGTTTGGCAATTTTAGCCGTAACCTTCAGCTCATTGAGTTTCTCGATGACGATGATGATTTTTCGCCCCATCTTTTGAGCGAGTAAGGCCAATTCTATGAACTCCTCGTCTTTATAGCCATTGCATACGATGAGAGAGTCGGAGTCGGTGCCGAGGGCGATGATGGCGTGGAGCTCAGGCTTGGAGCCAGCCTCCAGACCGATGTTGCACTTCTTGCCGTGGCTGACGATTTCTTCGACCACGGGGCGCATCTGGTTCACCTTGATGGGCATCACCACGAAGTTCTGACCATGGAACTCGTATTCCTTGGCAGCCTCCTTGAAGCAGGAGTCAATCTTGTTGATGCGATCGTCGAGGATGTCGGGGAAACGCAGCAGCATAGGGGCTGATACGTCCCTAAGTGACAGTTCGTCAACAAGTTCTGGCAGGTCGACTGATGCACAGCCTTCCTTAGGGGTCACAACCATATGGCCCTTTTCGTTGATGGAAAAATAACTACCTCCCCAGCCTTTCACGTTGTAAAGGTCCTCGGAGTCTTCAATGCGCCATTTTCTCATTGCAGTTTTTTTAATGGTTCAACATCAGTTGCAGCTTCGTGTTTGCTGAGCTTTTCGAAGCATAAATGGGCTGCAAAACTAAAAAAAACATTTGGTTTATTGTAATTTTCTCTATTTTTGCGCGATAATATTTTGCCTATGGAGCTTATTCTCGATGTTGGTTCGACTAAAATGGATTGGATTGCCTATGATGGAAATGCTGTTTTTCAGCGTTTTACGACGGAAGGGTTCAATCCAAATTATTCTGAAAGACAATGTCTTGATAGTTTGGTTGAATATGTAAAGACACATCATCTTGTGTGTAGACCAAACGACATCCAATCCGTTCATTATTACGGCACAGGTTGTGGTTATGGACCGAATTGTCGTTTGATAAAAGATGTTTTTCAGCAGTACTTTCCAAATGCTGAAATTGATGTCAACCATGACCTGATGGCCGCTTGCCATGCATTGTTGGGTCATGAAAAAGGTATTGCCTGCATTTTGGGTACAGGTTCAAATGCTTGCGTTTATGATGGGGAAAGCATTGTTGAGAGAGCGGTTTCATTGGGTTATATAGTTGGTGATGAAGGCAGTGGAATGCACATTGGTAAGGAGTTGGTGAGAGCTTATTTTTATCACTTTATGCCAGAGGACTTGAGGTATGAGTTCAAAGCCACCTATAATCTGGAATTGGATGATTTTCTCGATAATGTCTATCATAAAGGCCAGCCGTCGAAATATGTGGCCGCTTTTGCCCAGTTCGCTGATAAAAACCGAACTCATCCTTATATTCAAGAATTGGTGAAAGCTTGCTTCAAAGCTTTTGTAGAGGCTTTTATCCTTTGTTTTGAGCAAAGTAAGTCGATGAAAATATGTTTAGTGGGTTCAGTGGCTTTCGTTTTTAGGGATTTCTTGAAGGAAAGCCTAGCTAATTATGGACTTACGATGGGCGAGGTTATACAGGCGCCAGCCGACGGGTTGATGAGGTATTACGGGATTAAGACATAAAAGCTTTAGTTTTGGTTTATGAAAGGATATGAATACCAATAGTACAATTGCTTTTTATCAGAAGATATTCTAAATACTTAATATGATTAAATTTTTGCCATTATGAAGAATAATACGTTTTTTTTAATGAGTTTGTTTGCCTTACTGTTTATTGGCTCGGGCTTGAAGGCTCAAGAAGTGACGGTTGACCTATACCCTGGCTGGAATTGGATCTGTTATCCTTATACTTGGGAGATGGATGTAGAAGATGCATTGGGCGATTTTGAGCCAGTGGATGGCGACCATATCAAGTCGCAGACGAGTACTTCCTTTTACTTAAATGGCATTTGGAGAGGCGGTGTCAACCGATTTAAACCGGGGTGTGGATATATGTATTTCTCGACACGTACCGAAATGGTTAGTTTTGTCTTTGCATACCCGTCCCCAGTTGAGCTTGTGACTGACGCACCGTCGAATGTTACCCCTGTGAGTGCGGTGGCAGGTGGAACAGTGATGTTGCAAAATGACGGCCATGTGTTCTTGCGAGGGGTGTGTTGGGGCACGTCTCCTAATCCCGACATTAACGGTAACCATATCTCCAATGATATGGGTGTAGGCAGTTTCAGTAGCACGCTTTGGGGCTTGCAACCCAACACTACTTATTATGTGCGTTCGTATGCCGTTACGGAATTTGGTCTTGTTTATGGCGAAGAGGTGAGCTTCTCTACCCCTGATGCTAACGGCGTTGCTGTACATGAGTACGTGGATCTTGGCTTGCCGAGTGGCATTATGTGGGCAACTTGCAATGTGGGAGCCGATGCGCCGGAAGACTATGGTGACTATTTCGCTTGGGGAGAGACTCAACCTAAGAGCACTTACAACTGGAATACTTACCAGTATTGTATGGGTACCTATACCACCCTTACCAAGTATTGTATCAATGCCAGCTATGGTTACAATGGTTATTCTGATGTTATGTACATCCTACTGCCAGAGGACGATGCCGCTTCAGCTAATTGGGGCTCTGACTGGCATACGCCCTCCAAGGAAGAGTGGCAGGAACTATATCAAAACACAACCCATACTTGGACAACCCGTAATGGTGTCAACGGGCGACTTTTTACTGCTTCGAACGGCAATAGTATCTTCCTTCCTGCTACTGGTTACCGCAGCGATGGTAATCTCAACAATGTTGGAACTTGCGGTTATTACTGGTCGAATTGGGTAGATATGGTTCGCTCAAATGATGCGAAATACTTCTGCTTTAATACGGGCTATTTCTATGTGGATGGTTGCAATCGCCGTTATGGTTCTTGTGTCCGGCCAGTGCGCCCTGGGTATCAGTATTAATTTTTCTTTCGTAAAAGAATCAAGTAAGTAACTGTTCAAAACTAAACTGCATTATCCTATGACTTCTGGATATGGGACTTCGAGACAAACCAATGTCACGTAGTCTCGCATCTAGCAGTCTAGCAGTCACGTAGTCTTATGCCCAATATGTAAACTAAATATGCTCATCTGCTTGTCTGAAGTGATTTGCTTTTCGGAAATGGTCTATGGAGCTTCTAAAATGACAATATTTCATCAGAAGTAATCCATTTGTAACTGCTGTCTTTTTTTAGCCATGTCATCTGCCGCTTGGCGTACTGCCGCGTGTGGATTTTGATTTGCTCTACAGCATCTTTTAGGGTGCATTGCCCGTCGAAATAAGCGAAGAGTTCCTTGTAGCCTACGGTGTTGAGTGCGTTCAAATCCCTTCTGGGATAGAGTGCCTTGGCTTCATCAAGTAGCCCTTGCTTCATCATTATGTCCACACGTTTGTCGATGCGCTCGATGAGAACTTGGCGGTCCCAAAGCAAGGCGTATTTCTTGATGTCGAAGTCGCGCTTGACGGTGTTGCCGCTGCGGAAAGAGGAGAAAGGTTGTCCTGTTTGGTAACAGACTTCCAATGCGCGTTGCAACCTGCGGGGATTCTGTTGGTCAACGATAGCGAAATACTCAGGGTCGAGGCGCTGGACTTCATCTTGCAAGGCATTCAGGCCGTCTTCGTCCAACAGTTTTTGCACTTTTTCCCTGATTTCGGGCTGCACATCTGGTATGGCGTCGATGCCGTTGCAGACCGCGTCAATGAAAAGGCCGGAACCACCCGTTATGATGACAGCGTCGTGAGTTTTGAAGAGTTCGTCCAATAATTGTATGGCATCGCGTTCATAGTCGGCCACGTCATATTTGTTCTCGATGCTGATGTGGTGTACGAAGTAGTGCTTGACTTGGCTCAGTTCCTCTTTGGTGGGAGCGGCTGTGCCAATACTCATCTCCTTATAGAATTGACGGCTGTCGGCAGAGAGGATGACGGTATTCAAGGCCTTGGCCAACTCGATGGAGAAGGCGGTCTTTCCCGATGCTGTGGGGCCGGCGATGACGATGAGGGTTTTCATGGTAGAATAACTGTGTCGTTTTAAGTCATTGACTCGCTTCGCATCACCGAATCGTGATTTGCGAGGAGGAACGACGAAGTAATCCAGGAATTAATGGTTTTTCTGGACCGCTTCGTTCCTCGCAGTGACGTAAAACGTGTCATAAGCTTTATAGTTTATTTGGCACTGGTCCATTGTTAGCAACAACAATCGGCTCTTGGATTTCCTTCACCACGCTGAGACCGAGTTTTTGACCTTCCTCTTTCATAAAGGCGTAAGCCTCATCAAAATTGTTCCCGATGATGCCGTCGAGAATGGCTTCCCGGATGGCGTTCTTGATAACACCCACTTCGCGTCCCTCAGGGATTCCAAAGGTTTCCATAATGGCGATGCCGTCGATGGGAGGCTGCCAGTTGCGCAGGTGGTCTTTGGCCTCAATCTCTTTCAGTTTTTCCTGCACTATCTCGAAGTTGTGATGGTATTTTTTGATTTTTTCCTCGTTCTTTGAGGTGATGTCGGCATGGCAGAGCAGCATAAGGTCGTCGATGTCGTCGCCAGCGTCAAACAAAAGCCTTCTCACGGCACTGTCGGTGACGATGTCCTCGGCCAAAATGATGGGGCGAAGGTGAAGGAGCACGAGCTTCTCCACATATTTCATTTTTTCGTTCAATGGCAACTTCATGGCAGCGAAGATTTTCGATACCATCTTTGAGCCTTTGAACTCGTGGCCGTGGAAGGTCCAGCCCGTGCCGTCCTCCCAGCGCTTGGTCTGGGGCTTGGCGATGTCGTGCAGCAATGCCGCCCAGCGCAGCCAGAGGTCGTCGCTCTTCTCGGCAACCTGGTCAAGCACTTGCAAGGTGTGTAGGAAGTTGTCCTTGTGGCCTCGGCCTTGGACGACTTCCACACCTTTCAATTGGCAAAGTTGCGGGAAAATGAGTTTCAGCAAACCACTTTCATCCAATAGCTTGAAGCCGATGGAAGGCTTGGGCGAGAGGATGATTTTGTTCAGTTCCTCGGTGACACGTTCCATCGAGACGATTTTGATGCGCTCGGCGTTGCGTTTGATGGCTTCGAACGACTCTGGCTCGATGTAGAATTTCAGTTGTGAGGCAAAACGCACGGCACGCATCATACGCAAGGGGTCATCGGAGTAAGTGATGTCGGGATCCAAAGGTGTCCTCAAAAGTAATTCCTCCATATCGCCCATACCGTTGTAAAGGTCAATGAGTGTACCGAAGTCCTCGGCATTGAGGCTCAGTGCCATAGCATTGATGGTGAAGTCGCGGCGGCTGATGTCGTCTTCCAAAGTGCCATTTTCCACCACAGGCTTGCGGCTGTTGCGGTCGTAGGATTCTTTCCTTGCGCCCACAAATTCAACCTCCATTCCGTCGAAGCGAATCATTGCCGTGCCGAAAGCGCCATAATATTTGGCTTCTTTGTGGCCAGGTAGGAGAGAGGCAACCTTCTTGGCCAAAGTGATGCCGCTGCCCACGGTGACTACATCGATGTCGTTCGATGGGCGGCGCAATAAGATGTCGCGCACATAACCGCCGATGACATAGGTCTTATAGCCTAACTCATTGGAGGCGTATGCAATCACCTTAAAGATTTTGCTGCTGATATGTTTCTTGAAGTCGTAGTTCATCAGACTTGCGCTTCTTCAAGGAGTTTCTTCTCTGTGGGGATGACGTTGACGATGGTCTCTTCTCCTTTGTCGTCGAGGTCAATGCTGATGGTGTCGCCGATGTGGAGGTTGGCAGAGATGATGGCCTCGGCCAAAACGTCTTCCACATACTTCTGTACGGCACGCTTCAGCGGACGGGCACCATACTGTTCGTCCCAACCCTTCTCGGCGAGGAAGTCCATGGCTTTTTCGGTGATTTCGATCTTATAGCCCATCTCTTCGACGCGCTTTACCACCTGACGAATTTCAATCTCGATGATCTTGTGGATGTCCTGTTTGTCCAAGGCATTGAACATCACCACGTCGTCGACACGGTTGAGGAACTCGGGCGCGAAAGTGCGTTTCAAGGCGTTGTCAATCACGCTCTGCGAGTACTCATTCTTTGCGTTGAGCTTGGCCTGCGTGCCGAAGCCGACACCTTGACCGAAGTCCTTCAGCTGGCGCGAACCAATGTTGGAGGTCATGATGATGATGGTGTTTTTGAAGTCAACCTTGCGACCGAGGCTGTCGGTCAGCTGGCCGTCGTCAAGGACTTGGAGTAACAGGTTGAACACATCGGGGTGGGCCTTCTCGATTTCATCCAAAAGAACAATGGAGTAGGGCTTGCGGCGCACTTTCTCGGTGAGTTGACCGCCCTCTTCGTAGCCCACATATCCTGGAGGCGCTCCCACGAGGCGTGATACGGCGAATTTCTCCATGTATTCACTCATATCGATGCGGATAAGGGCATCTTCGCTGTCGAAGAGGAACTTTGCCAGTACTTTGGCAAGATAGGTCTTACCGACACCCGTTGGACCGAGGAAGATGAACGAGCCGATGGGCTTGTTCGGGTCTTTCAGTCCGGCACGGTTGCGGCGGATGGCGCGGGTCACCTTCTTGATGGCCTCGTCCTGACCGATGACGGTGCCTGCCAACTCGGTCTCCATGTGCATCAGACGGTCGCCTTCGTTCTTTGCGATACGCTGCACGGGCACGCCAGTCATCATGGCGACGACCTCAGCAACGTTTTGCTCAGTCACGGGCTGGCGATGGGCAACGGCATTGTCCTCCCATGCCTTCTTGACGTCTTCAAGCTGGGCCATAATCTTCACCTCCTCGTTGCGGAACATGCCCGCCTCCTCGAACTTCTGCTCAGCGATGGCGGCTTTCTTGTCCTTGCGCACCTTTTCCAAGCGTTTCTCCAGCTCGGTGATTTCGCTCGGCACGTCGATGTTCTTGATGTGGACGCGTGCACCTGCTTCGTCCAAGGCATCGATGGCTTTGTCGGGCAGATGACGGTCGCTGAGGTAACGGTCGGTGAGCTTCACGCAGGCTTCGATAGCCTCTGGCGTATAGGTGACCAAGTGATGGTCTTCGTATCTCGGTTTGATGTTGTTCAGGATTTCGATGGTCTCGGCGGGCGTGGTGGGCTCGACGAGGATTTTTTGGAAACGGCGCTCCAAGGCACCGTCTTTCTCGATGTATTGGCGGTACTCGTCAAGGGTGGTGGAGCCGATGCATTGCAACTCGCCGCGCGCCAAGGCGGGCTTGAACATGTTGCTTGCATCCAAGGAGCCATTGGCGTTGCCTGCGCCGACCAAAGTGTGAATCTCGTCGACGAAGAGGATGATATCGCGATTGTTTTCCAGCTCGTTGAGGATGGCCTTGATGCGTTCCTCGAATTGGCCGCGGTATTTGGTGCCGGCCACGATGGAGCCGATGTCGAGCATGACCACTCGCTTATTGAATAAGGTGCGCGGCACACGGTGCTGCACGATGCGGATGGCCAAGCCTTCAGCGATGGCCGACTTGCCCACGCCTGGCTCACCAATCAAAATCGGGTTGTTTTTCTTGCGGCGGCTGAGGATTTGGGCGATGCGCTCTAACTCACGCTCGCGGCCCACGATGGGGTCAAGGCGATTCTCCTCGGCGGCCTTGGTGAGGTCGCGGCCAAAGTTGTCCAACACGGGTGTCTTGCTCTTGATGTTGCTGGTCTTCTTGGGCTTTTCCTGCTGCGTCCGGATGTCGTTCATCAGATCGTCGTCTTCCTCGTCGTCATCCTCAAAGATATTGGAGGCATAGCCTTGCGATTCTTCGGCAGAATCCTGCGGGTCGGTGTTTTCTGCCGTAAAGCGCAGCAACTCCTGCTTGAAGTTATCGTAGTTGATGCCTTCGAATTCGAGGTTTTGCGAGATGATGTTGTTCTTTTCGTGTAGGATAGCCAACATAAGGTGCTCGGAGCGGACAATCTCCGAATGAAACTCCTTGGCAATGATATAGGTGAACTTCAGCACGCGTTCTGCCTGCTTGGTCAATGGCAATGCCAAAACTGGGTTTTGGTTGCTGTTGGCGGTGCGTACCGAGGCTTCCAGTTTCTTTGAAAAGACTTCGATGTTCAGGTTGAGGTTCTCCAAAATGCGGATGGCAGCGCTGCCGCCTTCCTTCAACATACCCAAAAAAAGGTGCTCCAACCCGACGTATGCGTTCCCTAGACGTTGTGCCTCCTGATGGCTAAGTGACAAAATGGCACGAACGCGGGGAGAGAATTTTGCATCCATATAATTATAATAAGTTTATTATCAATACTTTAATAAAATACCCAACTTTTCTTCTGTCTGACTCGTTCAGCGTGCAAAGATACAAACAAAAACCGCGCCGCTATGGTTTTATGCTACCACTTTGGAACTATCATAAACATAATTTCTAAAAAGCCACTCCTTGTTTTGCTCCGTAGAGGTCACATCAATACTCTGCAAAGGAGATACAGCGATAAGGTTGTTTGAATAACGCGTAAGGTAGTTCACAGCATCGACAGAGTTGATATTTTTGTTCTTCTTGAGCGAAGTGATTACCCGAGAAACAAATCGGTACTCTTTGTCTGAAAATAAGGTTTTTAAGGCATTCAGTTTCTTTTGTGAATAGCGCACTTCCAAAGTGTCCCCATCAACAATGATGAGTCCAACGCTCAGTTGCTCTGAAATCTCAGAACGAATAACGGCGTAAATGATACTATATTTTAAAGTATTCATGGTTTAGGTTTTCGTTTAAACAATCGTTTGTGCTCATATCCGAACATGTTACCAACACGGGTTCTTCACCAGTGTTGAACTGCTGTTCGATTACTTTCACGCTTTCAATGGTTGGAACGGCCATGTTTATTCAAATTCAGGCTGCAAAGGTACAAACAAAAACCGCGTCACGCCAGTGCCAAAGTCAGATTTTTTATTGTGATCTATCGAAGTTTAAGTATGGAAAACTTGTAATCTATCGAACTTTACAAGCGAAAAACTTGTAATCTATCGAAGTTTGCGAGCAAAAACTTGTATTATTCTTATCTTGGTTGATTGGCTCTCAATTGTAGACGAAGAATTGAAGAATTACTATCTTTTTTTGCGGTATTCAATGGAAAATTTTCTACTTTTGCCCCAACAAAAACGAAAGTTTAACCAAATCAAGAACAATCAAAATCAAAGTAATATGCAAACAAAATCTTTACAAACGAAAAGGGCGTTGCGTGCCGCCCTGCTCGTCCTGCTGCTGAGTGTGGCGGGGATGGGGGATGTTCTATCCCAAAACTTCATCGTTGATGGTTTGGAATACGATGTCAATAAAGATGGAACATCTGTAACAGTAATAGACTATTGGGGCCCTCTATTTTTGGAAGCATTAATCATCCCTGAAAGCGTGACTTATGAGGGTAGGGAGTATGTTGTGAGTGCAATCGGAGGCTATGCTTTCTATGATGCTTTCTATGGCGATTGTTCATTGACCATTCCCAATTCAGTGACCGCGATTGGAGATCACGCTTTTACTGATTGTGACGGATTGTCAGGCAGCCTAACCATTCCCAATTCCGTAATTACGATAGGCGAAGGGGCTTTTTTTAATTGCAGCGGTTTCACGGGCAGCCTTACTATTGGTAATTCCGTGATTGAGATAGGCGATTGTGCTTTCGAAAACTGTAGCGGTTTCACAAGTAGCTTGACCATTCCCAATTCCGTGACCACCATAGGCGCGCAATCTTTCTATAATTGTAGAGGCTTGTCCTCGATTGTTGTTTCCAATGTGGAAACCTTGATAGGTGAATATGCTTTCAATGGAACAGGTTGGTATGATAGCCAACCAGATGGTATTTTATATTTAGGCGGATCTTGTATAGGATATAAAGGTGAACCCTCTGGTTCGTTGCACATTGCTCAAGGTACAAGACAGATTTGCTCTAGTGCTTTCTCCAACTGCATCGGGTTTACAGGAAGCCTGACAATTCCTAATTCGGTGACATCAATAGGCAACAATGCTTTCGCTGGTTGCAGCGGGTTTACTGGAAGCTTGACTATTCCCAATTCGGTGACAAAAATAGAAGATTGTACTTTTTTTGCATGCAGTGGTTTCACAGGTGAATTGATTATTCCAAACTCTGTGACTTATATAGGACACGGAGCTTTCTTTGGATGCAGTGGTTTCTCTGGAAATCTAATTATCCCAAATTCTGTGACCGAAATACTACCAGGTACTTTTGCTGGTTGCAGCGGCTTCACGGGTAGCCTAACCATCACCAATTCCGTTGTCACGATTAGAGATGGAGGTCACGGTTTAGGTATAGTAGTACCTTTAGGTGCTTTTGAAGGTTGCACTGGCTTTACACAGGTAACTATAGGCAATTCTTTAACTAGAATAGGAGCTAATGCGTTCTGCGGTTGTAGTGGCTTCACTGGTAATCTTATTATACCCAATTCTGTGGTTGAAATAAGTAAGGGCGCTTTCGCTGGTTGCAGCGGTTTCACAGGCGAATTGCGTATTCCTAATTCTGTGACAATTATTGAAAGTGGGTACAATGACCCTTATTATTGTGATTCAGGTGCATTTGAAAACTGCAATGGATTCACAAGTTTGGTATTGGGTAATTCATTGACTCAAATAGGTTCTTTTGCTTTCAAAGGATGCAATGGTTTCACAAACAAACTGATAATGCCCAATTCAGTGACGATGATTGGTGAACATGCTTTTGAGGATTGTAGTTTTAATGGCTTGGATATTAATATGGAGAACATTCCTGATTCCGCATTTGAAGGATGTAGGGGTTTCGGTTGTTTGAACATTGGCAATGCTGTTTCTACGATAGGCAATTCTGCTTTCATGGATTGCAGTTGTTTCAGTAGTTTGAACATTGGTAATTCTGTGACTGAGATAGGCAGTTCGGCTTTTTCAGGTTGCAGCGGTGTCACGAGTTTGACCATTCCAAGTTCCGTGCAATTTATTGATAGAAATGCTTTCAAAAATTGTACCGGATTAAAGGAAATCTATTTCGATGCAAAAGTATGTGATAGGGATGGTTCTATTTGGTCAGGATGTACGGGAATCACAACCATTGTGATAGGAGATTCTGTGGAAATCATTACAGAGAGATTTTTCTCTGAAATTGACTATCTGACGACGGTTAGCATTGGAAAAAATGTCAAATACATTGAAGAAAAGGCGTTTGCAGATAATCCTCGGCTGAATATGATATATTACAATGTGGAAAAGGATTTGGAGTCAGATGACGATGTGTTTTACAACTGTCCCAACCTCACCACCATCCACATCGGTCCAGAGGTGCAAGAAATCGGCTCCAACATCTTCAAGGGCTGCAATACGGTGCATTTCGTGGTAGCACTTGGCCCTACGCCTGCTGTGTTGGATGCGGGTGCGTTCTCGGATATTGTGGACAACTCGGTGCTTATGGTGTCGTGCGGCAAGCGTGTCACTTATTACTCGGTTTGGAACATGTTCCCCTTTAACAACATCATCGAGGACTGCGATACCTATGGAATCAATGTCGGCGTAGTTGGCAACGGAGGAACCATTACACCTTCGGTCACGGAGGCGCAGATGGGGCAGGAGGTTCAAATCACCATTACACCCAATCCGGGTATGGCCTTGGTTTCGATAAAGGTAGTCAATGCCAACGACCCCACGCAAATCATCCCCATTTCACCTATGGGCAAGGCGGCTTCTACATACAGCTTCACCATGCCTCCGTTTGAGGTGGTTGTTATGGCAACCTTTAAGAATAGCGGGACTTCGGTCGGTGAGAACAACAGCGTTGAGGTTGCTGTTTATCCTAACCCTACCAATGGACTTGTGAAAATCGAAGCTGAAAGCATCAAACACGTCTCTATCAGCAATATGCTTGGCCAAGTTGTCTTCGATGGCCAAGTTGTCGGCGATGCATTTGAATACGACTTCAGCGGACAGAAGGCAGGGATTTACCTTGTCAGGATAGAAACCGCAGGCGGCGTTGCCGTGAAGAAGGTTTCCGTTACACGATGAACTATATGAAACACAATGAAAAGCCGGCAGCAATGTCGGCTTTTCGCATTGTGATTACATTGGCTTCAAAAACTGTTCGCAAAATTAGTGAACATCCAAAACGTTTTTCTGTTTTTTGCAGCGACAAATACTGGTGGGATGCAAATTGTCTGTCAAAAAGAGTATTTGAGCGAATTGTACAACGAGGGCAAAACCAGCGACAAGAAACATCGCTTCTAGCCTGAAATTGTTAAACGATGCTCTTTCTTCGGTCGCATTTGCAATCCGACCGAGTAGATTCAGCGGATTTGTCCTGTTCTGTCCTGAATGAATTGTTGACAGACAAACGGTCGCTTTCGCCCACAATGGCATTGATGTTTGAGGCCGCTTTGGGCGTTTCTGCCGATAGGATGATGAACATTCAAACCTGATACAATATGCAGACCGTACGTAAAGACAGCAAGATTGCTCAATGGCTGTCAAGTATTCCTCGGGTGGCGGCCTTGTGCTAATGTGTGAAAATACGGAACAAAATCCGCTTTTTTGCAGAACCAAAGGAATTTTTCCCTATCTTTGCACTCCTATTTGTAAAAGAGAAAATTAGAACCCAAAAATGGACGATAACAATATCAACAATCCTGAAAATCAGGGCGAAATGCCTGAAGAACTCTCAGGAGAAAAAATAATCAAAGTCAATCTTGAGAACCAGATGAAGTCGGCTTACATCGACTATTCGATGTCCGTCATCATCTCGCGTGCCTTGCCTGACGTGCGCGACGGCTTGAAACCCGTGCACCGTCGTGTGCTCTACGGCATGAAGGAACTGGGTGTCACCTCACGCAGCGGTTATAAGAAATCGGCCCGTATCGTTGGTGAGGTGCTCGGTAAGTACCACCCGCACGGCGACTCGTCGGTCTACGATGCCATGGTTCGTATGGCCCAACCGTGGTCACTGCGCTATCCTTTGGTCGACGGCCAAGGTAACTTCGGCTCGGTTGATGGCGACAGCCCTGCCGCTATGCGTTACACCGAGGCACGCCTTCAGAAGATTGCAGAAGAGATGCTCGACGACCTTGACAAGGACACCGTCGACTTCCAGAATAACTTCGATGACTCGTTGCAGGAGCCCACTGTGCTTCCTACGCAGATTCCCACCTTGTTGGTCAATGGCACCAATGGCATTGCCGTGGGTATGGCCACCAACATGGCTCCCCATAACCTCAGCGAATGCGTCGACGGCATCATCGCCTATATCGACAACCGCGAAATCACCACGCAGGAGCTGATGCAATACATCAAGGCCCCCGATTTCCCGACCGCTGGCGTCATCTACGGCTACGAAGGTGTGCGCGAGGCGTTTGAGACGGGTAGGGGACGCATCGTCCTCCGTGGCGAGACCCACTTCGAGGAACACAATGGCCATGAGCGCATCATCGCCACCTCCATCCCTTATCAGGTCAACAAGGCCGAGATGATCAAGAAGACAGCTGACCTTGTCAACGAGAAGAAGTTGGAAGGTCTGGCCGACATCCGCGATGAGTCAGACCGTAAAGGCATTCGTGTGGTATACGAACTGAAACGCGATGCCAACCCCGACGTGGTGCTGAACAAGCTGTATTTGATGACCCCGCTGCAAAGCTCGTTCAACGTGAACAATGTGGCATTGGTCAATGGCCGTCCTTATACTTTGAACCTCAAGCAGCTGATAGAGCATTTTGTGGCCCATCGTCACGAAATTATCCTGCGCCGTACGCGTTTTGAGCTGAAGAAGGCTGAAGACCGTGCCCATATCTTGGAAGGTTTGGCCCGCGCCATCGACATCGTGGACGAAATCATCGCCACCATTCGCGCCTGTAAGGGCGGCACACCCGAAGCCAAGCAAGCCATCATGGACAAGTTCGGCTTCGACGATCCGCAAGCCAGTGCCATCGTGGCCTACCGCCTCGGTCAGTTGGCCGGTCTCGAAATCAAAAAGATCTTGGACGAGTTGGACGAAATCCACGAACACATCAAGCATTTCCACGAAATTCTACAAAATGAGGAATTGCAATTCCAAATCATCAAGGACGAACTGACGGTCATCAAAGAGAAATATGGCGATGCCCGCCGTACCCAAATCGTGCCTGCCGCCGGTGAATTCCGTATGGAAGACATTATCGCCGACGATGCCGTGGTCATCACCATCTCGCGTCTCGGTTACATCAAGCGTACCCCGCTGACCGAATACCGCGTGCAAAGCCGTGGCGGCAAGGGCTCGAAAGGCTCTGCCACCCGCGACACCGACTTCATCGAACACATCTTCACGGCTACCAATCACAACCATCTGCTCTTCTTCACCGAACAAGGTAAGTGCTACAAACTCAGAGCCTTCGAGATTCCTGAAGAGGGTAAGAACAGCAAAGGTCGCGCCATCCAGAACCTGTTGCCGCTTGACAAAGACAACAAGGTGATGGCCTACCTCAACGTGAAGAGCATGAGCGATGAGGACTACCTTGAAAACAACTACATCATCCTCTGCACCAAGAAGGGTATCATCAAGAAGACCAACTTGGCTGCATATAAGAACATCCGCCAAAACGGCATCATCGCCGTCAACATCCGCGAGGACGACCAGTTGCTGGAGGCTTGCCTCACCAGCGGCAACGATGAAGTGCTGATGGCTGTCCGTTCGGGCAAGGCCGTTCGCTTCAACGAGCAGACCGTCCGTCCGATGGGCCGTACCGCTACGGGTGTGAAAGCCATTACTTTAGGCTCGCCCGAAGACGAAGTCATTGGTATGGTGTGCATCAACGATCCGCAACAGACGGTGCTCGTCGTTTCAGAAAAGGGCTTCGGCAAGCGTTCCGACATCGAGGACTACCGCATCACCAACCGTGGCGCGAAGGGCGTGAAGACCTTGAACATCACCGACAAGACTGGCGACCTCATCGCCATCAAGGCCGTGACCGACGACGAAGACCTGATGATTATCAACAAGTCGGGTATCGTTATCAGAATGGCTGTCAGTAAGTTGCGCGTGATGGGTCGTGCTACCCAAGGTGTGAAACTCATCGACTTGCGTGGTACGGACGAAATTGCCGCCGTCACCAAGGTGGAGCACGAGGACGAACCCGAAGAGACGGAGGCTCCTCTGCCTGTCGAAGGGCTGACCCCTGATGGAAACAAGGTCACTGAGCCTGTCGAAGAGCCGACCGAAGAGCCAAAAAATTCCGCTGAAACCACTTTGGAACAATAATTGTAAGGAAAATAGTTAATCGAAAATTGTCAAACTTTAAATAATTGAAAAAAATGAAAAAAGTAATGATTTTGCTGGCCGTCCTGCTCACCGCCAACGTGATGATGGCCCAAAAGAAAGACAGAACCGACGCCTACATGTACAACAAGAATGGCCAATACGAAAAAGCTATGGCTTCCATTGAAAAGTGCGTCAACCATGAACAATTTGCTGGTATGAAGCCGAACGATCAGGCTCAGGCTTGGTTGTATCGTGCCGCCATCTACCAGAACATCATCCAATCAAGTGACGAGGCTCTGAGAGCCAAGGCTCCCAATGCGTTGGAAGTCGTCTATGAATCGCTGATGAACTGCATGAAGAATCCGGAGTTCCTCGAGGACAACAAGCAGGAAATCTACCAGCGTGTGGGTAATGTGATGAACACCTATTATACTAAAGGTGCCGACGACTACAACACCGGTAGGTTTGCCGATGCCGCTCCCATGTTCAAGAAGGCTTACGACATCGCCAAGTCACTGGGTAGTCCCGATGCCAACGATATGCTGAACTTCTCTGCCACTTCCGCACTGAGAGCTCAAGACTACAACACTGCTCTGAATTACTTCAACGAGTTGAAGGATAGTGGTGTTGAAGGTGTGGATGTCTACAAGCATCTTGCCGCTTGCTACAACGGTATGGGCAATGCCGAACAAGCTATGGCTATGATTAACGCTGGTTTGGAAAAGAACCCTGGCGATGCTGGCCTGATTCTTGAGAAAGTCAACGCCTATCTGAAGGAGGGCAAAGGTGCCGAAGCTGTCGAAGACCTCAACAAACTCCGTGAACTCGATCCCGAAAACGCCCAGCTGCTCTTCGTGCTCGGTACTATCTATGGCGATGAGAACAACAAGGATGTTTACGATGTGGAAAAGGCTCGCAAGTTCTATGAAGATGCACTCGCCATCAACCCAGACTACTACGATGCCACTTACAACATTGGTGTGCTCTACACAACCATGGCCAACAAATACATTGAACAGGCTAACGAAATCACTGGTTTCTCGAAAGCCGAACAGGAACAGTACAATAACCTGATCGAACAAGGTAATGAGCTGTTGCGTACAGGTCTTCCTTATTTGAAGAGCGCTTATGACGCACAGCCTTCCGACGACGTGAAGAACGTGCTGCGTTCCATCTACGTGAAATTGAATATGATGGAAGAAGTCAAAGCTTTGGATGGCGGCAAATAAGATTGAAGTTTACAAATGAATCCAGAAAGCCTCGGGAAAACTCGAGGCTTTTTTTGTGCCATTTTTGTTATTTCTTTGTTTCTTTTTTCGGAATCTCCGTTTTGGGATAGTATCAAAAAATACTTTGAAAATCATATTTTCGTCTCTATATTTGTAGCGTCTTTTTTCTGCAAATATCAACCAACAAAAATAACACATTATGAAAAGAGCTCTACAACATCAGAAAGGAGTCTTCGCCCTCCTCCTTGCCCTCAGTTTGGGCATGGGAACGGCGTATGCGTACAACTTCTCAGCAACATACTATGGGAAGACGTTCTATTACAACATCATTGATGCCACCAATCATTATGTGGAGATAACCTATCCGGGAACAAGCACTACAAATCCTTGGGATGGATACACCAAACCCACGGGGAGCATCACCTTACCTTCTAGTGTAACCCATAATGGCGTAACTTACACCGTGACAAAAATAGGCGATTATGCTTTCAAGGGCTGTAATGGCTTGACAGGCTCGCTGATCATCCCCAATTCCGTGACCGATATTGGCGAAAATGTTTTCATGGGTTGCACTTTCAACGACTTGAATGTTGACATGCCTAACATCCCTGAAAGCTTTAGAGGTAGATTGGCTGCCAATTTCAGTGGCTCGCTCATCATAGGCAATTCCGTGACCTCGATAGGTGATTATGCTTTCTTTAATTACAGTGGTTTCGATGGTACGCTAACCATTGGCAATTCGGTGACCTCGATTGGTTATGCGGCTTTTTATGGCAACCATGGTTTCACGGGTAACTTGACCATCCCGAATTCCGTGACCACGATAGGAGAAATTGCCTTCTATCAATGCGATGGTTTCAATGGAAACTTGAGCATTGGCAATTCCGTGATTTCGATAGGAGATGAAGCTTTCTCTGGATGCCATGGCTTTGTCGGCACCTTGGCCCTCGGTAATTCTGTGACCTCGATAGGCAATGATGCTTTCTACCTTTGTGACGGCTTCACTGGAAGCCTTACCATCCCTAATTCCGTGACCACGATTGGCGAGGATGCTTTCGCTGGGTGCACTAGATTCAACGGCACGTTGACCATCGGCAATTCCGTGACCTCGATTGGCGAGAATGCTTTCCTATATTGCACTTTCAACGGCTTGAGCATCAATATGCCTAACATCCCAAACAATTTCAT